>NC_018027.1:1551034-1861241 GCF_000266905.1 Mycolicibacterium chubuense NBB4 | reverse complement strand
TACTTCTCGGTGATGCCGAGGAGATAGTCCTGGATCTCGGGCTGGAAGGACCACATGTGCGTCCAGTCCGGCTTGGGCTCGAACGAGAAGGAGTACATGTGCGACGGAATGTCGCACGCGCATCCCGGGTAGGTGTTGTCGCGCCAGGTGCCGCCGATCTCGTCGGCCTTCTCGACGATCACGAATTCGACGCCGCGACGCTGCAGTTCGATCGCCATCCCCAGCCCGGAGAAGCCGGAGCCGATGATCAGTGCGCGCGTCCGCACGGGTGTCTGCCCTGCGGTGACGTCCTCGACCTGCTCGGCAACTGTCATGATTCCGACTGTACCTGGGAACGCTGGTACCGGATAGTTGTCCAGGTCCGGCGCTCGGAAGCGCGGGCCGCACGATGTGCGGTCCGCGCCCGGCCGGCCCTTCATCGCCGAGCGGCGCCCGGGGCAGTCCGTCGCCGCAGCACCCACACGGTGATCACCGCCAGCACTACGGCGAACGTGGCGAGCGCGAGGACACTGGCCGCGGTGCCGCCCTGGAAGGTCTCGCGATATGCCGACATGGCCGGCAGCGTGGCGGTGTACCGGTCGAGATCGAGGTCACGACCCAGCGCGTCGAACGCGTGGCGGTTGGACAGCACCAGGCTCATCCATCGTCCCGGCGTGGCCATCTGGTCGACCGGCACGATGGCGCCGCCGAACAGAACCTGCGGGAAGCAGAGCATCGGCAGGGCCAGCGCGGCCTGTGCGGCGTTGGAGACGGCGGCCGACGCGAGCAGGCCGAGTGCCAGCGCCGACGTCGCCTCGATGAGGATGGTCGCGAACAGCACGGCGTAGACGTGCCAGCCGGCCGCGGGAAGCCGGCCGAGACCCCGCAGTACCCCGAGCAGCACTGCGCTGACGCCGGCCAGCACAGGAAGCAGCGCAGCGACTTTGGATGCCACGTAGGCGGTCACGCTCAGCCCGGCCAACCGCTCGCGCCGGAACACGGCGACCTCCCCGACGATCTGGAGCAGGCCGTAGGTAAGGCCGAAGAAGAAGCCCGCGAACGCAATCCAGAAGACGATCTGTGCGGGAGCGACGTCAGACGCGCTACGCGTCTCGAACGCGCCGCGGCTGAACAGCGTCGCCATCATCACCGTGACCAGCACCGGTGAGCCGAGCAGGACCGCGAGCGTCAACCGATTCCGTCGCAGCACATCGACATTGCGCCGGGTGAGGATCCACCATTGCCGCATAGCGCCGATGCCCTCTCGACGTGTCGCGCGGTCGGGTCGGGGCGTCGCCTGGGCTGCAGCGACGGAGGTGTCGCGACTCTGCGCGAAGCGCTGCGCCCAGTGTTGGGGCGTGTGCTCGCCGGCGAGCCGCTCGTAGATCTCGGTGAGATCGCGTACGCCGAAATAGCACCGCGCCTCGGCGGGGCTGCCGCTGAAGGCGAGATGACCGTCACGAGCGAGGAAGATGACGCGGTCGCAGCGCTCGATATCGGCCGGCTCATGGGTCGTGAGAACCACCGTGACGCCGCGTCGGGTGAGCTGCCGCAGCAGGCGGATCACGTCGGCGCCGGTTGCCGGATCCAGCCCGGAGGTGGGTTCGTCGAGGAAGAAGATGCGGGGCCGGGTCAACAGCTCGACGGCGATGCTGGCCCGCTTGCGTTGCCCACCGGACAGCGCACGCACCGGCACTTCTGCCCGGTCGATGAGATCGAGATCGATCATGGTCTGTTCGACTGTCCGCTCCGCCTCGGCAGTCGACGTCCCCGCCGGCAGCCGCAGCTGTGCCGCGTAGCGCAGCGTGCGACGTAGCGGCATCTCCAGGTGAAGGATGTCGTCCTGCGGTACATAGCCGATGCGGTTCTCCGCGCCGGGTCGCCCGCCGGCCACGGCGCCGTCGTGCCGAACCTCTCCGCCGGTAGGCGGCTGTAGACCGGCGAGCATCTCGAGCACCGTGGTCTTGCCTGCTCCGCTGCCGCCCGCGATGGCGACTAATTCGCCGGGCTCGATCGACAGCGACAACGACTGCACGATCTTTCGCGCACCGATGCGCCGGGTGATGTCGATTGCATCGATGCGCCCGAGCTTCGGGGGGTCGATCGACGGCGTGGTCGCCGTCGGTTCGATGGTCGATCCGGTCATGATGGAAGCACCTCCATGGAGCTCAATGTTGCTGTGAGACAACAATCATCGGCTCTGCGCGCCCGGCGCCACATGAGGCGCCTGCCTCAAAAACGCCGCGGCGGTTCCCTATCGGGTGGCCGCCTCGCCCGCGAAACCCACCAGCCCACGGTCGATTGCCGCGAGACTCGCCTGTGTCCGGTTGCTGACGCCCAGTTTGGCGTAGACCCGCTCAACGTGGTTTCGGGCGGTCTTCTCGGCGATGAACAGTTCGGCCGCGATCTCACGGTTGGACCGGCCCTGGGCGACGAGCCGCAGAACCTCCACCTCCCGGGCGGTGAGACCCGCCGAATAGGGACTGCGCCGCGGAACCCGATGTCCGGCAGCCGCCAGGACCGCCTGCACCGACTCGGCGTCGAGGTGTCCGGCGCGCGCTTCCTGCTTCAGCTGCTCTGCTGCACCGGTGCGGTCGAGGGCCGGCCGTTGCGGCCGCGGTTCGAGCAGTTGGTGATAGGCCACCGCGGCGGCGAGCAGACGGTCCTGCGCGGTCAACTCCGCGCCGGTGACACCTCGCGGGAATCCGGACCCGTCTATGCGCTCTTCGTGTCGGGTCGCCAGCGACACCACCGATTCCAGCCCGCTGACGCGACTCAGGATGCGCCCGGTCAGGTAGGGGTACATCCGAACCCGTTCCCATTCTGCCGTGCTGAGTTTCCCCTTCTTCTCCCAGATGTGGTTGGACACACCCAGTCTGCCGAGGCCGTGCACCAGACCGGCACGGTAGAGGCGTACGACGTCCGCCGACGGCATCTGCATGCTGCGTGCCGCCGCGGCCGCGAGATCGGCGACGCCACGCGAATAGCCGGGGCTGCACGGGCATTTCAGGTCGACGAAATCGGCCATCGCCCTGAGCAATTCGTCGGCCTCGCCACTGTCGAGAGTGCGGTCCCGATCCGGCGCCCGCGCCAACGCCGCTGTCCAGACGTCGATGTCGAGCAGCCCGTCGAGTATCGCGGCGGCGTCCCGCTCGAACGCGTCGACGACGGTCGGGGCGAATTGCGTGCCGCGCCGGGCGCGGACCACCTCGAGAGCACCCTCTACGCCACCGCTTCGCAGATGCACCTCTGCGACGTCGGCCAAGCGGACGATGTGGATCTCGAGCGGGATGCTCTCTCCGCCAACCCCTTTGGGCATCCCTCGGCCGTCCCACCGCTCGAAGATGCACGTCAGCGCCTCACCCACCTGCCTGTCCAGGCCCATCCGATCGGACAGCACGCCAGCGGATGTGCAGTGGGATTGGATCAGTGCGGCGACCCGGTTCCGTGCGGTGAGGAGGAATGACGTCGTGCGGATCGCGCGTTCCCATCCGGGCAGTCCCCGCCCGACGTGACCGAGCATCAGCCGCAGGAACGGCAGCCCGGTCATGTCCACCCCGTAGGTGTCCGCCCGGAAGGCGATGTCGTCGCCGAACAGGCCCGACAACTCGTGGGAATCGGCGTGACAACCGATCCAGCCCACCAGGTTGGCGTAGTACACCGTCGCCCGGCGCTGGGCGTCCAGACCCATCCGCTCGGCGAGCCGGGTCGCGATCAACGACGACCGCAGCATGTGTTCCATCGGCTGGCCCAGACCGAGGTCGATCGCCAGCGATATCGCGGCGAGCAGTTCGGCTCTTCGCAGACCCGCTGTGGAGCCGTGCAACGCCCGGGTCGGATGCACGTCATCATTCTGCGCCCGACCCGACCCGGATCGGCGCGAACGGGAATTCGCCGGCCTTCTCGCGCGTGGCTGCGGCCGCGTAGCACTTGCCAGGCTCACTCTCGCAGTCTCCGCAGGGCCATAGGCAGCTCGCATGAGGCACGTGCCTCAATTCCACGCGAAATGAGGCGGATGCCTCACGCTCTCGATCACCGGCGGATCGATCATCGACACATGGCTATCGTCGACCTCACGGGTGAGACCACGACAACGATCCTCTGGGAAAAGGTGCTGACCGAAGGGCACGGATCCTTGGTGAGGGCGCGCCGCGTGTTCCGCTATCTGCCTTCCGCACCGCGATGCAAGATGTGCAGCAACCCGTTTCGTGGACCTGCTGGGCGCGTTCTCGCCGCTGCCGGGTTCGGCCCGTCCCGCAAGAACCCCAACCTGTGCAGTCGGTGTTGTGATGCACTGCCCGCGGGAGGCGCCGAGGTCGACGTCGCGGTCCTGTTCGCCGACGTCCGGGGGTCGACCGCGCTCGGCCGGCGTGGCGTGGCGGACTTCGCGACCCTGATGAACCGCTTCTACGCCGCAGCAACGCAGACCCTGCTGCGCCACGACGCGGTGATCGACAAGCTCATCGGCGACGAAGTCATGGCGATCTTCGTTGCGGGCATCAGCGGTCGCCGGTACCGGCGTAGCGCGGTCCTGGCCGGCGTGGATCTCCTCAGAGCGGTCGGCTACTGCAGCGACCGTGGGCCTTGGCTCGAGGTGGGCGTGACGGTCAACGCCGGCCTCGCCTATGTGGGCAATGTCGGGGGTTCGGTGGTCGACTTCACGGCTCTGGGCGATCCGGTGAACCTGGCGGCGCGGATGCAGAGCAGCGCCGCGGGAGGAGAGCTCCTCGTCGCCTCCGGGGTGGCTGATGAACTCGCGGGTGGGGCGCCCGTGCGGACGCTGGACCTTCGGAGCTACGAGACGCCGGTCAGTGCATTCGTGCTCGGCGCGTGAGGATCAGGCGACCTGCTCGCGGCGCTGGACACCCTCATGCAGGGGCAGGTCCGGATCGACGCGGACACCGAGCACCTCGCAGGTCCCGTTGATGGAGCCCATCATGATGGTGGTCAGGTAGTCGACGAACTTCTCCGACGGCAGCCGGCGCGGGCTGTCCCGATCGGCGCCCAGCCACCAGTCGGTGGCCGAGGCCGCGGCGCCGAACGTGGCGAACCCGGCCAGCTCGAACGCCGCGTAGTCGAGTTCCATCTCCTTGAGCGCGTTGTTGAACATGTCGGCGATGGCCAGCGTGATGTCGCGGCCCTCGTTGAGCGCCCGCATCGTCGACTCGGTCTGTTCGGCGAAGCGGCCCTGCATCAGGAACCGCACGACGTTGGGATGCTCGTCGACCAGCCGCACGTACTGTTCGACGGCGCGGCGCACGACAGTGCGGGCGGGGTCCTTGGCGATGTCGATGGACGGGAAGATCGCCGACCACAGCATGTCCCTCATGCGCTGGCCGATGGCCTGAAAGAGGTCGGACTTGTCGGTGAAATGCCGGTAGATCTTCGGTTTCGCCGTGCCGGCCTCTTCGGCGATCTCCCGCAGCGACACCTCCGGGCCCTGGCGGTCGATGGCGCGGAAGGCGGCGTCGACGATCTCGGCGCGCACTTTCTTGCGGTGCTCGCGCCAACGCTCGCTGCGGGCATCCACCTTGACGCCCGATTCCTGCGCGGAGCGCGCGCTCGACCCTCGTCGCACCCGATCACTGTACCCGCTCGGCACCGCTGACCTGCCCAGACCGCGCCGCACGCTGTGCCGGCCAGGTCAGTGCCGCCGACGGGATCCCGACACCATCTGCGGGTACTATCTCGTGCGACAGTCGCCGAACGAGACGAGAACTATGACGCAGCGATACGACCTGGTCATCGCAGGCGGGGGGCCGTCGGGCTCGGCCGCCGCATGGCAGGCCGCTCAGACCGGCGCGAAAGTGGTGGTGCTGGACAAGGCACAGTTCCCCCGCGACAAGCCGTGCGGGGACGGCCTGACCGCGCGCGCCGTCAGCTACCTGCAGAAGATGGGCCTGGCCGACGAAGTCGCCACCTTCCACCGGGTCAACCGGGTGACCGTGTTCAGCCCCAGCCAGTGGGAACTGTCGTTCCCGAAGCGTCCCGGTATGCCCGACCACGGCCACACCGTCAGCCGCACCCACCTGGACACGGTGCTGCTCAAGCACGCCGAATCCGCGGGCGCGGAGGTGCGCCAGGGCGCCGAGGTCGCCGGGCCCGAACTCGATGCCAACGGCCGGGTGATCGGTGTGGTTCTCAAGGGCGGTGAGAAGGTCTACGGCGACGCGGTCATCGCGGCGGACGGCGCCTACTCCCCCATCAAGCGCGCACTCAAGATCGACTCGGAGTACAACGGCTACTCCGCGATCGCGATCCGCTCGGAGATGCCGGTGAACCGCCCGGACTCCGACAGCCTGGACATCTATCTCAAGCTCGCGTTCCAAGGCGACCAGCTGCCCGGCTACGGGTGGGTGTTCCCGATGGGCAACGGCATCTTCAACATCGGGCTCGGCTACGTCAACAGCTACAAGAACTGGCAGTCGATCAACGCCACTCAGTTCCTGGGCGACTTCCTGCGCACGCTGCCGCCGGAGTGGGACCTGCCCCCGATCGAGGAACTGAAGAAGAACAAGAGCGTGCGTGCTTGGCGACTGCCGATGGGGTTCACGGCGTGGCCGCCGTGGCGTCCCGGCGTGCTGTTCACCGGTGACTCGCTGGGAGCGGGTAAGCCGGCCTCGGGTGCGGGCATCTCCAAGGCCCTGGAATCCGGCTTGGCCGCGGGCGAATGCGCGATCGCCGCGCTGACCAACGGTGGACCCGACGACTTCACCAACTACGCGCAGCGCATGGAGGCCGCGTGGGGCCGGGAGTACAAGCGGGGCCGCTACTTCCACAAGCTGGCGGGCATCCCGGCTGTGGCGAACACCGGGATCAAGGTCATCGACAACGGGTTCTTCCGCGACCGGATGCTCAAGACGCTGTACAAGAAGGCCCAGGGGCCGCAGCACACCTACTGATCCTGTCGGCATGGACGCAGTGGGCAGCGAGGCCGCCGCGCGCCTGGCCGGCCTCGGCACGGTGGCGATCGGGCGCGGTCTGACCGACGACGAGTTCGTCCGCATCGAGCACGAGTTCGGATTCGAGTTCGCCGACGACCACCGCGCGTTTCTCGCGGCCGGGCTGCCGGTCGGCGGCACCTGGCCGAACTGGCGCGACGACGCACGCAGGACCCTCGCCACGCGGCTGCGACTGCCCGTCGACGGGATCCTGTTCGCGGTCGAGTGGCGGCAGTTCTGGCACGACGCGTGGGGACCGCGTCCCGCCCGCATGAAGGATGCCCTGCGCAGCGCGAGCTATCAGCTCGCACGCGTGCCACAGATGGTCCCGGTGTACTCGCACCACTACCTGCCCGCTGGCCGCGGTGCGTGCGGACACCCGGTGTTGTCGATTTATCAGGCGGACATCGAGCCGGCCGGCGCGGACCTGCTCGACTACGTCGACCGTCAGTTCGCACCCGGTCCCACGCCCCGCCGGAGCGCGGCACCCACCGTGGAGTTCTGGTCGGACCTGTCGGTGCCCACCGGTAGACCGAGGGCATGATGTCAGCGCACCTGACCGCATTCATCTGCTATCGCGACCCTGAGGCGGCTGTCGGCTGGATCAGCGACGTGCTCGGGTTCCATGTCGTGCGCACGTACCGCGACGGCGGCCTCCTCGCCCATGCCGAACTGCGGCGCGGGGACGCGGTGGTCTGCGTCCAACGAGACGACCGGGGCTACGAGGTGCCCGAACCCAAGGGCGACTGCGTCGGCTCGGGGCTCTATGTCGTCCTCGACGCTGCGGAGGTCGACGCCGTCCACGAGCGTGCGACGACCGCCGGCACCACGGTGCTCATCGCGCCGGAGACGACGCGGTGGGGCAACTTCCGTATCGAACTGCTGGACCCCGAGGGCCGGCAATGGTCGATCGGCACGTATCTGCCCGGTGTCGGCGACGGTGAGTAGCGTCACCGGCATGGAACAACGGATCAGCCTGATCACGCTCGGCGTCGACGATCTCGCCCGAGCCCGGCGGTTCTACGAGCAGGGTCTGGGTTGGGTCCCGAAAGACGCACCCGAAGGCGTCGTCTTCTATCAACTCCCCGGCGTGGCGCTGGCCCTGTTCGGCCGCGGGGACCTCGCCGAGGACTGCCACCACCCGATCGACGGCCGCTTCAGCGGCATCACGATCGCGATCAACCAGCGCTCCGAGGCCGACGTCGACGCGGTGCTGGCCCAGGCCGCCGCGGCGGGCGCCACGATCCTCAAGCCGGCCGAAAAGGTGTTCTGGGGCGGCTATTCGGGATATTTCGCGGATCCCGACGGTCATGTGTGGGAGGTCGCGCTGAACCCGCAGTGGACGATCAACGACGACGGAACGCTCACGATCTGAGGACCCGAGTGGGCGGTGAGATCGCGATTCCTGCCCGAAGCACCATCTGACCGCGCACTCGAGTACCGCACCACGCCGGATCGTCAGCGGCGACCGCGGTGCGCTCGCCCCGGCGTGCGGGCGACCTTCCCCGCGGCGGCGCGCGCGGCCTGCTTGGCGAGGGTCTTCTCCCGCGCGGTCCGTTTCGGTGCCGGCTGAGCCTGCCCCCGTGACGAACCGGCTTTGCGGCCGCGCACGATCCCGATGAACTCCTCGACCAGCTGCGACTGCGGACCCTCCGGGACGGCGAGCGCCACTGGGCAGGGGGGCGCGTCGGTGATCGGGCGGTACGTGAGGTCTTTGCGGTGGTGAAGCCGCGCCAGTGACTGCGGAACGATGAGTGCACCGACCCCTGCGGCGACGAGTTCCATTGCGTCCGCGGTGGTCTCGGGTCGGTGATCGACCGGGGCCCCGGGCGCGTCGGCCCAGTCGACGACGTCGTCGAGGGGGACGAGCGTCGGCTCCCCGACGAGGTCGGCGGCGGTGATCTCGTCGGCAGCAGCGAGAAGGTGATCGGCCGGCACCACGACCACGGTGGTCTCCTCGTAGAGAGGAATGACGGCGAGCCCGGACGTGTCGACCGGCAGCCGGAGCAGCGCCGCATCGACGGTACCGGCCCGCACGGCGTCGGCCGCGTCTGCTGCGGCGACGGCGCACAACTGCAGCGGAACCTGCGGGTGACGTTGCGCCCAGTTGCGGGCCCACTTCGCGGGCGTCCCGCCGGGGACGTAACCGACGGTGAGCGAGGGCAGCGAGGACACAGCCACCGCATCAGGCTACCGATACGCTGGCCGCATGAGCAGGCCGAACGCGCAGTCCATGAAACCCGCCACGGCGGCGAAGAAGCTGGACGTGTACCTGCCCGCGACGCCCGCGGAGTTCCAGCAGAACCCGATCACGCGGGGCGAACTCGCCGCGCTGCAGGCCGACCCTCCGCAGTGGCTCCAGGACCTCCGCAAGAACGGGCCGCACCCCAAGAACCTGGTGGCAGCCAAGCTGGGTGTCTCGATCGCCGGCCTCGCCCGCGGCGGCGTCACCGAGGCGCTGACCACCGAGCAGATCGATGCGCTGCTCGAAGAGAAGCCGGATTGGCTGGTCGCCGAACGCGAGAGTTACCAGGAGGTGCTGCGCGAGCAGCGGCGCCTCAAGGCGGTGCGCGCCGAGCGGTCTGGTCAGGAATGAGTGTGGGGCCTGTGCACGCCATCCGGGAAGATCGCGTACACAGGCCCCACAGTCGTCACAGCACTACAGCATGCAGCTGACGCAACCCTCCACCTCAGTGCCCTCCAGAGCCATCTGGCGAAGACGGATGTAGTACAGCGTCTTGATGCCCTTGCGCCACGCGTAGATCTGGGCCTTGTTCACGTCGCGGGTGGTCGCGGTGTCCTTGAAGAACAGCGTCAGGCTCAACCCCTGGTCCACGTGCTGGGTGGCCGCGGCGTAGGTGTCGATGATCTTCTCGTAACCGATCTCGTACGCGTCCTGGTAGTACTCCAGGTTGTCGTTCGTCAGGTACGGCGCCGGGTAGTAGACGCGGCCGATCTTGCCTTCCTTGCGGATCTCGATCTTGCTCGCCACCGGGTGGATCGAGCTCGTCGAGTGGTTTATGTAGCTGATCGACCCCGTCGGCGGGACGGCCTGCAGGTTCTGGTTGTAGATCCCGTGCGCCTGCACCGACTCCTTGAGCCGATTCCAGTCGTCCTGGTTGGGAATGCGGATGCCCGCATCCGAGAACAGCTGACGCACCTTGTCGGTCTTGGGCTCCCAGACCTGCTCGGTGTACTTGTCGAAGAACTCACCGGAGGCGTACTTCGAGCGCTCGAACCCCTTGAACGCCGCACCGCGTTCGATCGCAATGCGATTCGAGGCGCGCAGGGCGTGGTAGAGCACCGTGTAGAAGTAGATGTTAGTGAAGTCGATGCCCTCTTCGGAGCCGTAGAAGATCCGCTCGCGGGCCAGGTAACCGTGCAGGTTCATCTGCCCGAGCCCGATCGCGTGGGAGTCGTTGTTGCCCTGCTCGATCGACGGCACCGAAGTGATGCTGGTCTGGTCCGACACCGCGGTCAGCCCGCGGATGGCGACCTCGACGGTCTGCGCGAAGTCCGGGGAATCCATCGCCTTGGCGATGTTCAGCGAGCCAAGGTTGCACGAGATGTCCTTGCCCACCTTGGCATACGACAGGTCCTCGTTGAACAGCGACGGCGTGGAGACCTGCAGGATCTCCGAGCACAGGTTGCTGTGGGTGATCTTGCCCTCGATCGGGTTGGCCCGGTTCACCGTGTCTTCGTACATGATGTACGGATAACCCGACTCGAACTGGAGCTCGGCCAGCGTCTGGAAGAACTCCCGCGCCTTGATCTTCGTCTTGCGGATCCGCGCGTCGTCGACCATCTCGTAGTACTTCTCGGTCACCGAGATGTCGGCGAACGGCAGCCCGTACACCCGCTCGACGTCGTAGGGCGAGAACAGGTACATGTCCTCGTTCTTCTTCGCCAGCTCGAAGGTGATGTCCGGGATCACCACACCCAGGGACAGCGTCTTGATCCGGATCTTCTCGTCGGCGTTCTCACGCTTGGTGTCGAGGAACCGGTAGATGTCGGGGTGGTGCGCATGCAGGTACACCGCGCCGGCGCCCTGACGCGCACCGAGCTGGTTGGCGTAGGAGAACGAGTCCTCGAGCAGCTTCATGATCGGGATGACGCCGGAGCTCTGGTTCTCGATGTTCTTGATCGGGGCACCGTGCTCACGAATGTTGGTCAGCAGCAACGCAACTCCGCCACCACGCTTGGAGAGCTGCAGTGCCGAGTTGATGGAGCGCCCGATGGACTCCATGTTGTCCTCGATGCGCAGCAGGAAGCAGCTCACCGGCTCCCCGCGCTGTGCCTTGCCCGAGTTCAGGAACGTCGGCGTGGCCGGCTGGAACCGCCCGTCGATGATCTCGTCGACGAGCTTCTCGGCCAACGTGGTGTCACCGGCGGCCAGCGTGAGCGCCACCATCACCACACGGTCCTCGAAGCGCTCCAGATAGCGCTTCCCGTCGAAGGTCTTGAGCGTGTAGGAGGTGTAGTACTTGAACGCGCCCAGGAAGGTCGGGAACCGGAACTTCTTGGCGTACGCCCGATCGAGCAGCGTCTTGACGAAGTTGCGCGAGTACTGGTCGAGCACCTCGCGCTCGTAGTAGTTCTTCTGGATCAGGTAGTCGAGCTTCTCGTCCTGATTGTGGAAGAACACCGTGTTCTGGTTGACGTGCTGCAGGAAGTACTCACGGGCGGCCTGCACGTCCTTGTCGAACTGAATCTTGCCGTCGGCGTCGTACAGATTCAGCATTGCGTTCAATGCGTGATAATCGGTCTCCCCCGGAAGCGCGTGCGCGCCGGTGATTACAGGCTCTGCAGCTGTGACGGTTGGTGGCACGTCTGTTCCTTCCAGAAGTCTTTCAATCCCGCGCGAACGGCGAACACGTCGTCCGTGGTGCCCATCAGTTCGAAGCGGTAGAGGAATGGGACGCCGCACTTGCGGGAGATGACGTTGCCCGCATAGCCGAACTCGGCGCCGAAGTTGGTGTTGCCCGCGGCGATCACGCCGCGGATCAACGACCGGTTGTGAGGGTTGTTGAGGAAGGCGATCACCTGCTTGGGGACGTATCCCCCGGCATCGGGATCGGGGCCGTTGGCGTGCCCGCCGCCGTAGGTGGGCACGACCAACACGTAGGGCTCGGCGACCTCGATGCGGTCGCGGAGCGGAATGCGGGTGGCGGGCAGTTCCAGCTTCTCGACGAAACGATGCGTGTTCTCCGAGACGCTGGAGAAGTAGACGAGATTGCTCATCGCGTCCTCCTTCCTACCCGTGGCTACCCGTTCAGGCCGTTGCCGCGACGCCGCCGAGCGCCTTGATGCGATCGGGGCGGAAACCCGACCAATGGTCGTTGTCGGCCACGACGACCGGTGCCTGCAGGTAGCCGAGAGCCATGACGTAGTCACGGGCCTCGGAGTCGAGGGAGATGTCGACGACGTCGTAGGCGATGCCCTGCTTGTCCAGGGCCTTGTAGGTGGCGTTGCACTGGACGCAGGCGGGCTTGGTGTACACGGTGACAGTCATTCGGCAGGCTCCCTCAGCGAAATGTGTGTTCGACGATCTGTGTTCCGTTGTCGCTCCGCACGCCATCTCCGAGCAGGCGACCGGACAACAAAAGCTTCCTGACTTTCAACGTCAGATCGAGGGCTGGACTTCCCCCCGACCCTCCTGTCGATCGTCGATCGCCTTGTGCGTGACTTCCGATGCTGAACACTAGATGTTGTGCCCGACAAGTAGAGCACATACCAGATGGTCGTAATAACACCATTGGGATTTTCCCAGGTAGAAGCGGTGTGTCGCGCGGCGACGGGCGTGTCGCAGGTCACAACCCGCCCACCAGCACCGCTGCCTGCCGCCACTATTCCTGTCTATCAGTACTCACCGACAAGCCACCCGGCCCGACCGCCGTGCCGCGAGCGGCCAGCAAATCACCGGAGGCTGCGGACCGCGGGCCGCACACGCCTCTGGCCTGCGCAGAGATCCGCCTCCGCCGACCGGTCAGCCGATCTCGGCCACGAGCTTGCCCACGATGTCGCGCAGACGCGCGACCACCTCGGCGTTCTCCCTCGGGTGCTTGCCGTCCAGCGACGCCGACGGGATGGACAGGTCGAGGTCCTCGACCACGCGGGGGCCCGCGATACCGAACGACTTGCGCGTCTCGTCGTGCGCCCAGACGCCGCCGTACTGCCCGAGCGCGGCGCCGACGACCGCGAGCGGCTTGTCCTTGAGGGCGCTGCTGCCGAACGGCCGGGACAGCCAGTCGATCGCGTTCTTCAGCACACCCGGGATGCTGCCGTTGTACTCGGGGGTGATGACGAGGGCGGCATCGGCACGGCCGGCCGCCTCGCGCAGCGCCGCCACCGGCTCCGGGACCGATCCGGTGTCGATGTCCTCGTTGTAGAAGGGCAACTCCCCCAGGCGGTCGAACAAGGCCAGCGTGACGCCGGCAGGTGCCGTCTCGACGGCCAGTTCCGCGAGCTGACGATTGACCGAGGCCGCCCGCAGGCTCCCCACCAGTACCAATACCGTGCTGTTCGAGTTGTCCGCCACGTCATTCCTCCCGATCGTTGGACCCGGTACGTGCACCGAAGAACCGGACTGCGGTCCGAATTATTCCTGCTGAGTTAAAGTTGCCCGGTGAGCGCGTCGGGAGAAGGCAGCGGGTTGCCGACGCTGCCCGTGGAACACTCCGGACCGCCGGAACGGGGTGACGCCGCCCGCAACCGCGCCCTCCTGTTGCAGGCGGCACGGCGCCTCGTCGACGAGCGGGGCGCCGAGGCCGTCACCACCGATGACATCGCAGCAGCGGCAGGTGTCGGCAAGGGCACGCTGTTCCGCAGGTTCGGCAGCCGCGCGGGCCTGATGATCGTCCTGCTCGACGAGGACGAGAAGGCACAGCAGCAGGCGTTGCTGTTCGGGCCCCCGCCGCTGGGGCCGGGAGCTCCGCCGCTGGAGCGGTTGCTGGCTTACGGCAGGGAGCGGCTCATGTTCGTCGACGCGCATCACGCCCTGCTCTCCGATGTCGGCCGCGATCCGCAGATGCGCTTCAACGCACCGATGGCGCTGCACCACCGCCACGTTCGATGGTTGCTCGAAACAGCGCGCACTACAGGGGATCTCGATGCCCAGGCGACCGCACTGCTGGCACTGCTGGACGCCGACTACGTGCATCACGAGCGCACCGACCGCCACCGCACCCTCGACGAACTGGCCGACGCGTGGGAGACGGTGGCGCGCAAGCTCTGCGGATCATGACCCCGCCCGAGGTCGCCGCCGGCCCGCAGTGGATCCTGCACGTCGACCTCGACCAGTTCCTGGCGTCGGTCGAACTCCAGCGGCACCCGGAACTCGCCGGCCTGCCGGTGATCGTCGGCGGCAGCGGCGATCCCACCGAGCCCCGCAAGGTGGTCACCTGCGCGTCCTACGAGGCCCGCGCCTTCGGCGTGCACGCCGGGATGCCCCTTCGCGCCGCGGCGCGGCGCTGCCCCGACGCCACGTTCCTGGCGTCCGACCCGACCGCCTACGACGCCGCCTCCGACAGGGTGATGGGTCTGCTGCGCGACCTCGGCCATCCCGTCGAGGTGTGGGGCTGGGACGAGGCCTACGTCGCGGCCGGCGACGAGGATCCGGTCGCACTCGCCCACCGCATCCAGGAGATCATCGCCGCGCAGACGGGTCTGTCGTGCTCCGTCGGGATCAGCGATAACAAGCAGCGGGCCAAAGTCGCCACCGGATTCGGCAAGCCCGCCGGTGTTCACGTCCTCACCGACGCCAACTGGATGGCCACGATGGGCGATCGGCCGGTCGACGCGCTGTGGGGCGTGGGGCCCAAGACGGCCAAGAAGCTGGCCGCCATGGGCATCATCACCGTCGCCGACCTCGCCCGCACCGACGCCGCGGTTCTCACGTCGGCGTTCGGGCCCACGACGGGTCTGTGGATCTTGTTGCTGGCCAAGGGAGGTGGTGACACCACGGTCAGCGCACAGCCGTGGGTGCCGCGGTCGCGCAGCCACGTCGTCACCTTCCCGCACGACCTGACCGACCGCACCGAGATGCGGGCGGCGGTCACCGACCTCGCCCGGCGCACGCTGACGGAGGTCGCCGAGCAGAACCGCGTCGTGACGCGCGTCGCCGTCACGGTGCGCACGGCCACCTTCTACACCCGTACGAAGATCCGTAAGCTCGCCTCCGCCTCGACCGAGGCCGACGTCATCGTCGCGACCGCGCTGGAACTGCTCGACCTCTTCGAACTGGACCGGCCGGTCCGGCTGCTCGGCGTCCGCCTCGAGCTGGCGATGGCCGACGAGCCCGTGCCGGCTGTCCGAGCGGGCCACTAACGTCGTCGGCATGCTCGAGACCGTCGCGATACGCGGATACCGATCGCTGCGGGAGCTGATCCTTCCGTTGCGGCGGCTCACCGTCATCACCGGCGCCAACGGCACCGGGAAGTCGTCGCTGTACCGGGCTCTGCGGCTGCTCGCCGACTGCGGCCGGGGCGAAGTCATCTCGTCGTTCGCCGCCGAAGGCGGCGTCGAGTCGGCGATGTGGGCCGGCCCCGAGCAGCTCGGCGGGGCGCGCCGCACCGGCACCGCCCAGGGCGTCCGCCGCACCAGGCCGGTGTCCATCGAACTCGGTTATGCCGCAGACGATTTCGGGTATCTGATCGATCTCGGACTGCCGCAGGCGAAGAACACCGCCTTCGAACGGGATCCGGAGGTCAAACGCGAGCTCGTCTTCGCCGGGCCGGTGGCGCGGCCGGCCGCGATGCTCGTTCGCCGCGTGCGCGGGCTGGTGGAGGTGGCCGGTGACACCGGCCGCGGGTTCGACGAGTTGGCCCACGGCCTGCCCGCGCACCGCAGCGTGCTGGCCGACTGGGCCGGTGCGGTGCCGGAGCTGGTCATGGTGCGAGAGCGCCTGCGCGACTGGCGCTTCTACGACGGCTTCCGCGCCGACGGTCACGCCCCGGCGCGCCGGCCTCAGATCGGGACCCGCACGCCGGTCCTCGCCGATGACGGCGCGGATCTCGCCGCTGCCGTGCAGACCATTCTGGAGACCGGCGAGGACGCACTGGCCCGTGCGGTGGCCGACGCCTTCGACGGCGCCACCGTGTCGGTGTCGGTGACCGACGGCCTGTTCGATCTCAACCTGCATCAGCGGGGCATGTTGCGTCCGCTTCGCAGCGCCGAGATCTCCGACGGCACATTGCGTTTCCTGCTGTGGGCGGCCGCCCTGCTGAGTCCGCAGGCGCCGTCGCTGATGGTGCTCAACGAGCCCGAGACGTCATTGCATCCCGATCTCGTGCGGCCGCTGGCGGGTCTGATCGCATCGGCCGCGTCCCGGACGCAGATGGTGGTCGTGACGCACTCGACGACGCTGCGCACCTTCCTCGGCGCCGAACCGATCGGTTCGGGCGGGGACGCCTGGGAGATCGAACTCTACAAAGACTGGGGCGAGACGAAGGTGGTCGACCAGGATCTGTCGACGACACCGCCCTGGGACTGGGGCACGCGATGAGAGTCAGCGGCGCTGAGGTCTCGGCCGCAGTGCCCGCGAGAAGATCAGGTTCACCTGCTTCATCGCGATGCTGTAGGGCCACCACATGGTGCGCTTGAACAGATAGAGCGCCCGGATGTCGGCCGAGGTGTAGACCAGGTAGCGGTTCGCCGCGACACCCCGCAGGATCTTTGCGGCGGCCACCTCCGGAGACACGGCGTGGCCCGAGAATCGGCCCGTCCATTTCTGCACGTTCGGGTCGTCGCGGTCCACCCCGGCGATGCGGACCGTGTCGACCAGCGGGGTGTGCACCGCGCCGGGCACCACCACCGAGACGCCGATCCGGTGACGGGCGAGGTCGAAGCGGAGCACCTCGGACAGGCCGCGCAGTCCGTACTTGCTTGCGCTGTAGGCGGCGTGCCACGGGAGCGCCACCAGACCGGCTGCGGACGAGACGTTGACCAGATGCCCCCCACGACGCGCCTGGATCATCGGCGGCACGAAGACCTCGATGACGTGGATGGGCCCCATCAGGTTGATGTCGATCATCGACTTCCAGTCCTGGTGGGTGAGCTTGTCGACCGTCCCCCACGCCGACACCCCGGCGATGTTCATCACCACGTCCATCGCCGGGTGGGCGGTGTGGATGTCGGCCGCGAACTGCGCGACGGCGTCGCGGTCGGTGATGTCGAAGACACGGTGTGCGGCGACGACGCCGCCCACCGCGCGGGCGTCGGCGACGGTCGCGGCCAGCCCGTCGGGGTCGCGGTCGGTCAGGAACAGTTCCGCACCCTGGGCGGCGAGTGCCAGTGCGGTCGCGCGTCCGATGCCGCTGGCGGCGCCGGTGAGGAAACATCGCTTGGCCCTGAAGTACCCGCTCTGCGCCATGGACGCGACCCTACCGGCGTGGAACCGGCGCACCGGCGCCAGCTAGGCCGAGTGGGTCCGCAGGTTCTCGCCGCCCCACAAGCCACTGAGCCACAACCGTTCCACGATCTCCACGGCGCGCTCCGGGTCCTGGTCGCGCCCGACGAACGCACTGTCGTGGGCCAGCGTCATCGACGTCACGGCGATCAGCGTCCGCACCAGGGCGGGCAGGTCGTCCGAGACCGGGCGGGCGCCGGAGTCGTTCTCGACGAGTCCGACGATCTTGTCGACGACGGTGTCCTGGAAGTCGTCCATGATCTCGCGGATCTGGGCGTCGGTGTTGCGGGCCAGATTGCACGCACCCATGATCGGGTCGTTGGACGCGAACACGATGGCCGCGTAACCCACCATGCGCTTGGCGAAATCCGACGGCGACTCCCCCTCGTCGCGGGGAGCGAAATCGTGGGTCAGCTTGTCGAGTTCGGCCATGGCGTCGGCGATGATCACCGCGAGCACGGCGTACTTGGAGTCGAAGTAGAAGTAGAAGCCCGACCGTGCCACGCCGGCGCGCTCACTGATGGTGCTGACCGACAGGTCGGCGAACGAGCCTTCGTGCAGCAGCTCCCGTACCGCGGCGATGATGGCGTCCCGCTGGCGATCGCCCCGGCTGCGGCGCGCCTCGTGCGGCGGTGACGGTTCGGCGGTCATGGCGTAGACCTTTGCATCGCGACGCGCTCAATCAAAACTTGACATGCGTCAAGTTACGCTACCAGGATAGAGGCAAGGTGACATCCACCACATCTCGTAGTGTGAGGAGCGTTCGATGGCGACGATCAGCACCCCCGAATACCTGCTGGACCAGGCGAAACGGCGGTTCACGCCGTCGATCACCAACTTCCCCGGCATGGGGTTGGTGGAGCGGAGACTGCTGCAGACGGATTTCCCTCAGAAGCCGATGGCCACGCCGCCTGCCGGCAGTGATCTCAAGACGGTGATGGGAGATGCGGGCCTGCCGGTCGTCGGCCACATGATCGAGATGTTCCGCGGCGGGCCCGACTACCTGCTGCACATCTATCGCAAGTACGGCCCGCTCTACTACGCCGACTCTCCCGCGCTCCCGGCGGTCGCCGCGCTGGGCCCCGACGCGGCCCAGGCGGTCTACTCCAACCGGAACAAGGACTTCTCGCAGCAGGGCTGGGTCCCGGTGATCGGTCCGTTCTTCCACCGCGGTCTGATGCTGCTGGATTTCGAGGAACACATGTTCCACCGGCGGATCATGCAGGAGGCCTTCGTGCGTACCCGCCTCGTCGGCTACACCGAGCAGGTCGACAAGGTCGTCTCCCAGGTCATCGCCAACGACTGGGTCGCCAACGACCCGCGCTTCCTGATGTACCCGGCCATGAAGGAACTGACCCTCGACGTCGCCTCGATGGTGTTCATGGGGCACGAGCCCGGCACCGACCACGAACTGGTCACCAAGGTGAACAGGGCCTTCACCACCACGACGCGCGCGGGCAACGCGATCATCCGCAAACCCGTGCCACCGTTCACGTGGTGGCGCGGCATGCAGGCCCGCAAGCTGCTGGAGAACTACTTCGAGCAGCGCGTCAAGGAACGCCGCGACCAAGAGGGATCGGATCTGCTCACAGTGCTGTGTCAGACCGAGGACGAGGACGGCAACAAGTTCTCCGACGAAGACATCGTCAACCACATGATCTTCCTGATGATGGCCGCCCACGACACCTCGACGTCGACGGCCACCACGATGATCTACCAGCTCGCCAAGCACCCCGACTGGCAGGACCGCTGCCGGGACGAGTCGGATCGCCTCGGGGACGGGCCGGTGGACATCGAGTCGCTGGAGAAGCTCGAGACACTCGATCTGGTGATGAACGAGTCCATCCGGTTGGTGACGCCGGTGCAGTGGGCCATGCGCCAGACGGTGCGCGACACCGAACTGCTCGGTTACTACCTGCCCAAGGGCACCAACGTCATCGCGTACCCGGGCATGAATCACCGCCTCGAGGAGCTCTACCCCGAGCCGATGAAGTTCGACCCCCTGCGGTTCGCCGAGCCCCGCAACGAACACAAGAAGCACCGCTATGCGTTCAGCCCGTTCGGCGGGGGCGCGCACAAGTGCATCGGTATGACGTTCGGTCAGCTCGAGGTCAAGACGATCCTGCACCGGCTGCTGCGCAAGTACCGGCTGGAGCTTCCCCGCGCCGATTACACGACGGAATGGGACTACGGCGGCATGCCGGTGCCCAAGGACGGCATGCCGATCGTGCTGCGCCCGCTGCGCTAGCGGCCCGCCCTGCCGGGGTGCGCGGCGGCGGTGGTCGTGTTGTGGTGGCCGCTGAGCTGACGGGCGGTGTTGATCAACCCCACGAGGCTGAAGGCCTGTGGCGTGTTGCCGACGTGCCGGCCCGCCGCGGGGTCGTACTCCTCGGCCAGCAGTCCGACGTCGTTACGCAACCCGAGAAGTCGTTCGAAGAGGTCCTCGGCCTCGTCGACACGGCCGATGCCGGCCAGCGCGTCGGCGAGCCAGAAGCTGCAGGCGAGGAAGACGCCTTCCTCGCCCGAGAGGCCGTCGTCGCTGCGTTCGGGCCGATAGCGCAGAAGGAGGCCGTCGTGGCCGAGGTCCTTCTGGACCGCCTCGACCGTCCCGATCACCCGCGGATCGTCGTACGGCAGGAAGCCCACCCTCGGTAGCAGCAACAGGGCTGAGTCGAGGGCTCGTCCGCCGTAGGTCTGCGTGAAGGTGTTGCGTTGCGCGTCAAAACCTTTCGCGCAGACTTCGGCGTGGATCTCGTCGCGCACGCGGGCCCATCGGTCCCGCGGACCGGGCAGCCCGTGCCGTTCGACGGTGCGCACCGCGCGGTCGAAGCCCACCCAGACCATCACCTTCGAGTGCACGTATTGCTGCGGATCTCCGCGCATCTCCCACAGGCTCTTGTCGGGCTGATCCCAGTGCCCCTCGAGGTAGTCCAGCAGTGCGCGCTGCACGTCCCAGGCGGTGTGCTCGCTGTGCAGGCCGGATTCCCGGGCCAGGTGCAACCCGTCGAGCACCTCGCCCCACACATCGAGCTGCAGCTGGCCCGCGGCGGCGTTGCCGACGCGGACCGGCGCGGAACCCTCGTATCCCGGCAGCCAGGGCAGCGTGGTCTCCGGAAGGCGGCGGCGTCCGTCGAGCCCGTACATGATCTGCAGCTTGGACGGATCCCCGGCGACCGCGCGCACGAGCCATTCCCGCCATGCGCGCGCCTCCTCGACGAAACCGGTGCCGAGCAGCGCCTGCAGCGTGAACGTGGCGTCCCGCAGCCAGCAGTACCGATAGTCCCAGTTGCGGGCCCCTCCGAGTTGCTCCGGCAGCGACGTCGTGGCCGCCGCGAGGATCCCGCCGGTCGGCTGATAAGTCAGAGCCTTGAGCAGCATCAGCGAGCGGCGGACCTCCGGTTGCCAGCGCCCGTCGTAGTCGCAGTGGGCGATCCACCGACTCCAGAACCGTTCGGTGTCGGCCAACGCACGCTCGGGATCGACCGGGTCGGGCCGGGGAAGATGGGACAACTGATAGGTGAGAACGAACGGAACCCTTTGCCCGGCAACGACATCGAACTCCGCGACAGTGCTCAGGTCCTTCCCGGACGTGGCCACGGGTGTCCGCAGCCACACGGCATCGGGCCCGGCGATCGCCGCGAGCTCCTCGCCGCGCCGCCGCACCCACGGCACCACGC
Source organism: Mycolicibacterium chubuense NBB4 (assembly GCF_000266905.1). The sequence continues at coordinate 1,840,239 of NC_018027.1, read as the reverse complement.
TGCCGTAGTCGAAGCGCAACCGCAGGCTCATCCGCATCGGCACCCGGCCCCGCACGCCCTCGACGATGCGGACCATGTCGGCGGCGACGCCGCGCGGTGGCATGAAGTCGATGACGCGCACGCTGCCTGACGGGGTGTCCCACTCGGTGTGCAGGATCAGCGAGTCGTCGCGGTAGTAGCGGCGGGTCGCCGCCTCCCCCGAGACCGGTGCCAACTGCCAGGTGCCCGCGCCGGGTCCGCCGAGCAGCGCAGCGAAGCAGGCCGGCGAGTCGAAGCGCGGTAGGCACAGCCAGTCGACTGCCCCGCTGCGGTTGACCAGCGCGGCGGTCTGCAGGTCGCCGAGCAGCGCGTAGTCCTCGATCGGTACGGCGGTCACCGGTCCTGCCCGAGGTCGATGACCACCTTGATGTCGTCCGGTTGCGCGGCGAACGCCTCAGCGGCGCGCTCCAACGGAACGCGGCGGGTGATGAGGCCGGCCAGCCAGTCGGCGTCGGCCTTGGCCAGCGCGTCGGCAGCCTGCCGGTAGTGGTCGAGGTTGGCGTTCACCGAGCCGATGACGGCGTCGTTCTCGAGGACCAGACCACGGTTGACGGCGCCGGCGTCGATACGCAGGGTGCGGCCGGCGGGTGACACACCGGTCAGGCACACGATCCCGTAGCGTCCGGTGTTGGCGATGGCGCCGAAGACCACCGGTCCGGCTCCGGTGGCTTCGATGACGATGTCGGGCTGCAGTTCAGCCGCCACCGTGTCGATGTCGTCGTGGTGGTACTGGGCGCCCAGGCTTGCCACCGCACCGGGTTTCGGGCCGTCGGTGACCCGGTCGAGCACGTGGGTGTCGAGTCCTCGCTGCACGGAGAGCATCGCTGCCAAGAGCCCGATCGGGCCCGCTCCGGTGATCAGCGCCCGCGCCGGCTCGAACCAGCTGCGCTCCCCGACGAGCTGAACCTGCTCCCAGGCCTTGGCGACCACCGTCGTGGGCTCCATCAGCACACCCGCATGCTCCAGCCTGGCGTCCAACCGGACGGCATAGTCCTGCTCGACGGTCCACCGCCGACTGCCGTAGCCGTCACGCTCCTTGATGCCGCGTTCGGTGTAGCGACCGTTGCGGCACATGTCGAACCGGCCGTGGGCGCACGCGCCGCAGGGCGCGGGATCGGGCCGGCGAACGACGCCGACGACGAGATCACCGGCGGTGAAGTCGCTTCCGTCCGGGGCTTCGAGGACGCGGCCGAGGGACTCGTGCCCGATGATCAACCGGTCGGACCCGGGCGGGGCGGTTCCGTAGCGGCCACCGACGATCTCCTTGTCGGTGCCGCACACTCCCACGGCGAGCCCCTCGACCAGCAGTTCACCCGCTCGCGGCTGCGGATCGTCGACGTCCTGGACTTGCAGCGAATCCGGTGTGCCGGGTTCCACGGTCAACGCACGCATACCGCGCCTCCTCACCTCGTCCTGACTACGGAGTTATTTGACTTCCAGCATCTATTGCAAACATGCACGCTCTCTCCGGAGCCCACTGTGGTTCCCGGTTGTCGCCGAGCAACCCTTAATCGACCGCAATCAATCCGGATGAGCCGCAAGGGTGGGTGTTGCTGGGCAGGCGGATCGGACGTTCGGCGCGCAGGACGTCGCTCACCGCGCCGAACTGGGCCATAGCAGGCCGTGTTCGGCGGCGTCGTCCGGCTCGCCGGCAGCGGAGGCGAACAGCGCGAAAGCCTCGACGACGGCTCGCCTCGGGGCGGCCTCCATCGGTCGCAGCACCCGCTCGACGGCCGTGCGGCGATGGCGGTCTACCTTGGCGACCAGCCTCCGCCCGGACGGGGTCAAGGTGAGAACGACATGACGCCGATCCTGCGGCGCAGGTTCCCGATTGAGCAGTCCCGCCTTGACGAGACGGTCACAGATGCGGCTCGCGCTCGAGGGGTTGACATCCAGCCCGGTGGCGACGGCGGCCAGGTTCAGCGGTCCCCGGGTCGCGACCATGACGAGCACGCGCAGCTGCGGGACGGTGACAATGTCCTCAACCGCGGCCAGAGACTTCGCCGCGATGCCGACCAGCGCCCGGGATGCGCGCAGGACCGCCTCGACCTCGCCCGGAAATGCCTCACCGCCATCGGCTGCCGCGCGTCGAGAGGTCGCCACCCCCAGCATCCTGCGTCATTCCTTGCAGTAGTGCAAGAGACCGCGCCACAGAGCGCAGACTGTCATGGCCCGTGCACCACTGCCGAAGTGCTTGCACGGGCGATCGATTCAGGCAGTGAGCGCAGTAGCCGCTACGCGTGCGCCCGCAGCCGGTTGGCACAGGCGATGACGGCCCGCAGCGCCGACTGGACCGGATCGTCGGACCAACCCATCGCCCACTCCGTGCGCCCGCCCTCGCAGCCGCACACGAACGTCGCGGTGTGCTCGCCCGCGGGCACTTGGTGGAATGCCGTCATCTCGACCGCCACGCCCTGTTGGTGGAGCATCTCGGTCAACGCGGCCACGGGACCGCACGCCGCGGCCTGCGCCGTGCCGATGCGGTCGCCGACGGCCAGGGTCGCGCGGTAGTGGCGGGCTTGCGGGCCGAGCCGTCGCGACGGTCGGTCACCGTCCGAGCAGGACCACTGGCCCAGCCGCAGCGGGCCGGCCGTCGATGCGTACTCGTCGAAGAACTCGTCGAACGACTGCGCCTCGGCCAACTCACGCAAGGGGCGTGGCATCCGGCCGTCGAGGTACGCGGCGAAACACGTCACGGAAGCGGTCTGCGGAGCGGCGGTCTGAGGGTCCATGTGCCGGCCTTCGGAATCGAGAGGAAGCGACCGACGGGAGTAGCGACGACCCACAGCGAGGGGTCGGTCAGGATCAGACCCCGCTGCGGGTTGCTACTACGAGTCGCCTCGGCACGTCAGCGATGCTAGACCCGACTGCGTTCTCGATGCAAACACCTTTCCACGGCAAACAGCTGCGCCGGCGGGTATCGGCGCCCGCATTGGCACAATGTGCCGGGTGGCTTGGTCGCAGGCGGTGCTGCTGTTCGCGGCCGGGGTACTCGGCGGGCTGACCGGCAGCATCGCCGGCCTGGCGTCCGTGGTGACCTATCCCGCGCTGCTGGTGGCCGGCTTGCCGCCGGTCAGCGCCAACGTCACCAACACGGTGGCCCTGGTGTTCAACGGCGTCGGATCGGTGCTGGGGTCGCGCCCCGAACTTTCCGGTCAGGGCGCCTCTTTGCAGAAGATGCTGCCGTTCGCAGTCGTGGGCGGCGCCGCCGGTGCGGTGCTGTTGCTGAGCACGCCCGCGGAGGGGTTCGAGAAGGTCGTGCCGCTTCTGCTCGGCTTCGCGGCGCTGGCCATCGCCGTGCCCGTACGCCCCCGCGACACCAGCCGTCCCCGCCACCCGATCGGCCTGATCGCCGAGGGCGCGGCCGTCCTCGCGATCTGCGTCTACGGAGGCTACTTCGGCGCTGCCGCGGGCGTGCTGCTGCTCGCCCTGCTGCTTCGCCTGGGTGGCGAGTCTCTGGCCCATGCCAACGCCGGCAAGAACGTCATCCTCGGGATCGCCAACGGTGTCGCGGCGGTGATCTTCGCCGTCGCCGCACCGGTGCACTGGACAGCGGTCCTCGTGCTGGGCCTGGGATGTCTGCTCGGCTCGCGCCTGGGTCCCGTCGTCGTCCGCCATGCGCCCGCGGGACCGCTGCGCATCGCGATCGGCGCCGCAGGGCTCGCGCTGGCCGTCAAACTCGGGTGGGACGCCTACCGCTGAGGCTTACACGAAGGGGTTGTCGCCCTGGGCGACCCGGGTGCCCAGCTCGACGAGGTTCTGCGCCGAGGCGTGCAGACGCTCGCCGGCCTCGGCGCTGGCCTGACCGGCGAGGTAACGCGACCACGTGCCTTCGATGACGATGCCGAGTTTGAAGCAGGCCATCGCGACATACCAGTCCAGACGCGGCGCCGGACGGCCGCCGGCGTCGGCGTAGGCCGCGAGCAGTTCGGCCCGCGTCGCCAGCCCGCCGAGCTCAGCCAGCGCCGAACCCGCGTTGATCGGGTCGGGTCCGTCGGGCCAGCACACCAGCATCCAGCCGAGATCGAGCAGCGGGTCACCGACGGTGCACATCTCCCAGTCGATGAACGCCGCCAACTCCGGCGTATCGCGGCGCAGCAGCACGTTGTTGAGGTGGCAGTCGCCGTGCATGATCCCCGGCTCGGCGTCGGGTGGCCTCTGGGCCTCCAGCCACTCGGCCAGCACGTTGACCGACGGGAACGACTCGGGTGTATACGCGTCGTGGCGATAGCTCTCGAGCAGCCGCATGAACTGCGGCACCTGGCGCGCCAGGAAGGACCCCGGCCGCTTGATCGAAGCGAGCGGACTACCCTCCCACGGCGCCACGCCCAGCTTCGCCAAGCTCGCCGCGTAGGAAAGACCGACGTCGTGGCGCATACCGGCGTCGCCGACGTACGACGCGTCGACCTCGGTGCCCGGGTTGAACCCGTCGACAGCCTCCATCAGGTAGAACACCACGCCCAGCACGTCGAGGTCGTCGCAGCCGGCGATGAACTCGGGATGCGGCACCGCGGAGCCCGAAAGTGTTTGCAGCACCGCGATTTCGCGACGCATCGTGTTGTCGCTCGTCGGCCGGGGGTGTGCCGGCGGCCGACGCAGCACCATCGGCCGGCCGTCGACGCACAGCCGGACCACGATGTTCTGCGACCCGCCGGTCAGCGGTTCGACATCGGTGACGGCCGACCCGATGCCGCGGCGGCGCACCCAGGCCTGCACGGCCTCCTGGTCGGATTCGCTCAGCGTCACGTCAACCGGCATGTCGCCATCGTGTCACGCCGGTGACCGCTGTCTACTTGGGTGCGAACCGCTGACCGGCGTCGAGCCGCAGGCACTGGCCGTTGAGCATCGGGTTCTCGACGATGGCGATCGCGAGCTTGGCGTACTCCTCGGGCTTGCCGAGGCGCTTCGGGAACGCCGCATCCTTGGTCAGCACGGTGGCGTACTCGTCGGGAATGCCCTGGGTCAGGCCGGTGGCGAACAGGCTGGGCGCGATGGCCAGCGCGCGGATGCCCAGGCTGCCGAGGTCGCGGGCCATCGTCAGGGACATGCCTGCGATCGCCGCCTTGGACGCGGTGTAGGCGACCTGACCGATCTGCCCTTCGAACGCCGCGATCGAGGCGGTGTTGATGATGACGCCCCGTTCCTCGGCGTCGTCGTCGACGGGATCGTTCTTCGACATGTGCCAGGCCGCCAGCCGGCTGATGTTGAAGGTGCCGATGAGGTTGAGGTCGATGCTCTTGCGGAACGAGTCGAGGCTGTGGGGCCCGTCCTTCTTCACCGTGCGCTCGGCGATGCCGCCGCCGGCCGTGGTGACCGCGATGTGCAGGCCGCCCAACGCCTCGACCGCCTGGTTCAGCACGGACTCGGTGCCCTCGAAATCGGTGATGTCGACTTCGTGGAACGCACCGCCGATCTGGTCGGCGACCTCCTTGCCGTTCGACTGCGGCCGGTCCAGCACCGCCACGCTCGCACCGCGTTTGGCCAGCGCCTCTGCCGTCGCACGTCCGAACCCGGACGCACCGCCGACGACGACGGCCTTTTTGCCCTCGATCTCCATCTCGCTCCCTTTCTCCTCCGGCGACCTCACTCTGCCGACGTTGCACCTTGCGGTCGATCTGTAAAGTCCACCTGCAACCTAGCGGATGACATCGTTCGGTAAGGGTTTCGGGTTCACCCCGCCGGTAGTTTCGGAGGCATGAGTTCGCTGGGCGGCAGAGCGTTGGGCGGCATCGCCGCGGCCGCTGTCGCGGTCGGCGCGGCGCAACTGGTCGGAGCGGGCTTCGGCCCTCGCGCCGACGTGCGCACCGCGGTCGGCTCCTCGGTGATCGAGTTGACGCCGGGTCCGGTCAAGGAATGGGCGATCGGCACATTCGGGATGTCGGACAAGCTGGTGCTGTCCGTCCTCGTGCTGGTCGTGGTCGCTGCGATCGCGGCACTCGCCGGGATCGCCGAGTCGCCGCGCAGGCCGCTGGGCAGCGTGATGGTCGTAGCCGCCGGGGTCCTCGGCGGTGCGGCCGTGCTCTCGCGCAACGGCGCCACGGTCGTCGATTTGGTGCCGACGGTCGTCGGAGCCGTCTGCGGAGTCGCCGTGCTGCGGTTCCTCGTGTCGAAGCGGTTCACCGGTCCGCAGCAGAAACCCGGCGTGGAGGAGCCCGACCGGGCACGCCGCCGCTCACTGGTGACCCTCGCCCTGCTCACCGTGGGCGTCGCGAGCGGGGTCGCGGGCGCGGTCATCACCCGGCTGATGTCATCGGTGGCCGGCGATCGGCAGGCCTTCGCCCTACCGAAGCCCGACGTGACCGCTGCGCCGATCCCGGCGGCGGTGCAGCCGAAAGGTGTTGCGCTGCCGTCGTTCGTCACCAGCAACGCCGACTTCTACCGGATCGACACCGCGCTGGCGGTTCCCCAGCTCAGTCGCACGGACTGGAAGCTGCGGATCCACGGGATGGTCGACCGCGAGGTGACCTACAGCTATCCGGATCTCGACCGTTTCGAGGTCGTCGAGAAGCCGGTCACGTTGACCTGTGTATCTAATCCTGTTGGGGGCGATCTCATTTCGAATGCCGTGTGGACCGGTTACCGGGTTCGGGACCTGCTCGCCGGTGCGGGTGTCCACCCCGACGCGGACATGGTGCTGTCGATGTCGGTGGACGGCTGGACCGCGGGCACGCCCGTGCAGGCGCTCACCGGTGGCGACGCGCTGCTGGCCATCGGCATGAACGGCGAACCGCTGCCCATCGAGCACGGATACCCGGCCCGCCTGGTGGTGCCCGGCCTCTACGGCTACGTCTCGGCCACCAAATGGGTCGTCGACCTCGAGCTGACCCGCTTCGATCGGGCGGAGGCCTACTGGACCCGGCTCGGCTGGTCCGCGCGCGGTCCGATCAAGACGGAGTCCCGCATCGACGTGCCCCGTGCCGGTCAGGACGTGCCCGTCGGCCCGGTGACGTTCGGCGGGGTGGCGTGGGCGCAGAACCGGGGTGTGCGCGCGGTGGAAGTGCAGATGGATGACGGCGAATGGCAGCAGGCCACCCTCGGCGCCGGCTATTCCGGTGACACGTGGCGGCTGTGGAGCTTCAACTGGGTTGCCCGCGACACCGGGTTCCACAAGATCACGGTGCGCGCCACCGACAACACCGGCTACACGCAGACCGCCGAGCGCGCCGACCCGGTGCCCGACGGTGCGACGGGCTGGCATTCGATCACCTTCGCAGTGCGGTGAGTTCGCGCCTGACGCAGAACTGTCGTAGCGGCGTGCCAGGCTGACGACGTGCTCCTCGTAGAAGTCGCGCAGGCGTCCGCGGATGTCGCTGCCGCCTCAGCGCGGCTGGCCAAGATCGCTCGCATCGCCGATCTGCTGCGTTCGGCCGCGGCCGCAGGCGACCCGCGCCTGGTCGCGGTCGTGGTGTCGTGGTTGTCGGGTGAGCTCACCCAGCGCCAGATCGGCGTCGGCTGGGCGAGCCTGCGGGCACTGCCGGAGCCGGCCGCCGAACCGACCCTGACGGTGCTCGGCGTCGACGGCGCGCTGGGCGACATCGGGACGACATCGGGCAAGGGGTCGCAGGCCCGCCGGGCTCGGCTGGTCGCCGAGTTGTTCTCGGCGGCCACGGCCATCGAGCAGACGTTCCTGCGCCGCCTGCTCACCGGCGAGTTGCGGCAGGGCGCCCTGGTCGGCGTGATGGCCGACGCGGTCAGCAAGGCCGCCGGCATCGATCCCGCGGCCGCGCGCCGCGCCGCGATGCTCAGCGGGGACCTGCCGACGGTCGCGGCGGCGGCGGTCACCGGCGGTGTCGCCGCGCTCGAGGCATTCACCCTGCAGGTCGGCAGGCCGGTCGGGCCCATGCTGGCGCAGACGGCGACCAGCGTCGCCGATGCGCTCGAACGCCTCGACGGCAGAGCCGTTTTCGAGGCGAAGCTGGATGGCGCACGCGTCCAGATCCACCGCCGGGGCGACTCGGTGTCGGTGTTCACCCGCAGTCTCGACGACGTCACCGCGCGCCTGCCCGAGGTCGTCGATGCGGCGCTGGCCCTGCCCGTCACCGATCTGATCGCCGACGCCGAGGCCATCGCGCTGAGACCCGACGGCCGTCCGCAGAGGTTTCAGGTCACCGCCTCGCGGTTCGGGCGCCGCGGCGGTACGGCGGGCCCCGACACCCAGAAGCTCTCCGTGTTCTTCTTCGATCTGCTGCACGTCGACGGTGTCGACGTCCTCGACCAGCCCGCGCACGAGCGGGTCGCCCGGCTCGACGCGATCGTGCCCGACCGGCAACGCGTCGACCGCCTGCTGACCACCGATCCCGCCGAAGCCCAGACGTTTCTGGACACCACGCTGGCGGCGGGCCACGAAGGGGTGATGGCGAAGTCGCCGACCGCGCCCTATGAGGCCGGGCGGCGCGGCGCGGGGTGGTTGAAAGTCAAACCGGTGCACACGCTCGACCTCGTCGTCCTGGCCGTCGAGTGGGGATCGGGCCGGCGCACCGGCAAGCTCTCGAACATCCACCTGGGCGCGCGGGACCCGCAGACCGGAGGATTCGTGATGCTCGGCAAGACCTTCAAGGGCATGACCGACGAGATGCTGGCGTGGCAGACGGAGCGCTTCCTCGAGCTGGCCGACGGCCTGACATCCGGGTACTCGGTCAGGGTGCGGCCCGAGCAGGTCGTCGAGATCGCGTTCGACGGGCTGCAGACGTCGTCGCGGTATCCGGGTGGCATGGCACTGCGATTCGCCCGGGTCCTGCGCTACCGCGACGACAAGAGCGCGGCCGAGGCCGACACCATCGACACCGTGCGCGCGCTCTACGAGCGGTCCGACTGAGGCTGGAACGGGAGTTTCGCCACAAGCCCGGTTGGAGCGATGCGAGGATCACCTTCAGGCATGCACCGAGGGACCCAACCGGCGCTGCCGACGAGCGAGAGACCAGGAGAAATCATGGCCACCACCGCCGCGTCATCCAAGCGCATCGAAGAAACCGACGGTGACATCACCTACGTCCGTACGGACAAGGACCTGCCGCCGGTGGCGATCATCGACCGGTCGCCGATCACGGCCAGGCACAAGATCGTCTTCGCACTCATCGCACTGCTCGGTGCGGTGTCGTGGGCGATCATCGCGTTCTTCCGCGGCGAGACCGTCAACGCCGTCTGGTTCGTCATCGCCGCCATCTGCACCTACGTCATCGGCTTCCGGTTCTACGCCCGACTGATCGAGATGAAGGTGGTCCGGCCGCGAGACGACATCGCCACGCCCGCAGAGGTATTCGAGAACGGAACGGACTACCTGCCCACGGACCGGCGGGTGCTCTTCGGTCACCATTTCGCGGCGATCGCCGGCGCCGGACCCCTTGTCGGACCGGTGCTGGCCATGCAGATGGGCTATCTGCCCGGCACCATCTGGATCATCATCGGCGCGGTCGTCGCCGGCTGTGTGCAGGACTATCTCGTGCTGTCGATCTCCGTGCGCAGGCGCGGACGCTCGCTCGGGCAGATGGCGCGCGACGAGCTCGGGACCATCGGCGGGGTCGCGGCCATCGTCGGCGTCCTCGTCATCATGGTGATCCTGCTGGCGGTTCTCGCGCTGGTCGTCGTCAACGCCCTGGGTGAAAGCCCCTGGGGCGTCTTCTCGATCGCCATGACGATTCCGATCGCCCTCTTCATGGGGCTGTATCTGCGATTCCTGCGGCCGGGCCGGGTCTCGGAGGTCTCTGTGATCGGCCTGCTGCTGCTCCTGCTGGCCGTCGTCTCGGGCGGCTGGGTGGCCGAGACATCCTGGGGCGACGACTGGTTCACGCTCTCGAAGGTCACCCTGTCGTGGTGCATCATCATCTACGGACTGGCCGCCTCCGTGCTGCCGGTGTGGCTGCTGCTCGCGCCCCGTGACTATCTGTCGACGTTCATGAAGGTCGGCACGATCGCGCTGCTCGCCGTCGGGATCGTCGTGGCCCAGCCGATCATGCAGGCGCCGGCGATCTCCTCGTTCGCCGATGACGGAACCGGCCCGGTGTTCGCCGGTTCGCTGTTCCCGTTCCTGTTCATCACGATCGCGTGCGGCGCGCTGTCGGGCTTCCATGCGCTGATCTCGTCGGGCACCACCCCGAAGATGCTGGAGAAGCAGAGCCAGATGCGGCTGATCGGCTACGGCGGCATGCTCACCGAGTCGTTCGTCGCGATCATGGCGCTGATCACCGCCGCGATTCTCAACCAGCACTTGTACTTCGCAATGAACGCCCCGACGGCCTCGACGGGCACCACCGCCCAGAGCGCCGCCGACTACGTCAACGGGCTCGGCCTGTCGGGCGCGCCGATCAGCGCTGACGAGATCACCAACGCGGCGCGCGACGTGGGCGAGAAGTCGATCGTGTCGCGCACCGGCGGCGCGCCGACGCTGGCAGTCGGCATGTCCGAGGTGCTCCACCAGTTGTTCGGCGGTCACGCCCTCAAGGCCTTCTGGTACCACTTCGCGATCATGTTCGAGGCGCTGTTCATCCTGACGACGGTCGACGCCGGCACCCGGGTCGCGCGGTTCATGCTCTCCGATGGGCTGGGCAATCTCGGCGGACCGCTCCAGAAGTTCCGCAATCCCAGCTGGCGGGCCGGCGCGTGGGTGTGCAGCGTCGTCGTGGTCGCCGCATGGGGCAGCATCCTGTTGATGGGCGTGACCGACCCGCTGGGCGGGATCAACACGCTGTTCCCGTTGTTCGGCATCGCCAATCAACTGCTCGCCGCGATCGCGTTGACGGTGGTCACCGTCGTCATCATCAAACGCGGCCTGCTCATGTGGGCGTGGATACCGGGGGTGCCGCTGCTCTGGGATCTCATCGTCACGATGACGGCGTCCTGGCAGAAGATCTTCTCCGGCGACCTGAAGGTCGGCTACTGGACTCAGCACTTCCAGTACCGCCACGCCAAGGAGGCCGGCGAGACCGCCTTCGGTGCCGCCAAGAATACCCACCAGCTGGACGCGGTGATCCGCAACACCTTCATCCAGGGCACGCTGTCGATCGTCTTCGCCGTCATCGTGCTGATCGTGTTCATCGCGGGACTCGCCATGGCGCTCAAGGCGATTCGGGGTCAAGGCCGTGCCATGACCGAAGACGAACCGGTACCGTCGCGCATCTTCGCGCCGTCGGGCATGTTCGCGACCACCGCCGAGAAGGAGGTGCAGACGCAATGGGACGCCTTGCCGCACGAACACGGCAGACCGTCCGTCAGGTCGGTTGGTACTGGAAGTCGCTGATGGGCGACAACCACTATGAGCGCTATCTGGAGCACCGGGCCCGCGCCCATGCGGGCGAGGCGGTGATGTCGGAGCGCGAGTACTGGCGTCATCGCCACGCGGCCGCGGACGCCGATCCCGGCGCCCGCTGCTGCTGAGCCCGGTTGCTGGCATTATGTGCCTTCGCCGAGCCGTGGCAGAAAGGTGGCGAAGATGAGCAGTGACGTCGCGGAAAGCGATCTGGTCGCGGGGATTCCCCGGCGGCGCATCGTGATCGCGTCGATGATGGGCACCACCATCGAGTTCTACGACTTCTACATCTACGCGACAGCGGCCGTCTCGGTGTTTCCGCATCTGTTCTTCCCCAAGGGCGACTCCACGACGGCGCTGCTGGCATCCCTGGCCACCTTCGGACTGGCCTTCGTCGCGCGTCCGGTCGGCTCGATCCTGTTCGGCCATTTCGGCGATCGCGCAGGCCGCAAGACCACCCTGGTCGCCTCCCTGCTGCTCATGGGAATCGCGACGTTCGCGATCGGCCTGCTGCCGACCTACCCTCAGGTCGGACTCGTCGCCCCTGCGCTGCTGGCGGTCATGCGCTTCTGCCAGGGGCTGGCGCTGGGAGGCGAATGGAGCGGCGCGGCCCTGCTGGCCACCGAGACCGCCAAACCCGGCAAGCGCGGCTGGGCGGCCATGTGGCCGCAACTCGGAGCGCCGTTCGGATTCCTGTTGGCCAATGCCTTGTTCGTGGCGCTGATCTTGTGGCTGGGCCACAGCAATCTGACGTCCGATCCGAACGGACCGTTCCTGACCTGGGGCTGGCGCGTGCCGTTCCTGCTGAGCGCCGTGATGGTCGCAATCGGTCTGTACGTGCGCCTGCGGATCATGGAGACCCCGGTCTTCACGCGCGCCGTCGCCCGCGGCGAGAAGGTGAAGGCGCCGCTGGCGGAGGTCTTCCGGACGAGCTGGCGGCAGTTGATCATCGGCACGTTCGTGATGCTGGCGACCTACACGATCTTCTACATCGTCACGACGTGGGCGCTGAGCTTCGGCACCGCCAAGTCGCCGCCGGCCGGAACCGGCCTCGGATTCGGCTACGTCGACTTCCTGCAGATGCAGTTGATCGCCGTGCTGTTCTTCGCGGCGACGCTGCCGGTCTCCGGGCTGCTGTCGGACCGCTTCGGCCGGCGTCGCCTGCTGCTCGTGGTCACCGCCGGCATCATGGCGTACGGCGCGCTGTTCGCACCGATGCTCGGTTCCGGCCACACCTCCTACGGCACCATGCTGGGGTTCCTGATCATCGGGATGACCTTGATGGGTTTCACCTTCGCCCCGATGAGCGCGGTGTTGCCCGAGCTGTTCCCGACCAACGTGCGCTACACGGGGTCCGGGATCTCCTACAACGTGGCGAGCATCCTCGGCGCTGCGGTCGCTCCGTTCATCGCCACGTGGCTGGCGACGGAGTACGGCGTGTCCTGGGTCGGCCTGTACCTGTTCATCGCCGCGTCCCTGAGCTTCGTCGCGATCCTGATCATGCGCGAAACCAAAGACGCGTCACTGGATTCGGTGGAGCGTGCCGAGCCGCTTCTCTAGCGTCGCCGCCGCACGTCAGTCCGACAGCGTGTACCGGATGGGCAGGTGCTTGAGCCCTCCGACGAACACCGTCGCCGTGTGCTGGGGCGCGCCGGCGAGCTCGATCGACCTCAGGCGGGGCAGAAGCTCGGAGTAGAAGCTGTTGATCTCCATCCGGGCCAGCGCCGCACCGAGACAGAAGTGCACGCCGTATCCGAACGCGACGTGCTTGTTGGGATCCCGGCCGACGTCGAACACGAAGGGGTCGGCGAAGACGTCCTCGTCGCGGTTACCCGACGGATAGGACAGCAGCACCGACTCCCCGGCCGCGATGGGCACCCCACGAACGATGGTGTCCTGCTGGGCGGTTCGCATGAACTCCTTGACCGGAGTGACCCAGCGGATCATCTCTTCGACAGCCAGCGGCAAGAGCTCGGGGCTCTGCTGCAACCGCCGCAGCTGGTCCTGGTTCTCGGCGAGCGCCTGCAGTCCCCCGGAGATCGTCGCACTGGTGGTGTCGTGCCCGGCGGTGGCGACGATCAGGTAGTAGGACACCGTGTCGATGTCGGACAGCGGTTCGCCGTCGATGCGGGCGTTCGCGATCGCCGACGCCAGGTCCTCGGTGGGGTGCGCCCGCCGCGACGCGGTGATGTCGTTGAAGTAGGTGAACATCTCCAGCAGCGCCATCCCCCGCTCCTCCATGGTGGCGCCGCGCTGCAGTTCGGTGTCGTCGTTGCCGAACAGCTCCTGGGTGTAGGTGAGCATGCGGCCGAAGTCGGATTCCGGGATCCCGAGCAGCGACATGATCACGTAGAGCGGGAAGTTGACCGCGACCTCGCGGACGAAGTCACACTCGCCACCCCGGTCCCGCATCTGGTCGACGAACTCCTTGGCGAGCTCGTCGACACGAACCTTCAACGCGCGCATGGCCTTCGGGCGAAACCAGTCCGCTCCGATCGCCCTGACCTTGCGGTGCTGCGGATCGTCCATGTGGATGAGCGTGCGCACGCCCATCGCGGCGTGTTGCGCGTCGCCCTCGGCGGTGGTGAGCACGGGCCGTGGCGAGTTGGTGAACAGGAGGTTGTCACGTTCGATCGCCATGATGTCGGCGTGCTTGGTGATCGCCCAGAACGGGTTGTAGTCGGGCACTTCCACCCACGACACCGGCGCGTCCGCACGCAGCCGGCGCAACGCAGCATGGAGCCTCGCCTCGTCGGCGTAGGCCGTCGGATCGACGAACACCTTGGCCGCCTCGTCGGCGATTCGAACACTCACCCTGGTCCTCCACTCTTCGCTCTGCCACGCAGATCCGCCACCAGGTCGACGACCGTGGTCTCGTCGACAGACGGCGGAAAGCCCACCAGCACACGGTCGATCACGCCCTCGCAGCGGCTCGCGATGGCCTTGCCGACATCCTCGATCGGCGCGACGACGGCGAACTCGGCGAGCATTGCGTCGTCGATCAGGGAACCCATCGCGTCCCAGTCGCCTCGGCGGGACAGCCGGTGCAGCTCGGTCTGCAGGTCACCCCAGCCGTGCAGCTCCAGCACGCCGCGATAGGCGGGAGTGGACGCATAGAAGGCGATCTGCTTGCGAGTGCCCACCGCCGCCGCCCGCAGTTCGGTCTCGTCGCGGCCGGTCACGACGAACAGCGGACTGGCCACCTCGACGTCACCACGCGTCCGTCCGGCCCGCTCCAGACCCCGCGACAACGTCGGGATCGTCACTTCCCGCATGTACCGCTGCGTCGAGAACGCATGTGCCAGCAGCCCATCGGCGACCTCCCCGCACATCTCGGTCATGCGGTCGCCGACTGCTGCGACGAAGACCTTCGGGTCGGCGTGCGGCTGCGCGGGGGGCACGAACATCGGGGTCATCAGCGTGTGGGTGTAGAACTGGCCCGCGAAGTCCAGCGGTGTGCCGTCGCGCCAGCACGACCAGATGGCGCGCAACGCCTGCACGAACTCCTGCATGCGGGCCACCGGCTTACTCCACGGCATGCTGAAGCGCTTCTCGATGTGGGGTTTGATCTGCGAGCCCAGACCCAGGAGGAACCGTCCCTGCGAGTAGTCCTGCAGATCCCAGCCGATCTGCGCCACCGTCATCGGGTTGCGGGCGAACGCCACGGCGATGCTGGTGCCCAGCTCGATGCGAGTGGTGTGTTCGGCGGCCAGGGCCAGGGGCAGGAACGGGTCGTGGTTGATCTCGGCGGTCCAGCAGCCGTCGTAACCTCGCCGCTCCAGCGTTTCCGCACCGGACGGGACCTGCGCGAGTTGACTGACGACGGCCGCGTCCACCTTCAGGCCGCCTCCAGCACCCATGTCGAACGAAGCTACAGTAAGCAATTCAGTATGGTCAACGTCGCGCGCCGCGCGCGGGCCGCCGAGGACGGGAGTTGCCGATGGCCGGGATCGATGACTGGAAGGACTCACTCGACGAACTCGCCCGCCGGCGTACACACTCCCGCGCGATGGGCGGAGACGAGCGCCTGGCCAAGCACCGCGGCAAGGGCAAACTGGATGCCCGCGCCCGCATCGAGCGACTCCTCGACCACGGCACGTTCCGGGAGTTCGGCACTCTCGTCGGCGGCGACATCGCAGCCGACGGCATCGTCACCGGTTCCGGTCTGGTCAACGGGTCACCGGTGATGGTGGGCGCCGAGGACTTCACGACATTGGCGGGCAGCATCGGCCCCGGCGGCAACGCGAAGCGTTACCGGCTCGCCGAACTCGCCCTGCGGGACCGCGTCCCGCTGGTGATGCTGCTGGAAGGCGCGGGCTTCCGTCCCAGCGGTGAGCATTACGGCCGCACGCCCACCGACCTGCTGGCGCAGGCGCAGTGCTCGGGGAAGGTGCCGACGGTCAGCGGGCTGTTCGGCCCGTCCGCCGGGCACGGCGCACTGGTCGCGCCGGTGTGCGACTGGACCATCATGACGAGCCAGGGGGCGATCTTCACCGCTGGTCCGCCGGTGGTCAAAGAGTCCACGGGAGAGGAGATCTCGAAGGAGGATCTCGGCGGCCCGTCGGTGGCGCTGGCCAGCGGGGTCATTCACAACCTCGGTGAGGACGACGTCGCGGTGCTCGACGACATCCGCACGTACCTGTCGTACTTCCCGTCGAGCGCGTGGTCCTATCCGGCGGCGCGTCCGGCCGACGATTCCGCGCGGCGCCGTCCGACTCCGGAACTCCTCGACATCGTGCCGCGCGGCAACCGCCGCATCTACGACATGCGGGCCGTGCTCGACATCGTGTTCGACACCTCCGACTGGTTCGAGGTCCAGCCCAGGTTCGGGCCCGCGATCATCTGCGCGCTGGCACATCTCGGTGGCCACCCGGTCGCGGTCGTCGCCAACCAGCCGCGCGTGCTGGCCGGCTCGATCGACGCCGACGCCGCCGACAAGGCCGCGCACTTCATCACGGTCGCCGACTCGTTCCATCTGCCGATCGTGTTCCTGGCCGACAATCCGGGCATGCTGCCGGGCAGTCGGTCCGAACGCCAGGGGGTGCTGCGCAGCGGCGCGCGGATGTTCGCCGCCCAGACCACGGCGACGACGGTGAAACTGCATGTGACGCTGCGCAAGGCGTACGGTTTCGGGTCGATGGTCATGTCCCTGCTCGGATTCGACCAGCAGAGCGCCACGTTCGCCTACCCCGGCGCGACGATGGGAGCGATGAGCGCGGCCGCCCTGAGCCGCGCGTCCCACGCCACGGAGGACATCGAGGCCCGGCTCCGGCAGGCGGAGGTGGATGCGTCGTTCCGGTCGGCCGGTCACCTCGGGTTCGACGACCTCATCGATCCGGAGGAGACCAGGGACGCGCTTCTGGACGCGCTGGAGCGCGCGATCTACTGCCGCCAGGCCGCCGCCGAACCGGTCAGCCGCACGGTGATCACTCCCTGACTCCCGCGAATCCGGCGCGCAAACGCACCCGGCGGATCGTTTTGCGCGCCCGATTCGTTGGCTAAGCGGATGATGCCCGGTAGGCCGCGACGATGGGTTCGAGTTCGGCGGGGGTGGCGCCGTGCATGATCACCGCGTCGGCGCCGTAGCCGAACTCCTTGCGGACGCGGTCCACGCACTGCTGCGCCGTACCGGTGGCCGACGGTTCGAGCCATTCGTCGGGGATCAGCGTGGCGATGTGCTCGATCTGCTCGGCCGTCGCCTTGTGGTCGATGCCGCCGGGGACCGACTGCACCACCTTGTCGGCCCGAAAGCGTTGCAGCACGGCCGGATCCCAGCCATTGGTGGAGACCAGCAGGTCGCCGTAGCCCTGCAGGTAGGTGGCCAGGCGCGCGACCGTCTTCTTCAGCCGCAGTTCCTCGGGCAGGTGGTCACCGACGGTGGCGAAGCACGACCACACCCGCACGCCGGCGGGGTCGCGACCCGCCTGCTCGGCGGCGTCCTTGACGGTCTTGACCGCACGCTGCAGCGTCTCGGGGGTGAAATAGGTGTGCAGGATGACGTCGTCGAAGGCCCGACCGCCCAGCGCCAGCGTCTGCGGGCCGAACGCGACGAGCGCCAGCCGGATGTCCTCGTCGAAATCCGGGTCGAGGAACAGCACCGGGAACGTACCGAGCGGGCCGTCGTGGTCGACGATCAGTTCGCCGCGCCAGAGTCTGCGCATGACCTGCGCGAAGTCCTCCATCTGCGCGGTCGTCACCGCGGACACGCCGAATGCCTGGTACACCGCTGCGATGCCCCGGCCGATACCGAGAGTGAACCGGCCGCCGGAGAGCCGGTGCATGGTGGTGGCCCACGATCCGATGATCAGCGGGTGGCGGGTGTTGTGATTCGTTGCGGCAGTGGCGATCCGCATCCGATCGGTGACGGCCAGCGCCGCGCCGGTCAGCGACGACGCCTCCTTGACGTTCCAGCGCTCGGAGATGAAACCGGTGCCGAAGCCGAGTTCCTCGCCGCGGCGGGCCTCCGCCATCAGAGTGGCCGGCCCCTCACCACCGGCTCCGGCCAGCAGGTAGAAACCGAGCTCGTCGAGCACCCGATCGTTCACGTCCACACTCCCTGTCTGCGGCGGCTGTTGGGGACAAAGGTGATCGTGCCACCGATCACGCGGAAGATCCCACGGCCCGCAGGAAGCGCTCGGAAGCGGCCTGCACACCGCCGGCGAACAGATGACCGACGTGACCGCCGGGATGCCAGTACACCTCGCCACCCCATCGCTCCTGCAGTGCCAGCGCGGGTTGCCGGTGCGCCATCCGGTCGTGCCAGGCGCCGACGATGAGCCTGCGCTCCGGCGGCGGCGTGGGCTCCACGCGGGAATAGTCCACCGCCGCGGTCACCCGCGCCGCGGCGTCGGAGCTCAGCAATTCGGCGACATCGCTGACCGAGGGTCCCCAGCGGCCGAGATGCGCCGCGATCATCGCGTTGAGGCCCGCGATCGGCGTGTACACGGCGACGGCGTCCACGGGTTCGAGGTGGGCGACCAGGCCCGCGACGGGACTGCCCATCGACACCCCGGACACCGCGATGGCGCTCGCCTGCGGTCGCAGCCATCGCACCACGGCGCGCGCTTCGGACACTGCCCGCATCATGCCCGCGACGTTGCCCAACGGGTCCATGGTCGGGTACTGCGGCCACTCCGCGCGCCGCACACCGCAACCCGGCTGGACCGGCAGGGCGACGTTGAAGCCGAGTTCGTCCTGGAGCCGGCGCGCCCGGGAGAACAGCAGATCGATCGGCAGCCCCTGACCCGCGCCGTGCACCCACACCAGCCACGGGCGCCTTTCCTGCCCTTGTCGGCACAGGTGCAGCACAGCGGTCGACGGACCGCTAAACCCTTCGTCGGCGAGCGTCGACGGCAGCTTCGGGTCGTGCTCGAACGTCAGCTGCTCATATGTCTGGGAGCCCAGCCTGCGCCGGCGAATGGCGCTCACCTGCAACGGATCCGGCGCGCTGTGGGCGCCGTCGACACCGAGCGCCGACAGCTGTGCTGCGGCGGCGCCGCACGCCGCAACCGTGCGTTCCAGTCTCGGTGGCGGGGCGCTCAGCGTCAGACCCGCCAGCGCCAGTTCGTCGAGCGCCACCTCACCGAACCGGCGAGCGTCTCTGGCGGACAACGGATTCCAGTCTCCGGATTCCGTCACCGCGGCCCGGGCTCGCGGCAACACCCCGGCGACGTCGCGGCCGATCCGGAACGCTCGTTCGGCCACCCTCATCCGAGCTCGAACCCGCGGTAACCCGCTGCGGCGATCTCGTCGCACCGCCGGCGGTACTCGGGGATTCCGGCCGTGTATCCCATGTACATCCGCTTCTTGCCCGGCACGTTGCCCCCGTTGTACCAGGAATTGCAGGACGGATGGACGAGCACGGTCGGCGCGACCAGGGAGGTGATGTGCTCGATCCACTCCTGCTGCGCCTCGGGACGTGCCTCGATCGTGACATGCCCGCGCGCACGCAGGTACGCCACACAGTCGGCGATCCACTCCACGTGCTGCTCGAGCGCAGCGGCGAAGTTCGTCGCCGCGGCGGGGCTTCCGGGGCCCTGGATCATGAACAGATTCGGGAAGCCGGCGACCGCGAGGCCGAGGTAACTCAGCGGCCCCTGCTCGGCCCAGAAGTCCGCCAGCGACCTGCCCTCGCGACCGCGCACGTCGATGCGGCTCAACGCGCCTGTCATCGCGTCGAATCCGGTGGCGTAGACGATCACATCGAGTTCGTGAAGACGGCTCCGGGTCTCGATACCCGAGGCGCGCACGGAGACGATCGGGTCCTCGCGCAGGTCGACCAGCGTCACGTCGTCACGATTGAAGGTCTCGTAGTAGCCCTGGTCGATGATCGGCCGCTTACAGCCGAACGGATGACTCGGCGTGAGCGCCCGCGCGGTCGCCGGATCGTCGATGATCCGCATCAACGCCTCCCCGTACAGGCGCGTCGCCATCTGGTTGGCCTCGATGTCGAAGAACACATCACCCCAGTTCAGGGCGCCCATCACCCCGTGCTCGGCGACGGCACGCAGCTGGTCCTCCCGCGACGCCGTCTTCAGCGGCGGCTTGGCGAGCATCTCGAGCATCACCGAGAACGCGCTGAGCCGGGCGGCGCCGACGGGATGTTCCCGCTGCGCGGCACGGATCTCGGCGTAGCGCGTCTTGATCTCGTCGAGCTCCCCCGGTTCGAACGCGCGGACGGGCCAGGGCAGGGTGTAGGCCGGTGAACGCTGGAAGACGGTGAGGTGGGCGGCTTCTCGCGCCACGACCGGGATGAGTTGCACGCCGGTGGACCCGGTCCCGATCACGCCGACCCGACGGCCGCGCAGGTCGACTCCTTCGCGCGGCCAGCGGCTGGTGAACAGCGATGTGCCCGCGAAGCCGCCCGCGCCGGGGATCGACGGTTCCAGCGGGGCGGACAGGATGCCGGTCGCCGCGACGACGTGGCGCGCCCGGACCGTCTCGCCGGACGCGAGTTCGACAGTCCACCGGCAGTGGCGTTCGTCAAAGGACATCGCCACCACCTCGGCGCCGAAGGTGATGTCGCGGCGCAGGTCGAGCCGGTCGGCGACGAAGTTCAGGTAGGCCTCGATCTCCGGCTGCGCCGGCATCGTCTCCGTCCACACCCACTCCTGCTGAAGCTCGTCGGAGAACGAGTAAGAGTATTCGACGCTCTCGATGTCGCATCGGGCGCCGGGATAGCGGTTGAACAGCCAGGTGCCCCCGACGGCGTGGGCCCGTTCCAGCACCCGGACGCGCAGGCCGAGTTCGCGCAGCCGGTGCAGGGCGTACAGGCCGGAGAAACCCGCCCCGACGACGATCACGTCATAAGTCGGAGACGACGCCGGGGACGACGCCGGGGACGACACTGTCACAGTTCCTCACCGCGCTCGGGGATTCGGATCCACGGATATTACTGTAACTATTACAGTAGGAACGCTGAATATCGAGGGAGTGGTCGTGGAAGTCCCGTTCACGTGGAAGGTCACCGGCTGGTTCATGATCGGGTGGTCGGCGGAGTTCGGCGACGGGGACGTCCGCGCCATGCGGTACTTCGGGGAGGACCTCGTCGTCTACCGCGACTCGTCGGGACGACTACACGTCCTCGAAGCGCACTGCAAACACCTCGGAGCCCACATCGGGCACGGCGGCACGGTGGTCGGCGACTGCGTCGAGTGTCCGTTCCACGGATGGCGATGGGGCCCGGACGGCGCCAACACCTACATCCCTTATCAACCCGACCGGCCGAATCGCGGTCTGCGCCTGCGGGTGTTCCCGGTCCGGGAGCAGTACGGCTGCGTGTTCGTATGGCATCAACCCGACGGCAAGGAACCACAGTGGGCGCTGCCCGACCTGTTCGGGAAGTTCCCCCAGTTCGACACGGACCCCGACGCCTACTACCGGCCCTACCCGGAATTCTCCAGCCGCGCGACCAACGAGCCGGTGCACCCGCAGATCGTCGCCGAGAACGGCCCTGACAGCTCCCACTTCCGCTACGTGCACGGCGCCACCGTCACCCCGGTGTGCCTGGAGTGGGAGGCGGTCGGCGAGGAGTGGCGGTTCCTCACCGGCTGGCCCGACGCGCGCAGCGACGACCCGGACACGATGGCGCTGCGCATCCACAGCCACTTTTCCGGACTCGGCTTCGCCATCAGCGCTTTCGAAGGGTCGTCGAACCATCGGCTGATCTTCGCGTGCACGCCAGTCGAGGACGGCAGCTCGGACATGTTCTATTCGATCTGGTGGCCGCGGCTGCCCGGCGACGAATCCGAGGTGCCGCCGCCGTCGGTGATCGAGAAGGTCGAGCGTCAATTCCTCGGGACGGTCTGGCAGGATCTCGACATCTGGCGCTACCAGCGCTATGTCGAGCATCCCGCGCTGGCGAAGGTGGACGCGAAGCCCTACATGGCGATGCGCAGATGGGCACAGCAGTTCTACGACCTTCCCGCCACCCCGCCCGGTGACGTTCCCACCACCGCATGAGAATCCCCCTGGCCGAGCTGGCCGCACCCGCCCACACCGCGGTCGTCACACAGGAATGTCAGGGCGCGATCGTCGGCCCGAACGCCGGGATGGGCGCCCTCGCCGCGGAGGCGCGCCGGGAGGCGCTGCCGAACATCGCCCGCCTGCTTCCGGTGGCGCGCAGGGCGGGCGTGAGCATCGTGCACTGTGTCGTCTGCCGCCGCCCGGACGGCCGGGGTGCCAACCACAACGCCAAGATCTTCGCGATCGGTTCCGGGGTCGATATCGCCCCGGGCAGTGCGGGCACCGCTCTGGTGCCCGAACTCGACGCCCAGCCAAGCGATCTCGTGCTGCACCGGTGGCATGGCATCGGTCCGATGGGCGGCACCGACCTGGACGCCGTGCTGCGCAACCTGGGCGTGTCCACCATCGTCGCGGTCGGAGTCTCGGTCAACGTCGCGATCACCAACCTCGTCATGGACGCCGTCAACGCGGCCTACCGCGTGGTCGTGCCGCGCGACGCCGTGGCCGGCGTACCGGCCGATTACGCGACGGCGGTCATCGACAACTCGCTGGCGCTTCTGGCCACGATCACCAGCACCGAGGACCTCATCACGGCGTGGGACCGGACATGACGACCATACAACTGGCCGCCAAGTGTTCACCCGCTCGGCGAAGGAGTCTAGAGTCCATCGCATGACCGAGCCGCTGCAGTTCACCGTTCCGGCCGCCGCCGACGCCGTCGCGGCGGTGATCGGCGACCGGGAGTTCATCATCCAGGGCGACCGTCGCTTCACCTACGCCGAGATCCTCGAGCGGTCCAACCGGCTCGCGTCGTACCTGCACTCTCGCGGGCTGGGCTGCCAGACCGAGCGTTCGCAGCTCGCCGGTCACGAAGTCGGGCAGGATCTTCTGGGCATCTATGCCCACAACGGACCCGAATACGTCGAGGGCATGCTCGGGGCGTGGCGGGCCCGTGTCGCGCCGTTCAACGTGAACTACCGGTACGTCAAGAGCGAGTTGCACTATCTGCTGTCCGACTCCGGCGCCACCGCGCTGCTCTATCACGCGGCGTTCGCGCCGCGCCTGGCCGAGGTCCTTCCCGACCTGCCGGATCTTCGGGTGCTCATCCAGATCGCCGACGACTCGGATAACGAATTGCTGCCCGGAGCAATCGATTACGAGTCGATCGTGACCACGGGCGGCACCGAGGCGCCTCCGGTGCATCCGTCGCCCGACGACCTGTACGTGCTCTACACCGGCGGAACGACCGGCATGCCCAAGGGCGTGCTGTGGCGTGCGCACGACATCTTCATGACCTCGTTCGGCGGCCGCAGCCTCTACACCGGCGAGCTGGCCTCCTCGTACGACGACATCGCCACCCGATGCGCCGAATCGCCCGGCACCAAGCTGATGGTCCTGCCGCCGTTGATGCACGGTGCCGCACAGTGGGCGGTGCTGACGGCGATGACCACCGGACAGTCGGTGGTGTTCTCGCCGGTCACCAGCCGCCTCGACGTCGACGACGTGGTCCGCACGATCGAGCGGGAGAAGGTGCTGGCGGTCACCGTGGTGGGTGACGCCATGGCCCGCCCGTTGGCCGACGCCTTCGAGCGCACCGATGCGGATCTGTCGTCGCTGGCCGTGGTCGCCAACGGGGGCGCCCAACTCACGCCGACGGCCAAACAGCGGCTCATCGACGCGAAGGCGAATCTGATGGTCGTCGACGGTGTCGGCTCCTCGGAGACCGGCGCCCAGATGACACACATGTCGGCACCGGGCGCGGTGTCGACGGGCACCTTCACCGCCGGCCCCGACACCTTCGTCGCCGCCGAGGATCTCTCCTCGATCCTGGCCCCCGGTCATGACGGCATGGGATGGCTGGCACAACGCGGCTTCGTGCCGCTGGGCTACAAGGGCGATGCGGCCAAGACCACGGCGACGTTCCCGGTCATCGACGGGGTGCGCTACTCCGTGCCCGGCGACCGCGCCCGCCACCTGAGCGACGGGGCGATCGAGCTGCTGGGCCGCGACTCGGTGACCATCAACTCCGGCGGCGAGAAGATCTTCGCCGAGGAGGTGGAGTCCGCCGTGGCGTCCCACCCGGCCGTCGCCGACGTCGTGGTCGCGGGCCGGCCCAACGAGCGCTGGGGACAGGAAGTGGTGGCCGTGGTGGCCCTGGCCGACGGCGCCGACGCCAGCGCCGAGGACCTCATCGCGCACGCGTCGCATGTGATAGCCCGCTACAAGCTGCCCAAGGCGGTGGTGTTCCGGCCCGCGATCGAGCGCAGCCCCGCCGGCAAGGCGGATTACCGGTGGGCCCGCGAACAGGCCATCAGCGGGAGCTGAGCCGGCGGTGCGCCGCTTCCGGCGACCGGGCGGACGTGGCCGAACGGCATCACCGGTGCGCCTTCTCCCCCTGGGCGCCTCCTGCGGCCCCGCTGTACACACCATTACCGTAAGCGTTACAGTAAATCGTTGTCACCAGGTGTTCAGCCGCAAACCACTGGAGGCCAAACATGGAGACGCCGGTACAGGACGCCGCGAGGGACGAGCCCGTCGATCTGCGAGACCCCTACCCGATGTTCGCGCGCCGGCGACGGGACGGCGGTGTGTTCCGGGGATCGGTGATGGACTGGTCCACGGCCCCCGACTCGTTGCGACCCGAGAATCTCTACGCCGCAGTATCGTTCGACGCCGTGAACCGGGTGTTCCGCGACGGCAAGGTGTTCAACTCGCGGATCTACGACTCCACGATCGGGCTGTTCATCGGACCGACGATCCTGGCGATGGAGGGCAAGCCGCACTGGCAGCACCGCAACCTGGTCTCGGCGGCGTTCAAGTCTCGATCCCTGGCACGCTGGGAGCCCGAGATCGTGCGCCCGGTCGTCAACGGCCTCATCGACGAGTTCGTCGACGCCGGCGAGGCAGATCTGGTGCGCGACTTCACCTCGGAGTTCCCCACGCGCGTCATCTCGCGTCTGCTGGGATTGCCCGAAGATGACCTCCCGTGGTTCCGCAGGCGCGCGGTCGAACTCATCAGCTATACGGTCAGATACCAGCGGGCTTTCGAGGCGTCGGCAGCGCTGAAGGACTACTTCCTCGAGCAGATCGACAAGCGGCGCTCGGCGCCGACCGAGGACATCATCGGAGACCTGGTCACCGCCGAGATCGACGGTGAGCGGCTCAGCGACGAGGCGATCTACTCGTTCCTGCGGTTGCTGCTGCCGGCCGGGCTCGAGACCACCTACCGATCCTCGGGGAATCTGCTCTATCTCCTGCTCACTCACCGCGACCAGTTCGACGCCGTGGCGGCCGACCACGACCTGATCGGTCCGGCGATCGAAGAGGGTCTGCGCTACGAGACGCCGCTGACCACCGTGCAGCGATTCGCGACCGTCGACAGCGAGATCGACGGTGTGACGATTCCGGCGGGCTCGGTCATCGACGTGTGCATCGGTTCGGCCAACCGCGATGCGCAGCGCTGGGAGCGCTCCGAGGAGTTCGACATCTTTCGGAAGAGACTGCCGCACATCTCGTTCGCCGCAGGCGAACACACCTGCATGGGACTGCACCTGGCACGAATGGAGACCCGCGTGGCGGTCGAGTGCCTGCTGAGCCGACTCACCGACATCCGACTGCAGACCGACGGCGACCCCCACATCCACGGTCAACCGTTTCGGTCGCCGACCGCGCTGCCGGTGACCTTCGGTCCCGCCTGACGGCGCCCGTCAGTTTCGCCGCCGCTCCCGGCGCGCAATGGTCTTGGTCTCGAGGTACTGCGCGAAACCCTCTACGCCGCATTGCCTTCCGAGCCCACTGCTCTTGTAGCCGCCGAACGGCGCGTCGGCGCCGTAGAACATCCCGCCGTTGACGCCGAACGATCCGGTCCGCACTTTCCGCGCGATCGCCATGCCCCGATCGGCCGACCGCGACAACACCGCGCCGGCCAATCCGAACGCGCTGGCGTTGGCGATGCGCACGGCGTCCTCGTCGTCGTCGAACGGCAGCACCACGAGCACGGGACCGAACACCTCCTGCTGCGCGATCGCCGCGTCGTTGTCGACCCCCACCACCACCGTCGGTGCCACGTAGTGACCCCCGCCGAGGTGAGCAGCCAACCCCGGCGGCGCGCCACCGCCGACGGTGATCTCCGCTCCGTCGGCCCGCGCACCGTCGATCGCAGTCAGCACGCGCTCCTTCTGGGCGGCGCTGATGACCGGGCCGACGAGCGTGCCGGGATCGACCGGATCCCCCACGGGGACAACCGCGTACGCGGCGGTGATGTCGGCGACGGCCTGGCCGTAGAGCGATCGGTGGACCAGCATCCGGCTCGTGGCCGCACACGCCTGGCCGGCGTGGACGCAGACTCCGATGGCCGTGGGCACGATGGCGGCCGGGTTGGCGTCGTCGAGGACGATCGCCGCGGACTTGCCGCCGAGTTCGAGGAACATCCGCTTCATCGTGTCGGCGCCGCGGCGCATCAACAACTTTCCGACGGCAGTGGAACCGGTGAACGAGACCATGTCCACGCGTGGGTCCGTGGCGAGCAGGCCGGCGACCTCGTTCGAGGGGGTGGTGACGACGTTGACCACCCCGGCGGGGATGTCGGTGTGCTCGGCGACGAGCCGACCGAGACGCGTCGCGTTCCAGGGCGTGTGCGGATCGGGCTTGAGCACGACGGTGTTGCCCGCCGCCAGCGCCGGCCCCAGCTTGTTGAGGATGACTTCGATCGGGAAGTTCGACGGGGTCACCGCAGCGACGACGCCGACCGGTTCCTTGACGACCATCCGTAGGTTGCGCTCACCGAACAATCCGCCGCCGGCAAGCACACGCTCCCACTCGAACGCCTCGATGAGGTGAGCCGGATAACGCAGCGACTCGGCCAGCGGCCAGTCCAACTGCGCCGATTCGGTCGTCATCACGGGGCAGCCCACCTCGACGACGAGTTCCCGGCGCAGAGCGTCCTTTTCGCGTTCGAGCGCACTCTGCAACTGGTGCAGGCAGCGCTTGCGCAGATCCTTGTCGGTCGGCCAGTCCGTGGCGTCGAAGGCCGCCCGCGCCGCGCCGATCGCGCGGTTCATGTCCTGCTCCCCCGCGGCCGCGGTGGTGCCCAGTACCGCTCCCGTCGCCGGGCTCAGGTTGTCGAACACGGCACCGGAAGCCGCCTCGACGAGTTCCCCGGCGATCAGCATTCTGCGTTCGGCCCGCTTCGCGGCGCGCCTCCCCCACTCGACGCTGGTCTCGCTGCGTTCGGCGGACTCGGCAGCGGCGTCGGTCACGTGCGCCTCCAGGGGAACTCGTATCGGAGTGTCAACGGTAAACATTACAGTAGTGCGGCTCCGCTAGACTTCCGCGCAAGGCGTCGACGGCAGAAGGGACAGACCGTGATCAAGGTGATGGAGGGCGTCCGCGTCCTCGAGGTCGCGCAGTTCACCTTCGTGCCCGCCGCCGGCGCGATCCTGGCCGACTGGGGCGCCGACGTCATCAAGATCGAACATCCGGTGCGGGGTGACACCCAGCGCGGGTTCATCAACATGGGCGGTTTCCAGCTGGACCCCAACCGCCACCCGCTCATCGAACATCCCAACCGCGGTAAGCGCAGCGTCGGGATCGACATGTCCAAGCCCGAGGGACAGGAGGTGCTGTACGAGATCGCGAAGACCGCCGACGTCTTCCTCACCAACTACCTGCCCGCGGCACGGCAGAAGAACAAGTTCGATGTCGAGCACATTCGTGCGGTGAACCCCGGCATCATCTATGCCCGCGGCAGCGCCTACGGCGACAAGGGCCCCGAGCGCGACGTCGGCGGTTTCGACGGGACAGCGTTCTGGACCCGCAGCGGTGTGGGTCACGCGCTGACCCCCGAGGACCTCGGAGGCGCTCTGTCGCAGGGTATTCCGGCGTTCGGGGATTCCATCGGGGGGATGAACATCGCCGGCGGGATCGCGGCGGCGCTCTTTCACCGCGAACGCACCGGCGAAACGGCCGAAATCGACGTGTCGCTGTTGAGCACGGCCTGGTGGGCGGCCGGGGCGAGCGTCACCCAGGGCATGGAGACCGGCGAGACGATGCGCTCGGTGATGCCCGGTTCCGCCGCGCCGACGGTCAACCCGTTTCTCGGCAACTACCTCACGTCCGACGGCGGCACCATCAACCTGTGCATCGTCAGCCCGACCGGATACATCCGCGACGCGTTCGAACACCTCGGCCTGCCTGAGCTCGCCGACGATCCGCGGTTCTCCGACGTGCTGCCGCTAATCGAGAATGCTGCTGCCGCAGCCGAATTGATCGCCGAGTCGGTCCGCAGCAAGCCGTTCGACTATTGGCGCCGGCATCTCAAGACGATGAAGGGGCAGTGGGCGCCGTTCCAGAGCCTGGTCGACCTCGCCTCCGACGAGCAGGCCATCGCCAACGACATGATCACCGAAGTCGAGGCGAGTGACGGCGGCAGGCCGTTCCGGGTCGTGCGGGGGCCGGTGCAGTTCAATCACGAGCCGCTCGAGACGACCCGCGCCCCTGCGGCGTCCGAACACACCGAGCTCGTGCTGGCCGAACTCGGGCTGGACTGGGACCGCATCGAGGCGCTCAAGGACGGCGGCGCCATAGCGTGAGACCCCGGCACCGAGGCGCCGGGGTCTCACCGTGTCGAACTCGGGACTACAACCTCACGCGGCGCTGACGTCGCACGTGGAGCCGAGCACGCACAACATCTGATCCGAGCCCAGCACTCCGGCCGCAGCACCCGCACCCAGTGCCATGGGATTGGCGTTCTGGTAGGTGAAGGGGTTGGAGTAGTCGTAGTTGTTGAAATCCTTGGCCCCGTCGTAGAACGACAGCAACGGGATGCCGCCGAACGGCGTCATCAGCTGGTAGGAGACCTTGTCCCCCGAGTCCGTGGGCAGCGAGTAATACGCCTGCCCGAACCCGAACGGCCCGACGTAGTTCAGGTTGAACACCGAGCCGATCGGCGGGACCTCGCCCTTCGCGGTGCCCATCTGGCCGTCGGTCACGTTGGTCACGAGGATGGCCTCGGTGCTGTTGCCGAACAGGTCCCACTGGCTGGTGACGATCGCGTCGACGGAACCGATCTTGGTGCCCTTGGCGTCCAGGACGTCGAACTGGCGGTATCCCTGGACGATCGACTCCCGGGGCGGCAGCCCGTTGATTCCGGAGTAGATGACGTCGGAGGTCGGGACGAAGGTATAGGCGCCGGGGATCTTGATCTGATCCCTCTGGGGAGGCGTCGACGCGTCGAACGTGAAGGGCAGCCTCTGCACCTTGCTGCCCGTGACCTGAACGGTCCGGGTCACCGAGGGCGAGCCCGGCGTCGTCGGCTTCGACGTGTACAGAAGGTACGAGGTCGGGTCCTGCCAGTAGATGACGTTGTACACCGTGCCGTACGGAGGCAGCTGCCCCGGCTTGGTGCCGACGTCGCCCTGGCTGTTGGTAACGAGGATCGCCTCGCTGGTGGTGCCCCAGAAGTCTGACGTCACGGTCACCACACCGTCGAACGTGCCGAGCAGCTCCTTGGTCTGCTTGTCGTACACGCCGAACGTCTGGGTGCCCTGCAGCGCCGTGAAGAAGGGCTGCAACCCGGTGATACCGGTGAACGTCATCGTGTTGTTCTCCACCGGAGCGACGTAGTAGCCGTCAGCGGTGTAGATGGGCCGGTTGACGCCCTCGTAGTCGGTGAGGAAGTCGGCCGCGCTGTAGGTGGCGTGAAGCGGCCTGCTGCCGAACGGCGTCACGTAGTTGTACGTGACGACATCTGCTCCCGGCTGGGCCAGAGCGGAGTAGACGTAGCCGCTGCGGCCGTTACCGAAGCTCGAGAACACCGAGCCGACCGGCGGGATGTCGCCGGGCTTGACGCCCACATCGGCACCGCCGGGATTCGAGGTGATGTCCAGGACCACGATCTGCACGAGCTTCTGCCCGGCACCGAGGTCGTTGTTCCTGGTCACCAGGCCGTGGAAGGTCGCGACCGTCTCGCCGTTCTTGACGAGCTGGAAGTCCTGCTGCCCCTGCAAGCCGCCGAAGGCCGGGACGTTCGAGAACATGCCGTAGTACTGGCTCATCAGCGGTTCACCTACGGGGACCACCTGGTAGCCGTTCCACACCATCGTGTTGTCGGTGGTCTGGGCGTTGGCAGCCAGTTCACGGCGCGAGGCCGCGGCCATGATCCAGGACAGCGGCCCGCCCGCCGCCGGCGCCGCCGGGGAGTTGCCGCTGAAGGCGTCGAACAGATTCTTGACGAAGGTCGCCAGCGGCGTCGCGACCGCCGCGGTGGTCGCCGATTCCGTCGTGACCGCCGTGGCGACCGTTTCCTTGGTGGACGCCTGCGTGGTCGTCAGCGGCGTCGTCGTCGTCTTCGCGGCTTCCGGCACGTTCAGCTTCACCGTGAACAGAGACTTCTTGGGTGCCGGCTTCTCGGCGACAGCCTGCTCAGCGCCGGTGCTGCTGTTCGCGTCGGTCGTGGAGGTCGTGGAGGTTTTGGTCTCGGTCGGCGCCGGCGTCCAGCGGAACTTCCTGGGTTGCGGCGTGGGGTCCGGGGTGGAGGAGGTGTCCGTGCCCTTGGCAGGAGTGTCGGTGGCGCCCTGATCCGCGTCCGGCTGGTCGCTCGACCCGGAGTCGGCCCGGTGGCCGCTGAAGAGCCCGCTGAAGAGTCCGTGGCGCCCCTTCTTACCGGTGCCCGCGTCGGTGCCGGAGTCGTCCGCCGCCGCATCGTCGGTGGAGGTCGAGTCCTTCTTCGAATCCGACTTGGTCGTGGAGTCGGAGCCGGTGGAATCGCTCGTCGAGGTCTTGGCCGTGTCCTTCCCGGACTCCGATCCCGTTCCCGTGCTCGTCCCCGGGCCACCCGTGTTCGAGGTGGACGAGTCGGAACCGGTGGAATCGGCCCAGGCGACGCCGTTACCGGTGAACACCGCGGCGCCCACTCCCAGGGCGACCGCCAGTCCACCGATGCGACCGACATAACTACCAGCGTTCATTGCTCTTCCCCCATTAGGCGACCAGGATCACAGCGGAGACTATACGAGTCGGCCCGCGGATACAGGCGGTTTGCAGGTTCGTTCAGGAAACTATTTCACCGTTGCTAAGACGGCATTCATGCGGACGTGGCGCGACACGCCGTCGCGCCGACGTCCCTGTACATCATTCAGCGTGCTTCGGAAGATCGAACCCGTCGTACACGTAGGCCAGGTCGGTCCGGATGCGCTCGGCGCTGAGGCCGAACCGGTCCGGAGCGTGCTGATGCTTGCTCTTGTACGACCGCTGCTTCTCCGCCTGCGCGCGCACCTCGGCCCGGAAGGCCTCCGTGGGTTCGATCTCGGCGAACTCGCAGATGCGCTCGATCGTGGGCTCGAGATTCTGGATGAGGTCGACATACCGCACCACGCAAAGGTTTTTCTCCGGGATCCGCCCCGAAGAGTAAGCCTCGTAGAAGACGCGGAGCATGTCGCAGGACGCTTGGTAGAGGTTCTCGATCCACCGCTCCTGATCTTGTTTACTGGTGCGGTTGAACGCATCGTATCCGTTCTCGAGCACGCTCGCGATGAGCGACATCCCCGACGGGATGACCTCGACGGGGTCACGAATGATGTAGATGAGCTTGCAGTCGGGGTAGCGCTCGAGCACCTCGTCGAGGCGGAAGGTCAGCATGCTGGTCTTGGCGAGGATGCGATTGTCCCGCTTGTAGTACAGGTTCCTTCGCCAGCATTCCTCGTAGTAACGGAAGAAGCGCTCCTTCTCCTGTGCCGTCACTCCGTCGATTCCGAAGCAGCGCCGCGACAGATCGCTGCCCCAGGTGTCCTGCCAGGCCAGGAAGTAGGCCCAGGCGAAGGGACCGTCGAGCGTGTGGAAGAACCACGCCGGGTCGTCGGTCTCGATGCCCCGCAGGCTGGTGTCATGCACATCCGACGGGTGGTAGCGCGCCGGCGAGAGCCGGTCCAGACGCGGGACGATGCGACCGAGCAGCTTGCGCGCGGTGATGGCCGGGAACAGCATCTCCCACAGCTCGAACGCGGCCAAGCCGCCGGTTCCGAGCAGGAAGCGGTGCAGGAACGTCGTGCCGCTACGCGGATTCCCGATGATGAAGATCGGCCGGTCGATCGGCTCGTCCCTGTAGCGGGAGAAGACGACGCGGTCCAGACCCATCGTCGCCGCGGAGATGCCCGCCCGCAGCTGAAGCACCAGGAACGTGCCGAGCGGCCTCAGCCGCAACCCGAACGTCTTGCTGATGACTCGGTAGACGCGCAGGTAACGCTCCATTCAGCCCTCCCATACCGCGGCGGCCGCCACGATGGTGAAACCCGCCGCGGCGCTTGCCATGACGATCTTGTCACCCGGCTCCACGGTGCCGTGCTTCAGGCGGTAGTCGAGGGCGAGGGCCCATGCGGTGCTCGCGGTGTTGCCGTACAGCGAGTGGGTGTGGATACAGGCCTGCGGACGCGCGCCCAGCTCGGTCAGCACCCGCTCCAGGACCGCCTCACTGGGCTGATGGAAGGCGTAGTGGTCGACCTCTTCGGACGACCATCCGATCTCGTCGAGCATGCGGCGGACCTCCGGCGGCACGTGCACCGACAGCGCGAACAGCTCCTTCGACTTCGACGTGAAGTGGCCGTCGACGGGCGTCTGGCACAGGTCGTAGTGCTCGCAGAGCGTCTTGTGGACGAGGCCCTCGAGGCGGGCGCTACCGCCGGCCAGCGGCTCGCGGGAGACCAGGAACGCGGCGGCGGCATTGCCGAGCGTCAGGCCGGCGGCGAACACCGCGACGTCCTGCAGCGATCCCATGTCGTAGGTGATCCGGTCGCGGGTCAGCTCGCCGGCGCAGATCAGCGCGGTCTTCATCTCGGGGTGCAGCGCGAAGTATCCCGCGACCGTGTGCAGCGCCTCGATCAGGCCGGCGCAGGCACAGGTCACATCGGTGGCGTGCAGCGGCTTGGCGCCGATGCGTCCGGCCACCTCGGCGGCGGTCGCCGGCTCGAAGTTGTCGCGGGCGATGCCGCCGTAGACGACGAGGTCGAGGTCCGTGGCGGCCACGCCGTTCTGCTCGAGGCAG
The DNA here is from genome assembly GCF_000266905.1 of Mycolicibacterium chubuense NBB4. The sequence goes on along the minus strand of NC_018027.1, from coordinate 1,807,459 downwards.
GCGGTGGCGGCGCGCGCCGCGAACTCGCCCGGCGAGAGCGTGGTGCTCTGGTCGAGGTAGCGCGTCTTGGTGTTGCACCGGTCGAACACGTACCGAATCGTTTGCTCGACTCCGTCCCACTCCGACGCCGGGCCGGTGAAGGCCTCGCCGACGCGCGCGAGCACATCGTCGTTGTCCATCGCGGTGTCCGGAAGGACGGTCGCGGGCCGTGAGAAGTAAAGAGTTGGAAGCATCATGAGCCAATCCCCTTATCGTTTTGAGCCGCGCGAGGGTACCGCGAGCAGGTCATAGGCTATGAGCCGCACGGCGGGCTCGCAAACTCAGCGAACCGCCGTAGGCAAATCAGGTTACGTTCTGGGAAGCTACCCCGCCTTGGACGCTGCTGTCAGCAGTTTGCTCAAGATCAGTGCACATGGGCGTGTCTGTCCGAGGCCGCTCACAGCTGCACCCCCGGCCGCGGCCCAAATTGACACTACCGTCACATGTATACCTGGCTAGAGGTTAGCTGGGCACGGCGGTCCGAGGAGCAAAATCGACTCACGGACATCAGAAGTCGTCCAGATGCCGGCGGATCCACCGCGAGCACTGGGAGTCACCGAACCCGCCATCGAGTGATGGCGGCCGGAGGGCGGCTTCGTTCAGGCCTTGTCGACGCGGACGGGCACCCCGGTCAGCCACGCCATCCCCGAGAGCGACTCGACGTCACCGGGCTCACTCGAGGTCAACTGGTTGACGTTGACACCGCCGGCCCGGTTGGCCAGGCGCCATCCGCCCGTGCCTTTGTGGCCCCAGCCGTGCGGCAGCGCGACGACGCCGGAGACGAGGTCCGCGGTGACGCTGACGGGAAGCGCGATCTGCCCGTAGGGCGACGTCACCAGAACCTGTCCGCCGTCGGCGATGCCGAGTTCGGCGGCGTCGTCGGCGTTCATCAAGCCGTGGTGATTCCGGTCGCCGCGCATCAACAGTGGCGCGTTGTGCATCCATGAGTTCTCCGAACGCGCCTCGCGCATACCGATCATCCGCATCGGGAAGCCGTCAGGATGCGAGCGACTGGACAGCGCTGCGATCTGATCCGCGATGTCGCTGTGCGACAGCGCTATTCGTCCGCCCAGGTAGGCAATGGCCTCCTTGAGGGCACCCGTCCGCAGGTGCGGCGCCAGCACCGACCCGTGCGGCTGCTCCCGGATCAGCCGGCGGAAGGTGAGGCCGCCGCGGCGCAGCCCGAACCGGTCTCCGCCCGCGGCCATCCTGATGACGACGTCGGCGAGCAGTCGGGGGGTGAGCTCGCCGCCGGCCTTTCTCAGCACCCTCGCCGCCGCGCTGAATGCCGCGAACGCCGGCGCGCTTCCCGAGGACCGCCGCATCAACTCCCCGATGATCTGCCACTCCTGCCTGGCCTTGCCGACGGGGTCGATCACCGCCTTGGTCGCCTGCCGGAACGGCGTGGCCTGGAACGGCTGGAAGGTCAGCGGGAAGTCGTCGCGCTCGTACATCGTGGTCACCGGCAGGACGTAGTCACAGCGCGCAGTCGTCTCGGTGAGGTAGAAGTCAAGGGCCACAGACAGTTCCAGCGAATCCAGCGCTGCCTCCAACTCGTCGCCGTTCGGAACGGACAACACCGGGTTGCCCGCGCTGACGAACAGCGCCTTGATCTGCCGTTCACCCGGCGTGAGTATCTCCTTGGCCATCAGCGCAGCGGGTTCGGACCCGATCAGCGCCGGGAAGCCGCCGATGCGGGAACGCCGCCGCCGGTAGGTGCGGCGCAGCACCGCGCCCATCGCGACGTTCACCCACCGCTGCCCGGGCAGTCCCAGCCCGTTGATCACCGATCCGCCCGGTTCGTCCAGATTGCCTGCGACGAGGTTGACGACGTCGATGAGGTAGGACGTGAGCGTCCCGAACCTGCCTGCACAGGTGCCCAACCGACCGTAGACGGCCGCTCGGTCCGTCGAGGCCAGGTCCCGGGCCAGCGCGCGGACCGCGTCGGGATCGATGCCGGTGAAACGCTCCGCCGACTCCGGAGTGAACGGCGCGACCTGCGTGCGCAGCCAGTCGATCCCGTCGGCTCTGGCAGCGAGTGCGGTGATGTCGGCCAGCCCCTCGGCGAACAGCACCTGCAGCAGTGACAGCAGCAGGAACGCATCGGTGTCCGGAACGATGCCGAGCCATTCGAACGCCGCGGCGGTCTCGGACCGGCGCGGGTCGATGACGACCACCCGCCCGCCGCGCCGGACGATGTCGTGCATGCGGTCCTTGATCCGCGGCGCGGTGAGGAAGCTGCCGTGCGACACCACGGGGTTGGCGCCCATCACGACGAGCAGGTCCGTGCGGACGAGGTCGGGAATCGGCACCGATGTCGGTGTGCCGTAGAGCAATTGGCTGGCCATCAACCGGCTGTTGGTGTCCTGCGATGAGGCGGTGAAGAAATGTGTGCGGCGGCCGAGGCCCTTGGTGAAGGCGAGGACTGACGCCACGTGTGAATAGCTGAACGCACCCGGATTGCCCATGTACCAGCCCACTGCACCGGAGCCGTGCTCGGACAGCACGGCCGCCAGGCGGCTCGCGATGTCGGCCATCGCGTCATCCCAGCTCACCTCCTCGAACCCGGACGGTGTGCGCCGCAGCGGAACGGTGACCCGATCGGGGTCGTTGACCACCTCGGTGAAGGCGATCCCCTTCTGGCACGCGAACCCCGTCGACAGCGGATGCTCTCTGTCCGGCCGCAGCGCGACGAGCCGGCCGTCCTCGACGGTGGCGACCATGCCGCAGAGCGGCTCGCAGATGCGGCAGAAGGTCGTCTTCTGCTCGACGGTGACGGCCATGCGTTGATACCTTTCGCCGCGTTTCCCCGGGGATAGTCTGGGACGGGTGCGCTGGATTGTCGACGGTATGAACGTGATCGGCACCCGCCCGGACGGCTGGTGGCGCGACCGGCAACGCGCGATGGCTGCGCTGGTCGACCGGTTGGAGGCCTGGGCCCGACGCGAGGACCTCACGGTGACGGTCGTGTTCGAGAAGCCGCCGACACCGCCGATCGAATCGACGGTGATCTCCGTGACGCACGCGCCCGCCGCTGCGCCCGGCTCCGCCGACGACGAGATCGTCAGGATCATTCGCGCCGACCCCCGTCCGGACCAGATCCGGGTCGCGACCTCGGACCGGGCGCTGGCCGAACGCGTGCGCTCAGCCAATGCCACCGTCTGGCCCGCCGAGCGGTTGCGCGAGCTGATCGACCCGCGCTGACGGGAGCGCGTTCCTATCCGGCGGGTCTTACCGTAACATTTACCGTTGTCTTGTCGTGAGCGCGAGAGGATCAAGTGATGCACGACGTCGCGATCATCGGCGTGGGACTGCACCCCTTCGGCAGGTTCGAGGGCAAGACGGCGATGCAGATGGGGGTGGACGCCATCACCGCCGCGGTCGACGACGCCGGGGTGCACTGGACGGACATCCAGTTCGGGGTCGGCGGGAGCTGGACCGTCGCCAATCCCGACGCCATCGTGGGCATGGTCGGCCTGTCCGGGATTCCCTTCACGAACGTGTTCAACGCGTGCGCCACCGCGGCAAGCGCCACCAAGGCCTGCGCCGACGGAATCCGGCTGGGCGACTACGACATCGGGATCGCCGTCGGACTGGACAAGCATCCGCGCGGCGCTTTCACCGAGGACCCCGCGCTGGTGGGCATGCCGAGCTGGTATGCCGAGAACGGGCAGTACCTGACCACCCAGTTCTTCGGCATGAAGGCGAACCGGTACCTGCATCAGCACGGCATCAGCCACACGACGCTGGCCAAGGTGGTGACCAAGAACCTCCGCAACGGCGCGCTGAACCCGAACGCTTTCCGGCGCAAGCCGATGACCGAGGAAGCGGTCCTGAACTCCCCGATGCTGAACTATCCGCTGACGCAGTACATGTTCTGCTCGCCCGATGAGGGCGCCGCGGCCGTGGTGATGTGCCGCGCCGACGTGGCCCACCGGTACACTGACAAGCCGGTGTACGTGCGGGCGGTCGAAGTGCGCACCCGCAGATACGGTGCCTATGAGGTGAACACGACCTTCGCGCCGGTGTCGGAGGACGTCTCCCCCACCGTCTACGCGGCGCGGGCGGCATTCGAGAAGGCCGGCATCGAGCCTTCCGATGTCGATGTGATCCAGTTGCAGGACACCGACGCCGGTGCCGAGATCATCCACATGGCCGAAGCCGGATTCTGTGCCGACGGTGATCAGGAGAAGCTCATCGCCGACGGCGCGACCGAGATCGGCGGCGCCATGCCGGTCAACACCGACGGCGGCCTGCTGGCCAACGGCGAGCCGATCGGCGCATCGGGGCTGCGGCAGCTGCACGAGATCGTGCGCCAACTCCGCGGCGAGGCCGGCGACCGGCAGATCCCCGGAGACCCCAAGGTCGGTTTCGCCCAGCTCTACGGCGCCCCGGGCACCGCCGGCGCAACGATCCTCACCACCTAGCCCCCCTTCGCCGAACTTGCATTCCACGTGGTGAAATCCGTGAAAAGGCCACGTGGAATGCAATTTCGGCGGGTGGTCAGCCGGCTTTCGGCGCAGGCGGCGAGTAGTTCGGCTTGCCGAGTCCCAGCGCGTACTGCGCGATCATGTTGCGGAACACCTCGAGCGTGCCGCCATAGATGCCGACCAGCGGTGCGAAGCGGTAGATGTACTCCGAAGCGCCGTCGTCGGCCGCGCCGTCGGTGCCAGCGGGAAGCGCCGAGGCGGTCCCCATGATGTCCATCAGGTCGGGCGAGATGTCCCGCATGGTCTGCGCCAGGGCGACCCGGCCGAAGATGCTGGGCGCCGACAACGCCGCCTCCAACCGGGCCACGCTGCGGCCCAGCCGATAGCCCACAGATCCGTCGTCGATCAGCCTGCGGCCATTGACATCTGGCACGGAGGCTTTCGCTGCGACCGCGTCCACGGCGGCCGCCATGAAGCCGGCCTGATGCATCATGATCGACACGTCCGCCAGGCCGTCGGCCGCCGAGTCCACCGCGCCGTGCTCGACGTTGAGGGGCTCGCGCACGACCGTCCACCCGTCGTTCACCTCGCCGAGCCGGTACCGGTCGTCGACGCGAACGTCGCTGTAGTACACGATGTTCGTCCGATCCCCGTCCACGGTGCGGATGCCCTGGATCTCGATGCCCGGCGTGTCCAACGGCACCAGGAACATGGTGAGGCTCTTGTGTTTCGGTGCCGTCGGATCGGTGTTGGTGATGAGGAAGACGTACTGGCAGTTGTGCGCTCCGGTGGTGAACATCTTCGAGCCGTTGATGATCCAGCTCGCCCCATCACCGTCGCGCACCGCGCGCGTCTTGCAGGTCGCCACGTCGGAGCCGCCCTCGGGCTCGGTGTAGCCCAGACACATGCGGACATGGCCGCTGTAGACACCGGGCAGCACTTCGTCTTTCAGCTCCGCCGAGCCGAACTTCTCGACCGACCGGGCGATCATCGCGGTGGTCCCCGAGGTCACCCACGGCACATGCGCGCGGCGCTTCTCCAGCTCCCAGATGCGCCGCTGGACCCGGGTGAAGGCGCGCTCGGAGTCGTGCTTCCACTCGCGCTCGAGGTAGCCCGCGGCACCGAGTGCGAGGTGGACGCCTTCGTCGAAGTTGTCGCCGGTCTCGCGGTCTCGCCGGATGACCTCGTCGGTCACCACTTCGCGCAGGAAACTGCAGGCGTCGTCGAGGAACTGCCGGTCCTCGTCGCTGAGTTGCACGCGGGAGAAATCCATCGCTCAGCTCCGCCCTTCGCGTTCGGCGACGATCCCGGCGATGCGCGTGGCGGTCGCTCCCGGGTCACCGGCGGCGACGGCCCAGCCCCGCGCCCGCACGAGGTAGGCGGTGGCGGCCGCCTCGGCCGAGACCCCCAGCCCGCCCTGCACATGGACGGCCATCGTCGCCGCCTTGGCGGCTTCTTCGGCCATGAACAGGAAGGCCGACGGCGCCAGCTCCGGGCGTTCCTCGGGTTCGTTGTCGAGGAACCAGGCCGCCCGCCGGGCGAGGTTGCGGCCGCCCTGCACCGTGATCGCGATGTTGGCCAGCGGGTGGGAGATGGCCTGAAGCGTGGAGATCGGCACACCGAGCGTGTAGCGGGTCTTGGCGAACTCGGCGGCGATCGTCATCGTCTCCTCGACGAGACCGACCAGAGCAGCACCGGTCAACAACCGCCACTCATCCAGCGCGCGTTGATATTCGGTCAGCACCGCGCTCCCGCTCGCGAGCACCGTGCGGGTGTCTGCCGCCGCGGGGTCGACCCATGCCATCGGCAACTTCCCGATGTTGTCGACCCGTGCCGGTCGCGAGGCGAAGGCGACCTCGACGATCTCGTCGCCGTCGCGCAGGACCAGTCGGTCGGCGACGGACCCGGCGGGCAGGAGTCTGACGCCGGACGTACTGTCCTGCTGCGGGTCCAGCGCCACCACTCGTCTGCCGTCGACGACCTCGGGTTCGATCCCACCGAGACGCCCGAGAAGCCTTGCCGCGCAAACGTGGTCGATCCACGGCACCGGCGCCAGCGAGCGGCCGATCTCCTCGGCCACCAGCGTGAGGTCCACTAGAGTGGCGCCGTCTCCGCCCAGCGACTCCGGCAGCGCCATCGTCGTCGCGCCCATCGCGCACAGGCGTTCCCACAGATTCTTGTCGAAGCCGGTCCCCTCCGCGGCACGCACGGTCTCGATCGTGCAGCGGGTTCCGAAGAAGTCCCGGTAGGCGGCCTGCAGCGCCTTGTGGTCCTCGGAGAGGCTGTAATCCTGCCTGCGAAGTTCGTAACGGTCCACGGTCAGGCCTCCTGTTCGGTGTGGCCGGCGAAGAAGAAGTCGTTCGCGTTGTTGTACAGATAGTTGTCCAGGACCTCGGGCGGCAGATCCAGCGCCAGCGCCTCCGGGACGACGCGGCTCTGCCGGAGCACCGGCCAGTCCGACGCGAAGATCACCTTGTTCGTGCCGCGCGTCCGCATGTAGTGCAGCAGCGTCTCCGGCAACCGCTTCGGCGACCAGGCCGACGTCATGAGGCGGAGGTTGGCGTATTTGATCAACAACCGGATCGCGACGTCCCACCACGGGTCGGCGCCGTGGATCATGCAGAGTTTCAACTCCGGGAAACGAACGCACACCCGGTCCAGGTGCATGGGGTTCTGCGCCTCCCCGGGAATCGGCGGGCCGGGCAGGCCGGTGTTGATGCACAGCGGGAGTTCCAGCTCCGCGCACTTGGTGTAGAGCGGGTAGTAGACGGCATCGCTGGGCGGGTACATACCGTCGCCCCAGAAGCTCGGTCCGACAACGGCATACGTGAGCGGCAGGCCGCTGTGCACTGCGACGAGCTCCCGCAGCGACGGCATGGGCCGCAGCAGGTTGACCCCCCCGATCGCCAGCGAGAACTTGTCGGGGCGCTCCTCGGCGAACTTCCGCGCGGTCACCGACGGTTTGGCGAGGTTGTCCATCAGGACGGCCCTCTCGACGCCCTGCTCGGCCATCTCGTCGAGCAACGCGGGCAGTTCGACCTGGTCGTACAGCGACTTCGGGCCCTTGAAGTAGTCGTCGCGGACCTTGAGCATGAACTCGGGCTGCTGGGCGGTCTCGCCGAAATGGACGTTGACCAGGCAATCAATGACTCTGGGGGTGACGGGGCGCGTCATGCGAGCGCTCGCTGCGTGGCTTCATCCAATTGGCGGCTCGCCGCCGTGTTCCTGGCCCATCGGTAGTCGGCCTTGCCGTTACCGAGCCTGCGCACTTTGTCGACGATGATGAACTCCTTGGGTGCCTTGAACCGCGCCAGCTGCTCCACGCAGGCGGCGTGCAGCGTCTCCGGCGCCGCCGCCGCCCTGTCATGCAGTTGCACCAGCGCGACGATCTCCTGGCCCCACCTGTCGCTGTCGCGGCCCACCACCAGCGCATCGGCCACGGCCGGATGCGCGCGCAGGACGGCCTCGACCTCCTCCACGAAAACCTTTTCACCGCCGGTGTTGACCACCAGCGAGTCCCGGCCGTACAGCCGCAGCGTGCCGTCGGCCTCCAGCGATGCGCGGTCTCCGGAGATCACCACGCGCCGGCCCTCGACCACCGGGAAAGTCCTCCGCGTGGCCTCGGAGTCGTCGAAGTAGCCCAGCGGGATCCGGCCGGTGCGGACCACCCATCCCACCTCCGGGTCCCCGGGCTGCAGGAACCGCGTTACGTCGCCGGAGACCACGGTGCCTCCTTCGCGCAGGTCGAACGTCTCGCGGTGCGACCCGCGCTGGTTGTGCCCGAATCCCATGTTGCCCGTCTCCGATGATCCGTAGCCGTTGATGATGGTCAGCTGGGGCAGCTTCTCCAGTAACGCGCTGACATGCTTGGGATTGGTTGCGGCGCCACCGGTTCCGATCGCGTAGAGCGAAGACAGGTCATAGCTCCGTCGATGGAGCTCCTCGATCAGCGGGGCCGCGTAGGCGTCGCCCACCATCGTCATCAAGCCGACCTTCTCCCGCTCGGCCGTCTGCCACACCAGTCGCGGATCGAACTTCCCCCGGTCGTCGTAGAGCACCACCGGCAGGCCCGCCAGCACACCCGAGAACACCGTCCACAGCCCGGCCGCGTGCATCAGCGGCGAGACGGCGAACCACGGGGCCCCGGTGTTACGGGCCACCTTCTCGTGGATGTCGGACGCCGACGCGTGGTCGGCGCCCACCATCGACGACACGTAGGTGTCGCTCTGCCGCCACAGCACGCCCTTGGGGCGGCCGGTGGTGCCGCCGGTGCAGTACATGATCAGGTCGTTCGGCGAGCCGGCGATGCGCCGATCCGGGTCACCCTGCGCGACAGCGGTTTCGAAGTCCACCGCACCCGGCAGTGCAGGTGCCGCGCTGCCGTCGTCGACCTCGATCAGCAGCTCACACCCGGGCGGGGGCAGCACGTTGGCGAACGCGGCGCCCAGCGCCTTGTGGTAGACGACCGCGCGGGGCTTCACGTAGCCGAGCAGGTCGGCGACCTCGTGCGGTGTGTAGTGGTGGTTGACGTTGACGGGCACGGTACGTGCCTTCAGGCAGCCGACCACGAGTTCCGGATAGCGGTCGTTGTACATGATCAGCGCGATGCGGTCCTGGCCGCATTCCCAGTTCTGCAGCTCGTCACGTTCGCGCTGCACCCCGAACCCTTCGCCGGCCAGGTAATTCGCGAAGCGGCGGGTGCGCTGCGCCATGTCGCCGTACGTGGTCCTGCGTTGCCCGCACAGCGTCATCGTGCGGTCTGGAATGACGTCGGCGATGGCGTCGACGACGTCGCCGATGGTCCACTCGCCCATCGCTACGCGGAGGTCGAGACGTGTGCGCCGATGAGCTCGAGTGCGTTGTCGCGCATCACTTTTCGGGTATCCTCCGAACTGAACTCCGGGAACTGCGGGATGTCCGCGGTGAAGGTCATCGGATCGGCCAGCCCCTCGCCGTGCGGCCAGTCGGAACCGAACAGGATCCTGTCCACACCGATCGTCTCGGCGAGCAGTTTCACGTCATCCTCGTAGTAGGGCGCGATCCACACGTTGTTCTTCAGCTGCTCGACGGGGTCTTCACGGTAGTGGTAAGGCGCGGTGTTGGCGGACTTCTTCAGCCGCTTGATCAGCCGGTACACGAAGTACGAGCCGTTCTCGATGCTGGCCACCTTGAGCGTCGGATGGCGGGTGAACACCTGGTGCACGATCATCGACGCCATCGCATCGTGGATCGCGCGGTCGTCGAGCAGGACCTGGTCGAGCGGATCCTTCTTGCCGAACCCCTCGAAGGTCGCCTGTCCGCCCCACAGTGCGGCGATCGCGAGATAGCCACTGTCGGAGAGGTGGAAGACCACCGGGACGCCGGCCTCGGCAAGCCGGGCCCAGACCGGGTCGTGCAGCGGATCGCCGAGCGAGCGGGGCTTGACCAGACCGGGTACCGGTGCAGGCCGCACGCACACGATCCTGGCGCCCCGGCTCAGGACGAACTCGACCTCTTCGACGGCCTTGTCCGGATCGGCGAGCGAGATGATCGGCGCCGACAGGAAGCGGTGGTCCGGTCGGTCGAAACCCCAGTCCTCGTCGAGCCACAGATTGAAGGCGTGCACCGAGGCCATCGTCGCCTCGATGTCGTGCTTGAGCGCCTCTTCGACACCGCACGCGAACGTCGGCAGCATGAACGCCGTCTCGAGGTTCTGCCTGTCCAGGATCTTCACCCGGGCTTCTCGCTGCTGGTACTCGGGATGCTCCGAAAGGCGATCCACTTTCATCAGCGACGCCGGGTCGACACCCTCGGGGATCTCGCCGCGGAAAAGCAGGTCCAGACAGCCCGGTTCGATGATCGGGTCGAAGGTCGGGTTCGGGATGAAATGGTTCACGACGCCGCCCATGACGGCGAAGGTGCGCTTGCCCTCGGTGAGCATCTGCACACCGCGGCGCTTGAATTCCTTGGGCAGGTGGCGCGTGAACGCGTCGAGCGGTTCGTAGTAGTGGTTGTCGACGTCGATCGCTCGGTAGTCGAGCGGTAGCCCATGCGCAGTCTGCTGCGCTTCTTGCCGGCTGGTCATGGCGTCTCCTCCTCGAGCGGCGGGAAGCTGGGCGCTCGCTTCTCGAAGAACGCGGTGATGCCTTCGATGAAGTCGGGCCGCAGCATCGACTCGTGCATCAGTTTCTCTGCTGCGGCACTGGTGTCGTGCAGGTTTCGCAAGGCGTCTTCGTAGATCTGCCGCTTGATGACGGCCAGTGCGCTCGGCGCGCAGTTGCGCGCCATGTCCTCGGCGTAGTCCAGCACCCGGGGCATCAGCTCACCGGCGGGGACGACCTCTTTCACCAGCCCGAGTTCGGCGGCCTCCTCGGCGTAGAAGGTCCGGCCGGACAGCAGCAGGTCCAGGGCGGCACCCCACCCGATCACGCGCGGCAGGATCCACGAGATCCCGTACTCGGCGATCAGACCCCGCCGGGCGAACGCGGTGGTGAATTTCGCGCCCGCGGCCGCGAACCGGACGTCGCACATCAGTGCCTGGGTGAGCCCGATGCCGGCGCACGCACCGTTGACGGCGGCGATGACCGGCTTGCGCAATCGGGTGACGAACGCGGGGTGACGCTCCCCGACCAACTGCGAGACGTCGCTGTGGCCCGCTGTCTCACTCGCTGCACCGATGGTGTCCAGATCGCCCATGTCGGCACCGGCGCAGAAGGCGCGGCCGCTGCCGGTGAGAACGACGACGCGGACGTCGGGGTCGGCCTCGGCGCGGTCGATACACCGGTAGAACGCACCGGCGAGGCCACCGCCCCAGGCGTTCATGCGCTCGGGGCGGTTGAGGGTCAGCACCGCCACGCCGCTGTCCCGCTGGTCGAACAGGACGGCTTCCGCGGGGGCGCCTGCCGGTTCGGCGACGCGATCCACAGCGCTCACCGACAAACCTCCTCAGCTCGGCAGATGTCCATACTGTACACCTATCGGTAGTGGCTTCCGCAACGCGCGGGCGCCGTCGTCCCGTCAGTCGTCGACCAGACCCAGCCGCACGTAGGCCGCACGGATCTGGGCCTTGGCAGCTTCGGGCAAAATCGCTTGCGGCGGACGGGATTCCGGGTACGCGCCGACGGGCAGCCCGAGCACCGACGCCGCGTACTTGAACGCCCCGCCCCAGTGCGTGAAGTAGTCGGGGCGGCCCGGGTAGCAGACGTACCAGGACCCTCTGTCGAGCTCGAACCGATCCATGCCCGTCGTGCGCGCGTAATCCATCGCCTCGATCAGCTTGCCGTCCCACACCAGGTTCCAGTACTCGGTGAACAGCCGCCGTTGCGGAGTCTCGAACAGATAGCCCGCCGTGCCCAACTGCGCCGCGCAGACGATGCCGTCGCGCAGCCAGCCTGCGCGGTAAACCGTGGTGTCGCACTCCCAGATCAGCAGCTCGGGCGACAGGTCGTGCAGGCGTCTGCTGTTGGCGGGCCGGAACGCGCCCTCCTTCGTCGCGCACACGGCGGGAATCTCCGCGGCGATGCGCGCGCTCTCCTCGGCGGTCAACACATAGCCCGACGACGGCGAGTTGAACATGCCGAGCGCGATGTCGGTGCGATCGGCGATGTAGCGGAAGAAGTTCAGCACCCCTTCGCCGCCGTGGCATTCCATCATCGGCGTCTGGATGTAGACGATGTCGGCGCCGGCCTCCTGAGCGTGGCGAGTGAGGTGCAGACAGTCCTTGGCCGCCGTCGCCGCGGTGCAGGCCTGGATGACGACGTCCGGATTGATCGCGCGGGCTTCGTCGATCGCGACTTCCAGCAGGCGTTTGCGCTCGTCGAGCGTCAGCGCCCAGAACTCGGCCAAACCGCTGACACACCACAGCATTTCACGTCCGAGGTCGCCGACGCAGTAACGCACCAGCCGGCGGTAGGCGTCCCAGTCGATGTCGTCGCCGCACTCGCCGGTGAACGGGGTGTAGAGCGAGTCGCCGATACCGCGGATCGCCTCGTGCGCCCAGTCGCGCGCTTCCCTCGCTGTGGCCATGACGCTCTCCTGTCAGGTGAAGACTCCGGTGACGACTCAGGTGAAGTCGCTACCGCCGTCGACGTTGATGTTCGCGCCGGTCATGTAGGAGTTGCGTCGCGACGCGAGGAACGCGACGACGGGCCCGATCTCCTCCGGCGACCCGGCGCGCGGGAGATGCGCGGGGTGCCCGAAGTGCTCGTCGATCGCCGACATCAGCGCGTAGGGATCCGTGCCGTCGACACCGACCGATTCGGCCCAGCCGACCAGCGCTTCGGAGGAGATGCTGCCCGGCGACACGACATTCACCAGGATCTCGTCGCGAGCCAGCAGCAGGGACAGGTTCTTCGAGATGCTGGTCACCATTGCTTTCGCGGCGGTGTAGGCGGGCAGGATCACACTCTGCCGCTGCGTCGAGTGCGCGGAGAAATTCACGATCCGGGCCCATTCCGCGGCGCGCAGCAGCGGCAGGGCGGCGCGGACGCAGTGCACCATGCCCATCGCGCCCTCGTCGACGGCACGACGCCAGTCGGCGTCGGAGAGCTCGTCGAACGACCCCCGCACCGTCGGGCCCACCGCGTTGACGAGGATGTTGAGGCGGCCGTTCCACCGGTCGCCGAGTTCGGCGAAGACCCGCTGCACCCGGTCCTCGTCGCCGGTGTCGGCGACCAGTCCGACGGCCTCGGGAGCGCCCCGGTCGAGCAGGTCGGCGACGGCGTCGTCGAGCACGCTGCGGGTGCGGCCGATCAGTGCGACGCGAGCTCCGTCGTCGGCCAGGCAGCGTGCCGTCGCCAGACCCATGCCGCGGGCGCCGCCGGCGACGACGGCGGTGGCGTCCCGCAGGCCCAGGTCCACGGCGGGCCGCTCAGGTCCCCGTCCAGTTGGGCTTGCGCTTCTCGGCGAAGGCCGTCGCGCCCTCCATCGCGTCCTTGGACGAGAAGACGGGCATGATCAGTTCGCCCTGCTTCTTCCACATCTCCTCGGAGCTCCAGTCGGCGGACTTCGTGATGATCTCCTTGGTCACCGCCACGGCGAGCGGGCCGTTGGCGGTGATCCGTTCAGCGAGCGCGAGCGCGCCGGCCAGGGCTTCCCCCGGCTCGGTCAGCACGTTGACGAAGCCCCACTGCGAAGCCTCCTCCGCGGTGAAGCTGTCGCCGGTCAGCGCGAGCTCGAGCGCCTTCTGGTACGGGATCCGGTGCGGCAGCCGCAGCAGTCCGCCGCCCGCTGCGACCAGACCGCGCTTGACCTCGGGGATGCCGAATTTCGCGTTCTTGGCCGCGACCACCAGGTCGGTGGCCAGCACGATCTCCGTTCCGCCCGCGAGCGCATAGCCCTCGACCGCGGCGATGACGGGCTTGCGCGGCGGCCGTTCGGTGAAGCCGATCCCCCGGCCGGGAATGGCGGGCACCTCTCCGGCCATGAAGGCCTTGAGATCCATGCCCGCACAGAAGTTGCCGCCGGCTCCGGTGATGATCGCCACCGACAGCTCGGGGGTGTCGTCGAGTTCGTCCATCGCGTCGGCCAGCTGCTGCGCCACCGCGAGGTTGAACGCGTTGCGCGCCTCGGGCCGGTTGATGGTGATGATCAGAATTCGCTCTCGGCGTTCGAGCAGAACCTCGTCTGACACTTGTCGCCCTTGCCCTTTCGCGTGGGAGTCGCCCGCTACCGCTGGAAAAGCTTACTATAGGACTTACAGTAAAAGAGAGAAACGACGCCGGATCCGGACGGCCCGGCGTCGAACGGTACGGTCGCAGCCGCGTCCGCACAGCGACACGAACCCAAAGGCGCAGTTGGAGACTACTCGCTGCCGGGACGAAACGACCACCGCCCCGCCTCACCGCGAGGGCAGCAGCGAACCGACGGAGGTGCCCCTCAGTGGCAAAGCAGGCGACGCCGGAGAAGCGTCAACGGCGCGAACGCGGCTCCATCAACCCCGACGACATCATCAAGGGCGCGTTCGAGCTCGCCGAGCAGGTCGGCATCGACAACCTGAGCATGCCGCTGCTGGGTAAGCATCTGGGCGTCGGGGTCACCAGCATCTACTGGTACTTCCGCAAGAAGGACGATCTGCTCAACGCGATGACCGATCGCGCACTGCGCCAATACGCCTTCGCCACACCCTATGTCGAGGCCAAGGACTGGCGCGAGACGCTGCGCAACCACGCCCGCTCGATGCGTTCGACGTTCATGGGCAACCCGATCCTGTGCGACCTGATCCTGATCCGGTCAGCGCTGAGCCCACGTGCGGCGAAGGTCGGCGTGCAGGAAGTCGAGAAGGCCATCAGCAGCCTGGTCGAGGCGGGCCTGTCGCCCGAGGACGCCTTCGACACCTACTCGGCCATGTCGGTCCACGTCCGCGGATCGGTGGTTCTGCAGCGACTCCGGGAGAAGAATCTCGCCGGGGAGGACGGTCACGGCGACATCGACGACACGATGACCATCGATCCGGAGACCGCGCCTCTGCTGGCGGCCGTCACCCAGAAGGGCCATCACCTGAGCGCCTCCGACGACCGCAATTTCGAGTTCGGCCTCGAGTGCATCCTCGACCACGCCGGCCGGCTCATCGAGAAGAACGCCAAGCCGGCCCGCAAGGCGGCGAAGACGCCCGCGCGCAAGCGCTGACCCCGCCGAACTTGCATTCCACGCGGTCACGTCTCGACAATCCGCGCGCGGAATGCAATTTCGGCGGAGTGGGGCTAGACCTCGACTCAGACCTCGACGATGACGGCGCCGCCCTGCCCGCCGCCCGCGCACATGGCCGCGACGCCGATGCCGCCGCCGCGGCGCACCAACTCGTAGACCAACGTCGTGACCATCCGGGCCCCGGAGGCCGCGATCGGGTGACCGAGGCTGCAGCCGCTGCCCGAGAAGTTGACCAACTCCTCGTCGATGCCGTACTCGCGGCAGGCAGCGATCGGCACGGAGGCGAACGCCTCGTTGATCTCCCACAGCGCGATGTCGGAGGGCTCGAGGCCGGCACGGTCGAGCACCCTGCCGATGACCTTGACCCCACCCAGGCCGGTGTCGCGGGGCGCCACGCCGACTGCACCCCAGGCCCGCACCTTCGCCATCACGTTGAGCCCGTGGGCGGCGGCGTAGTCGGACTCGACTAGGGCGACGCCCGCGGCGGCATCGTTGGTCCCACTGCTGTTGCCCGCGGTGATCGAGAAGCCCTCGATCTCGGGATGCAGCACCTTGAGGCCGGCCAGCTTCTCGACCGTGGTGTCGCGGCGCGGATGCTCGTCGACGCTGAAGTCGGTCACCGATCCGTCGAACTGCTCGACCTTGAGCGGGACGATCTCATCGACGAACTTGCCGGCATCGATGGCCGCGATTGCACGCTGGTGCGACCGTGCCGCCCAGGCGTCCATCTCCTCGCGGGTGATACCCGCAGCCTGAGCCGTGTTCCAGCCGACGGTGATCGACATGTCTTTCGCCGGCGCATCGGGGGTCTCCACGTGCGTGGGCGGCATCCACCGCTCCTCGAACTTCAGCTCGGGACCGGGGATGCGCCAGTTGACCAGCGGGGTCATCGACAACGACTGCACGCCGCCGGCGATCAGCACCCGCTCCATTCCGGAGCCGATCTGGGCCGCCGCATTGCCGATCGCGGTCAGGCTTCCGGCGCAGTGCCGGTTGACCGATTGGCCGGGGACGTGCTCGAGGCCGGTCGCGGTGGCCGCATACCGCGCGAGATCGCCGCCGCCGTAATGAGATTCGGCGAAGATGATGTCGTCGATGTCGGCGGGATCGACGCCGGAACGTCGCACCACCTCGGGCAGCACGGTGGTGATCAGCGTCTCGGGCGGGGTGTTGACCAGCGTGCCCTTGAACGACCGGCCGATGGCCGTCCTGGCAGCACCGACGATGACGGGAGTAGGCATTTTCGACCTCGGTTTCGGCAACAGCGAACTTTACAAAACTAACAGATAGTGTAGCGCCGACAGAAGGTGAGCCAGGTCACTCGGGTTCAGGCACGTGGAAGTGTTCGTCACGCAGCCGGAACGCCTCCCTGGTGCCGTGCTGGGCCCGCGTCTTGACGAAGTTGAATTCACCGTCGGCGAACTGCAGGTTCGTGCCGTAGGCGTGGAACAGATAGCTGGCGACCTCCTCCCCCTGATACGCCTGGCTCTGCTCGACGAGCCGGAACGCCTCCTTGGCGATGACGACACCGTCGGCGGGCATTTTCGCGGCCTTCTGCGCCCAGTACCGCGCCCGCGCGGGCACCGATTCCGCGTCGCAGGTGTCGGTGAAGACCCCGAGGTGCTCGACGTCACCGGCGTCGATGATGTCGCCGGTGAGCAGCAGCCGCCGCGCCAGCACGGGACCCAGCCGGTGGAAGAACATGTGCAGGGAGCCCAGCGCCGGACCCAGGAACCGGGTGGCGGGCATTCCGATCTTGGTGTTGCGGGCGATCACCGAGATGTCGGTCATCAGCGCCATCTCGAAACCGCCACCGAGCGCGTAGCCGCTGATCTCACCGACGGTGACCTTCGGGAAGCCCATCAGGTTGTGATAGAAGCCGAACGACTTACGATCCACGGTCAGTCGTCTGCGCTGACTGGGCCGGCTCCTGGCGGGAGGCTCTGCCGCCGCTGTCTGCCCTCCGCGCGAGCGCTCATCGCGCGGGCCGTACCAGCCGTACGCGTTGTTCATGTCGGCGCCGGTGCTGAACACGCCGTCGGCGCCGCGCAGCAGCACCACGGTGATGTCGTCGTCCTCGGCGACCTCGTCGAGGTAGCGCGCGAGCAGATTGCGCATCGCCGCGTCGTAGGAGTTCCGCTGTGCGGGGTTGTTCAGTGTGATGGTGGCGATGCGGGTGTCCCGGTCCACCTCGAACAGCACGCGGTTGTCGGTCGTTGCGGTCATGTCTGTTCCTGTCCAGCTGCAGTTCAGCTCGAAATGAGTTTTGCTTCAATAGTTTTGGTCTTCCCAACGGCCAGGGTGTTGCGCCGGGCCGCAGCCAGATGGCCGGCCGCGAGTCGCACGGCGCGCGCCGCGTTCCCCTCGGCGATGGCGTCGAGCATCTTGTGGTGATCCCGCAACGCCGCGCGCATCGTCTGAGGTTCCATGGGGTCGCCGGCGTGGTGATCGTCGCTCCACACCGACGACTCGTGCGCCGACCAGATGACCTCGAGTGAGCCGATGAGCAGGATCATCGGCTCGTTCCCGCACCGCGACACGATCGCCTCGTGGAACTTCCGGGCGTTGGGCACGTACTGCGACGAGGTGTCGAACTGCTCGACCTGCGCGTCGATCGCCGCCCTCAGATAGGGCACCACCTCGGTCATCCGGTCCTCGCGCGCCGCGCACATCCCGGCACAGATGGGCTCCAACTGCAGCAGCGCCTCGCTGACATCGCCGGGCGTGGCCGCCCGGGTCTGCAGCACCATGCTGATCATGTGCGCTGTCCGCTCCGCGGACGGCAGGTGCACGACCGCCCCGCCGACATTCCCGCGCCGCACCGAGATCAGACCGTCGGCCTCCAGGATGTGGATCGCCTCCCGTACGGCCGGTGGGCTGACCCCGAACTCGGCGAACAGGCACTCCTGCGACGGCAGCACATCGCCTTCCTTGAGCCGCCCGGTCAGGATGTCGTCGCGCAGCCGGGAGGCCACCAGTTCAGCCACGCGTGGCTGACGAATGCGTTGCGACAACGATGTTCCCTCGCCGGTCTTTCCTTGCTAAGTTGTAAAGGATAGTAATCGTAGTACCAACTGTATGACTATCGGTATAGCCGCCGGAAGAACGGAGCCTTCGTGCACGACGACGCGGGCTCGGTGCGGCAGCAGCGCACCGGCGACGACGCCGCGATCCTGCATCTCACGCTTAACCGGCCCGATCGGCGTAACTCATTGAGTCACAGCATGATCGACGAGCTGGTCACGATTCTCACCGCTGCCGCCTCCGATGACTCGCTGCGCGCGGTCCTGCTCGACGGCGAGGGTGGGGACTTCTGCGCGGGCGCCGACTGGGTGACCACGAACAGCGACGCCCGACGGCCCCGCCCGGGGGCTCTGACCCGGCGCATCCCGCACACCGCGAACCGGGTGGTGGAGCTCGTCGCGACGATCCAGCTGCCCGTGGTTTGCGCCGTGGCGGGATGGGCCGTCGGGCTCGGCTGCAATCTCGCGCTGGCCGCCGACTTCACCGTCGCCGCATCCGACGCGACGCTGTGGGAACCGTTCGTGGACCGCGGTTTCAGCCCTGACTCGGGCGCGACGTGGCTGCTGCCCCGGCTCGCGGGGGTGGCCCGCGCGAAACGCATGCTGCTGCTCGGCGACAAGGTCTCGGCCGCCGACGCCGCCGACTGGGGCCTGATCCACCAGGCGGTGGCGCCCGGTGATCTCGAGGCGGCCAGCGAGGACCTGGTGTGCCGTCTCGCCGCCGGGCCCACGGTGGCCATCGGCCTGGCCAAGCAGGCCATCAACTACGGCATGAACGCAACACTGACCCAGTCGATGGCCCACGAACTCTCGAGTCTCGAACTGTCCTGCAGAACAACTGATTTCAAAGAAGGACTGGCCGCCTTCCGGGACCGGCGCGACCCTGACTTCCACGGCAGATAGGACAAGCGCTTGACGACCTACGACACCATCACCTACGACGTCGACGGGCACACCGCCACGATCACGCTGAACCGTCCCGAGGCGCTCAACGCGTTGTCCCCGCACATGATCGCCGAGTTGCGTGCGGCCTACGACGAGGCCGAGAACGACGACGGCATCTGGCTGACGATCGTCACCGGCAACGGCAGGGCGTTCTGTACAGGAGCCGACGTCAAGGAGATCCCCGAAGACGGCAGGGTCATCTACGAGCGCCCCTACCTGTCGACCTACGACCAGTGGGAAGCGCCCCAGGAAGGAACCCCCCCGTTCCGGCGGATGGCCAAACCGGTGGTCGTGGCCGTCAACGGGATCTGTTGCGGCGCCGGGCTCGATTGGGTGACCACCGGTGACATTGTCATCGCCTCGGAGCGCGCGACGTTCTTCGATCCGCACGTCAGCATCGGCCTCGTCGCCGCCCGGGAGATGGTGCGGCTGGCCCGTGCGCTGCCCCGGTCGGTGGCGCTGCGGATGGCACTGATGGGCAAGCACGAACGGATGAGCGCCGAACGGGCCTACGAGCTCGGCATGATCACCGAGGTGGTCGAGCACGAGAACCTCCTCGACCGGGCACGAGAGATTGCGAGCATCGTGAATTCCAATGCGCCGCTGGCAGTGCGGGGCACCAGGCTTGCCATTCACAAAACCCTCGACCTGCCGCTGCTGGAGGGCGAGATCCTCGCCGAGACGTTCCGCGAACGCGTGGTGCGCACACAGGATGCCCAGGAGGGGCCGCTGGCGTTCGTGGAGAAGCGCACGCCCAACTGGCAATGTCGTTAGGCCTGCGCGATGACGACCTACGAGACGATCCTCTGCGACCTCGATCACGACGCGCGCGTCGCCACGGTCACGCTCAACCGGCCGGAGGCGCTGAACTCCTTCAACCGCACCATGTGCGAGGAGATGCGCGACGTCTGGCATGCCATCAAGGCCGACGAGGCGATCAACGCCGTGGTGCTGCGCGCGGCCGGCGAGCGGGCCTTCAGCGCCGGACTGGACGTCAAATCCAGCTATGGACAACCCGAGATCGTCTGGAACCACGAAGACCCCGGTGAACTGCTCAGCCCGAAGTGGCAGAAGATGTGGAAGCCGGTGGTGTGCGCGGTGCAGGGCATGTGCACTGCGGGCGCGCTGTACTTCGTCAACGAGGCCGACATCGTGATCTGCTCGGAGGGCGCCACGTTCTTCGACTCGCACGTGAGCGCCGGCCTGGTGTCCGCACTCGAACCGATCGGTCTGATGCGCCGCGTCGGACTCGGAGACACGCTGCGGATGGCGCTGATGGGTAACGACGAACGCGTCGGTTCTGCGACCGCCCTGCGGATCGGCCTGGTGACGGAGGTGGTCGCCGACGACCAGCTGTGGCCGCGCGCCCACGAGATCGCCGTCGCGATCGCCGCGAAACCGCCCACCGCCACCCAGGGCACCGTCAAGGCCATCTGGGAGTCCCTCGACAAGCCCTACCGCGCCGCCATGGACCAGGGTCTGATCTACACGCGGCTGGGCAATCCGATCGCCAAAGCCGAACTCGCCGAGCGGGAGCTGCCGAGGAAGTCACCGTGGATCCGCTGATGCCGGAGGCATCGAATCCGACACTGATGCCGGAGGCGTCGCACCCCCTGTCGCAACGCATCACCGACGTTCTGGACCTCGACCCCTCGGCACGCGCGATCCAGTTCGAGAGTCGGTGGTCCACTTGGGGTGAGGTCGCCACGCTGTCGAACCGTATCCGCGCACTCGTCGGCACAGGCCGGGCGGGAATCATGCTGCGCAACAACCCAGCCCACGTCGCCGCACTTCTCGGCGTGCTCTCCGGGGGCGGTACCGTCGTCGTGATCAACCCGTCGCGCGGTGACGACCGCACCCGCTCCGACATCGAAGCTCTGAAGCTCCCGGTGATCATCGGCGCGGCCGGTGACCTCGCCACCCTGGCGCCGGCCACCACCGCGACCGCCGTAGCGATCAGCGATCTCGACAGCGCACCCGACGTCACACCAGGAACCCCCACCGAGGATCCAGGGCGTCCCGGCGTGGCGGTGTGGATGCTGACCAGCGGCACCACCGGCTCTCCGAAGCGGGTCGACCTCACCTACGAGATGCTGGCGCGCAGTGTCATGGGCCGCGAGCCTGAGAATGCCCCGGCACCAGAGGCGCTGCGGCGCAGCGTGGCGATCGTCAACTCACCCCTGGTGCACGTCGGCGGGGTCTTCCGGGTGCTGCTGTGTCTTGCCGAGGCGCGCCCGTTCGTGTTGCTGCCGAAGTTCGATCTGCAGCAGTGGGCCGCGGCCGTCCGCGAACACCGGCCCAAAGCGGTGTCGCTGGTGCCCGCCGCACTCCGCACGGTGCTTCACTCCGATCTCACCCGCGATGACCTGGAGGGTGTCCGCGTTGTCACCTCGGGAACCGCCCCGCTGTCCGCCGACGACGCCGAGGCCTTCACCGAGAAATTCGGTGTTCCCGTGCTGACCTCATACGCGGCAACGGAATTCGGCGGCGGTGTGGCCGGCTGGACACTGGCCGACCACCAGAAGTACTGGCGAGAGAAGCGCGGCAGCGTGGGGCGGGCCAACCCGGGTGCGCGGTTGCGCGTCGTCGACCACAACGGTCTGCCGACCGAGCCCGGACGGCAGGGGTTGCTGCAGGTGATCCCGGCCCAGATGGACGAGGACGCCGACTGGATGGAGACCACCGATCTGGCTCGCATCGACGAGGACGGCTTCGTATGGATCCTGGGACGGGCCGACCAGGCCATCATCCGCGGCGGTTTCAAGGTGATGCCCGACGACGTCCGCGCCGCGCTCGAGAGCCATCCGGCGGTGCAGGGCGCGGCGGTCGTCGGGGCGCCGGATCCGCGACTCGGCGAGACGCCGGTTGCGCTGGTCGAACTACGCGCCGGCGCCACCGTCGGAGCCGCCGAGTTGACGGCGTATCTCGGGAAACGTCTCGCCCCCTACGAGATTCCCACCGAGATCACGATCGCCGACGCGATCCCCCGCACCCCGTCGGGCAAGCCGGACCTGACCGCCGTCCGATCGCACTTCGCCCGGGAATGAATTCCGATCCGACCACCGTCGCGCAGGTGCTGCGCGGCCGCCGCGAGTACGGCGACAAGCCGCTGCTGATCTGTGATGACGAGCGCCTGAGCTACGCCGATGCCGACGCCCGGTCCGCAGCGCTCGCCGCGTCGCTGCTCACCCTGGGAGTCGGCAAGGGTACGCATGTGGGTCTGCTGTATCCCAACGGTGCCGAGTTCGTCGTCGCGATGCTGGCCGCGTCGCGGATCGGAGCGGTGGTCGTACCGTTCTCGACGTTCAGCACCGCGCCGGAACTTCTCCGCCAACTGGCGGACGCCGAGGTCGCGATCATGTTGGCCGCCCGGTCGTTTCGATCACACGACTTCGCCGTGCGTCTCGCCGAGGCCTTGTCGCTGCCCGCGGGCACGCAGGGTCCGATCTTCACCACCGCCGCGCCGGTTCTGCGGCACGTCCTCTTCACCGGGGACGCCGCGCCCGGCGACGTCTCGCTGGTGAGGCCCATGGAGGACGACGTCGACGGCTCCGACGTGCTGTCGGTCATCTACACCTCCGGGTCGATGAGCATCCCGAAAGGCGTGGTCCACACCCATGCCGCGCTGATGGCGCATCAGCGCGAACTGAACCGGATTCGCGGTCTGACCGCCGCCGACAGGCTGTTCTGCAACTCGCCGTTCTTCTGGATCGGCGGGTTCGCCTTCGGACTGCTGGCCACGCTGGTCGCCGGTGCCACCCTGATCTGCTCCAACGCTTCCGACGCCGGGGCGACCCTCGACCTGCTCGAGGCCGAAAAGCCGACGATCACCAACGGTTTCGTCGCGACCATCGCCCACTTGACCCGTCACCCCAGCTTTCCCGGGCGCGACTTGTCGTCGATGCGGCGCGGCAACCTGTACCCCATCATGGCGCCCGAGGCGCGCCCCGTTGACTCCGAGCTGCGGCACAGCATGCTGGGCATGACCGAGGCCGGCAGCGTCGTGCTGATCAGCAGCGACGAGACCGACCAGCCCGAGACTCGGCGTGGCTCCTTCGGCTTTCTGGCACCGGGCTTCGAGGCGCGATTGATCCACCCCGAGGGCGGTGACGACGTCGCACCGGACGAGGTCGGTGAGCTGCTGATCCGCGGGCCCGCCCTGATGCAGCACTACTACGGGCGCACCCGTGAGGAGTGCTTCGACGCCGACGGCTGGTTTCACACCGGCGATTTGCTCCGCCGCGATGGCGACGGCGTCTTCTACTTCGCCGGACGCGCCGGGGCGATGATCAAAACCGCGGGCGCCAATGTGGCGCCCAGCGAGGTCGAGACGGCGCTCACCCCGCTCGTGCGGGCCGTCGACGAGAGCGCGATCGTCTACGTCGTCGGCCTGCCCGATCCCGAACGGGGACAGATCGTCGCCGCGGCCATCGCCACCGACACCGGTGAATTGTTCGACACCGGGGCGCTTCGGCGATCCGCGGTCGCGCAGCTGTCGGCGTACAAGCTCCCCCGGCGCTGGCTCGTGCTGCAGCACGACGCGGTTCCGATGTTGTCGGCCGGCAAGTTGGATCTCCCGGCGCTGCGGAAGCTGTTCGATGCCTGACACGGTCGACGGCCTCATCCGCGAGCACGCGATCCGGCACCCCGACAAGGCCGCCGTGATCGACCCCGCCGCGCGCATCACCTATGGCGAACTCGACGCCGACACTCGCGCTCTCGCCGCCGGCCTCCTCGAGGCGGGTGTCGACAAGAGGCACCGGGTGGGGCTGATCATGCCCAACGGCGTCGGGTGGGCGCGGATCGCCCTCGCGCTCATGCGGATCGGCGTTGTGCTGGTCCCGCTGAGCACGCTGCTGTCGGCTCGTGAGCTGACCGCACAGTTGCGCACGGCCTCCGTGCAGCACCTGATCGCCGTCGAGGAGTTCCGGGGTCGCCGTTACCGCGACGGCCTCGAACCGTCCGCGCTGCCTGCGCTGCGCACTGTGCGGACGCCCGACGACCTCGCCGCAGCCACCAGCGCAGTGGCCGACGCGATGTCGCGCTCCGTGCGCCCCGCCGACCCCCTGGCGATCCTGTTCACCTCCGGAAGCAGTGGTCCGCCGAAGGGCGTGTGGCACTCGCACGGCAGCGCGATCGGCGCGGTGCGGTCGGGCCTGGCCGCTCGGTGTATCGACGCCGACACCCGCCTGTACCTGCCGATGCCGTTCTTCTGGGTGGGCGGCTTCGGCGGTGGCCTGTTGTCGGCACTGGTCGCCGGTGCCACCCTGGTGACCGAACCAGTGCCACAACCCGATTCGACTCTGCACCTGCTGGACACCGAGCAGGTGACGCTGTTCCGCGGCTGGCCCGATCAGGCTGAGGCGCTGGCACGTCGGCGTGCGGAGACCGGGGCTGCGCTGTCGTCCCTGCGGCCTGGAAGCCTCGATGCGCTGCTGCCCGAGCAGCGGCGCGCGCGGCCAGGTGCCAGGGCCCGGCTGTTCGGGATGACCGAGTCGTTCGGACCGTACTGCGGCTACCCCGCCGACACCGACATGCCACGGTCGGCGTGGGGCAGCTGCGGTCAACCCTTCGACGGGACGGAGGTCCGGATCGCCGACCCGGACACCGGGGCACCTGCGGCGCCGGGAGCGGTCGGGATGATCCAGATCCGTGGGCCGCACGTGCTGCGCGGCATCTGCCGGCGGTCCCGCGAGGAGGTCTTCACCCCGGACGGCTACTACCCCACCGGCGACCTCGGCCATCTCGACGACGACGGGTTCCTGTTCTTTCACGGCCGGTGCGACGACATGTTCAAGGTCAGCGGCGCCAGCGTGTATCCCGGCGAGGTCGAGCAGGCCCTGCGCACCCTCGACGACGTCGACGCGGCATTCGTCACCAACGTTTCCGACGGCGCGGCCAACCGGGTCGGCGCTGTGGTGGTCTGCCGCACCCCGACGGCGCCGGAGGCACTGCGCACCGCCGCGAAGTCGGTGTTGAGCAGCTTCAAGGTGCCGACGATCTGGCGGATCGTGCAGGGCGACGACGACATCCCTCGCCGCGGTACCGGAAAGGTGGACGTCGAGCGGCTGCGTGACCTCCTGCGGGACGACTGAACCTCAGACCACGCCGCGATCCCGGAAGCCCGCGATGTCGGTGCTCGTGTAGCCGGCCTCGCCGAGGACCTCGTCGGTGTGCTCCCCGAGCAGCGGCGCCCGGCGCCGGATCTCCCCGGGCGTGGCCGACAGCCGGAACGGGGTGCCGACGATCGGAACATCGTGCGGCGCCCCGGGGAACGGGACGCGCTGCAAAAACCCCATCGCCTCCACATGCTCGTCCTCGAGGACATCCTGCGTCGAATACATCGGCGCTGCAGGTAGTTTGGCCGCCTCGAGCAAGGCCATGACCTCGGCCCTGGTCTTATCCGCGCACCACTGGGCCATGATCTCGTTGAGCACGGCGCCGTTGCGCCACCGTAGGTCGTCGTCGGCGAATCGGGGATCGTCGACGAACTCGGGCCGGCCCACGAGTCGGCACCAGCGGGTGAACATCGGCCGCCCGGCGATCTGCAGCAGCACCCATCCGTCGTCGGCAGTGCGGTACAGATCGCACGGCGCCACCGAGGTGCCCTGGTTGCCCATCCGCGGCTTTTCCGTGCCCAGCAGGTCCCGTTCGATCAGGAACGCGTTCGAGAGCATCATCGCGGTGGGCAGCAGCGCGCCCTCGACATGCTGCCCCTCCCCCGTCCGAGCACGGTGATACAGCGCCATCATCACCCCGATCGTCAGCGTCAGCGCCGTGCCGAAATCCGCGTAGGGCACCACGGTCCGGATCGGCTGCTCGGGCAGCCCCTGCCGGTACACCGCTCCCGACATCACCTGACCGGCTCCGTCGAAGCCGATGCGGTCGCTGTAGGGGCCGCCTTCCCCGTAGGCGGTCGCGCTCGCGAGAATGATGTCCGGTTTGATCGCGCGTAGCGTCGCATAGTCCAGGCCGCTGGCCCGCATGCCCGCCGCGGGCATGTTCGCGACGACGATGTCGGCCGTCGCCACCAGCCTCCGGGTGATCTGCTTACCCTCGTCGGTGGTCGAGTCCAGCGTCAGGGACCGCTTGTTGCGGTTGCACTGCAGAAAGGTGCCGCCCTCGCCGCCGTCGGTGACCGACTGCACCCAGCGGTCCTCGCCCCCTTCACGTTTCTCGACGCGCACCACATCGGCACCCATGTCGGCCAGCAGCGCCGAGCACCAGGGCGCCGCGATGAATCGCCCGTAGTCGAGCACGCGCACGCCGTCGAGAACACCCATGGACGTCAGTCGATCACGCCGCGGTGGGTCAGATGCTCGATGAGCGGCGCGGCTCCCGCCGCGAGGTGCTCCGACATCGCGGCGCGCGCTCCGTGCTGGTCGCGGCGCCTCAGCGCGTCGAGGACGCGGCGGTGGTGTCGGTTCGACTGCTCCGGCCAGCCGGTGATCGTCGGGAACACCGACTCCGGTGCGTACCGGGTGATCTGCGACATCAGCTGCGCGAGCTTGGGCGAATCGGCCGCGACGTTGATGCCGCGGTGGAATTCGTGATTCAGGCGCACCGCGCGTTCGCCGTCGTCGGCGGCGTAGGCGGACTCGAGTTCGCCCTGGATTCTGGTCAGTTCGCTCAGCTGGTCGTCGCTGATCGCGGCGGCCGCCCGGGCGGCGAGCTCACCGCCGATATGTGCCTGCACATCGGAGACGTCGGTGATGTCGCGAACGGTCACCGGCCGCACCACGAATCCGCGCCTCGGCTGCTGCTCGAGCAGTCCCTCCGCCTTGAGCTCGAAAAGCGCCTCGCGAACGGGGGTGACACTCACCCCGAGTTCCACGGCGAGCTGGTCGAGCCGCACATACGTTCCGGCGGCATACGTCCCGTCCAGGACGCGCCGGCGCACCAACCGCGCGACGTCCTCTGCCAGTTGCGGTCTCACCGCGAATTCGGGCGCGCTCACGACGTCATACCCGGTAGTCCGCGAGCAACCGCTTGCTGATGATGTTCTTCTGAATCTCGCTCGTGCCTTCGCCGATCAGCAGGAAGGGTGCGTCGCGCATCAGCCGCTCGATCTCGTACTCCTTGGAATACCCGTAACCGCCGTGGATCCGGAAGCTCTGTTGCGTCACCTCGGCGCACACCTCGCTGGCGAAGTACTTCGCCATCCCCGCCGCCACGTCGTTGCGGTCCCCGGAATCCTTCATCCGGGCCGCGTTGACCATCATCAGATGGGCTGCCTCGACTTTGGTCGCCATCTCGGCCAGTTGGAACGCGATGGCCTGGTGCTCGGCGATCGGCCTACCGAAGGTGCTGCGCTGCTGCGCGTAGCGCACCGCCAGCTCGAACGCCCGGATGCCGACTCCGCAGGCTCTGGCGGACACGTTGACCCGGCCGACCTCGACGCCGTCCATCATCTGGAAGAAACCCTGCCCGGGCGCCTCGCCGAGGATGTCACCGGCGTCAGCGCGGTAGCCGTCGAAGATGAGCTCGGTGGTGTCGATGCCCTTGTACCCGAGCTTGTCGAGCTTTCCGGGAATCGTCAGGCCGGGCGCGACTTCGCCGAAGCCCGTGGGCTTTTCGATGAGGAACGCGGTCAGGTTGCGGTGCGGCTTGTCGGCGCCCTCGTCGGTGCGCACGAGCGCGGCCACCAACGTCGAGCTGCCCCCGTTGGTCAGCCACATCTTCTGGCCGTCGATGGTGTAGGTGCCGTCGCCGTTGGTCCTGGCCCTGGTCCGGATCGCCGCGACATCGGAACCGAGTTCGGGCTCGGACATGGAGAACGCGCCACGCGTCTCACCGGTGGCCATCCGCGGTAGATAGTGGCTCTTCTGCACGTCGGTGCCGTGCTGACGGATCATGTAGGCGACGATGAAATGGGTGTTGATCACGCCCGACACACTCATCCAGCCCCGCGCGAGTTCCTCCACGCACAGCGCGTAGGTCAACAACGACTCGCCGAGCCCGCCGTACTCCTCGGGAATCATCAGGCCGAACAGGCCCATGTCCTTCATCGCGTCGACGATGGCCTGCGGGTAGGTGTCGGTGTGCTCGAGCTCCTGCGCGGTCGGGATGACTTCTTTGTCGACGAATTGCCGCACCGTGGCCACGATCTCGGTTTGGAACTCGCTGAGCCCCAGCGTCTGGGCAAGTCGTGTCATGCGCCCACCCTCTCGAACACCGCGGCCAGCCCCTGCCCGCCGCCGATGCACATGGTCTCCAGGCCGTAGCGGCCACCGCGCCGGTTGAGTTCGCGGGCCAGCGTTGCCAGCATCCGCCCGCCGGTCGCACCGACGGGATGGCCGAGCGAGATACCCGACCCGTGCACATTCGTGCGTTCCAGATCCTTTGCAGTGAAGTTCCATTCGCGCATGCAGGCCAGCGCCTGGGCGGCGAAGGCCTCGTTGAGCTCGATGAGGTCCATGTCGCAGAGCTCGAGTCCGGCCTTTCTCAGCGCCGATTCGGTCGCGGGAACCGGTCCGATGCCCATGACGTTGGGCGGCACCCCCGCCACCGCCCAGGAGACGATTCGCACCAGTGGGCGCAAGCCGAGTTCGGCGGCCTTCCCCGGCGTGGTCACGACGCACATCGACGCCGCATCGTTCTGCCCGCTGGAGTTGCCCGCCGTCACGGTGGCGTCGGGATCACCCTTGCCGAGAACGGGTTTGAGCGTGGCGAGCTTCTCGAGTGAGGTGTCGGCCCGGGGATGTTCGTCGGTGTCGACGACGTCCTCACCGGACCGACTCGGCACCGGCACGGGAATGATCGTCTCCGCCAGCAAGCCGTCCTCGGCCGCGGCGACCGCACGCTGATGCGACAGCACAGCCAACTCGTCCTGCTCCTCCCGCGGGATCGCGTAACGGCGGCGCAGGTTCTCGGCGGTCTCGAGCATGCCGCCGGGCACGGGGTGGTGTCGTCCGCCGGCCGTGGTCCGGCCGCGCGCCAGCGCATCGTGCACCGCGATGCCGCCCCGGGCACCTCCCCACCGCATGTCGGTGGAGTAGAAGATCACGTTGCTCATCGATTCGGCTCCGCCGGCGACGACGAGATCGTTGTCGCCACTGGCCACCTGGAGGCAGGCCTGGATCACCGCCTGTAGGCCCGACCCGCAACGCCGGTCGATCTGCATGCCCGGCACGGACACCGGCAGACCCGCATCGAGCGCGATCACCCGGCCGATCGCGGGCGCCTCCATGCTCGGATAGCAGTGTCCGACGATCACGTCCTCGACCGCCTCGGGCGCCACACCCGTGCGCTCGAGCAATCCCCGCAGCGCCGCGACACCGAGTTCAACCGCCGTCAAAGCCTTGAACTTGCCGCCGTAGCGACCGATCGGCGTCCGGACGGGCTCGCAGATCACGGCGTCGCGCATCAGAGGTGCCGTCCGCCGGTTACCTCGAGAACGGTCCCCGTCATGTAGGAGGACAGATCGGATGCCAAGAACAGCGCCACCTTGGCCACCTCTTCGGGCTCACCCGCGCGGCCCATCGGCACCTCGGCCACCTTCGAATCCCAGATGCGCTGCGGCATGGCCTCGGTCATCGCCGATCGGATCAGCCCCGGCTGGATCGCATTGACCCGCACGCCGAGGTGTGCCAACTCCTTGGAGGCGGCCTTCGTCATTCCCACGATGCCCGCCTTGGCGGCCGAGTAATTGGTCTGCCCCACCATGCCGACCTTCCCGGAGATCGACGACATGTTCACGATCGCGCCACTCTTCTGCTCGCGCATGATCGACGCCGCCTTCTTCAGGCCGTTCCAGGTGCCCTTCAGATGCACCGCGATGACCTGATCGAACTGCTCCTCGGTCATCTTGCGCAGGGTCGCATCACGAGTGATGCCCGCGTTGTTGACCATGATGTCGAAACTGCCGAACTCGGCGCCTGCCGCGTCGACCAGGGCGTCGATGTCGGCGTATGAGGTGACGTCGCACCGGACAGCGCGCGCGACATCGCCGCCACCCAGCTTGTCGACCGCGGCCTGCGTCGCCTCTAGATTCACATCACCGAGCACGACGCGAGCACCTTCGGCGACGAACAGTTCGGCGATGGCGAATCCCAGTCCTTGTGCCCCGCCGGTGATGACCGCGGTACGCCCCGTCAGCAATGACACCTGTCTACCTCTTCCCTCTTGGACTCCACGACTGGGCGAAATCATATTTCATATACGATGTGCGCTTCGGCCACCCCACCAGAAGGAGCCCGATGAGCGACACCGCCGAGGTCAGCGACGACGACTTCCGCGAGATTCTGGCGCAGACCCGCCATTTCGTGCGCACAGCGGTCGTTCCGCGGGAGCCGGAGATCGTCGCCGGAGACCAGGTGCCCGACGACCTGCGCGATCAGGCCAAGAAGATGGGGCTGTTCGGCTACGCGATCCCCCAGGAATGGGGCGGACTCGGCCTGGACATCACCCAGGACGTCGAGCTCGCCCTCGAGTTCGGCTACACCTGTCTGGCGCTGAGGTCGATGTTCGGCACCAACAACGGGATTGCGGGACAGGTTCTCGTCGGCTTCGGCACCGACGAGCAGAAGGCCCGCTGGCTGGAACCGATCGCCACCGGCGAGGTGGTCGCCTCCTTTGCGCTCACCGAACCCGGAGCCGGCTCCAATCCGTCCGGGCTGAAAACCAAAGCCGTTCGGGACGGCCATGATTGGGTGATCAACGGCGGTAAGCAGTACATCACCAACGCGCCGGTCGCGGATCTGTTCGTCGTCTTCGCCCGCACCCGTCCCGCCGACGAGAAGGGCGCCGGCATCGCCGTGTTCCTGGTGCCTGCCGACGCGCCCGGCGTCGAGGTCGGCGCGAAGGACGCGAAGATGGGCCAGGAGGGCGCCTGGACCTCGGATGTCACCTTCACCGACGTCCGCGTCGGGTCCGAGGCGCTCATCGGCGGCAGTGAGGACCATGGGTACCGCGCGGCGATGACCTCGCTGGCGCGCGGACGTATCCACATCGCCGCACTCGCCGTCGGCGCGGCCCAGCGCGCTCTCGACGAGTCGGTGACATACGCCGCGACGGCCACGCAGGGCGGCACGCCGATCGGTGAGTTCCAGTTGGTGCAGGCGATGCTCGCCGATCAACAGGCCGGTGTGATGGCAGGCCGTGCGCTGGTCCGCGACGCGGCCAGGAAGTGGCTCACCGAAGAGGACCGCCGGGTCGCGCCGTCGGCGGCCAAGCTGTTCTGCACCGAGATGGCAGGCAGGGTCGCCGATCTCGCGGTTCAGGTGCACGGCGGCGCGGGGTACATGCGCGGGGTGCCGGTCGAGCGGATCTACCGGGAGGTCCGGCTGTTGCGGCTCTACGAAGGCACCAGCGAGATCCAGCGGCTGATCGTGGGATCGAACCTCGTCAAAGCCGCCCGGAAGAAGCTGCGGTGACCGGGCGGCTGACGGACCGGGTCGCCCTCGTCACCGGCGCCGCCCGCGGCCAGGGCCGCGCGCACGCCGTGCGTCTCGCGAGCGAGGGGGCCGACGTGATCGCCGTCGACATCGCGGGACCGCTGCCCCCCTGCGTGCCGTACGACCACGCGACTCCCGACGAGCTCGCCGAGACGGTCGCACTCGTCGAACGCACCGGTCGCCGGATCGTCGCCTCGGTCGTCGACACCCGCGACGCCGACGCCCTCGGCGACGCCGTCGCCTCGGGGGTGGCCGAACTCGGCAGGCTCGACGTGATCGTCGCCAATGCCGGTGTCTCCGCACCGCAGGCCTGGGATCAGATCCGCCCGCAGGACTTCCGCGACGTCATGGACATCAACGTGACCGGAACGTGGAACACCGTGATGGCCGGCGCGCACCAGATCATCGACGGGGGCCGCGGCGGCTCGATCATCCTGATCAGCTCGGCGGCCGGGATCAAGATGCAGCCGTTCATGGTGCACTACACCGCGAGCAAGCATGCGGTCACCGGAATGGCGCGCGCGTTCGCCGCCGAGCTGGGCAAGCACCGGATCAGGGTGAACAGCGTGCACCCGGGTCCGGTCAGCACCGCCATGGGCACCGGCGACATGGTCACGGCGCTGGGCAAGGCGATGGAGACCAACCCCCAGCTGGCCAACATGCTGACGCCGTTCCTGCCGGACTGGGTGGTCGAACCCGAGGACATCGCCGACGCCGTGTGCTGGCTCGCCAGCGACGAGTCCAAGTTCGTCACCGCCAGCGCGATCTCGGTCGACCAGGGCTCGACGCACTACTGAGCGAGCAGCGTCCGGCGCAGGAAGGCGACCTGGTCGACGGCGGCCTTGTCGAACCACTGGTGGCCGGGCCACACGTCGAAGTGGTCACAGGGGTAGTGATGTACCTGCGCCCTGCCGAGGGTCGCGGTAGCCGCCACGGCGTCGGCGGGCACGTAGGAGTCGAAGTCGGCGATCTGCACCAGAAGGGGACTGCGAAGCCGCTTGGCTGCGGCCTTCGTGTTGATCCCCACCACCTCGAGCCCGACGGAGCAGTCGATCTCGTTGCGCCAGGTCGGACCGGCGAGCGAGGTGTAACTCTCGTATGCGCCGTCGAGCGCCAGCGCTCCGGGTTGGCCGACCGGCGACACCAGCGGCATCATCGTCGGAGCACCGCCCCGCTTGACGGCCAGCCGGCTCCTGACGCCGGCGATGGTCCACCGCGCCGACGTCGCCACGTTCCGGGACGACGCTGCGGCACGGCTCACCGCGAGGCCGCTCGTCAAGGGCGTCAGCGCGATCACCGCCGCGATGTCTGAGCGCTCGGAGGCGACCCGGAGGACATGACCGCCGGAGAACGAGGCGCCCCACAGCCCCACCCGGTGCGGGTCCACCCCGTCGAGGCGCTTGGCCGTGTCCACGGCGGCGTGATAGTCGGCGATCTGCCGCCGCACCGAAAGCGATTGCCGGGGGGTGCCTCCCGACGCTCCGAAGCCGCGGTAATCGAAGGCCAGCACGTCCGCTCCCCCGGCGCTGATGCGTCGGGCGAAGGGCTCCAACCCCGAATCCTTGGTCCCGCCGAACCCGTGCGCCATCACCACCACCGGTACGTCCTGCTCGCCACGTCGGCGTGGTGCGGCGAAATGCCAGGCGCTGCAGACGCTTCCACCGCTGTCGAAGTGGACCTCGATCGGAGTCATCGGGCCGCCCGGAGCGTGCGCCGCGCGCGCTTCATTCCGGCGGGCAGTTCTCGCTTGCGCAGGTCGTGCTCGTAGACGAAGTAGTCCACCTGCTGGGTGTGCCGGGGCCGGTCGGTGCAGTGGCCCGCGTGCAGGTGCTGGTCGGCGTCGATGGTCGTCTCCATCTCGTCGGCCGGCGGCAGCGCGTAGTGGCCGGTCGCGTACGCAGCCAGCAGCCGCGACTGGCACTCCACGAACGGGAACAGGGTCGGCACCGACTGCGCGAAGCCGATGAAGACCAGGTCGTCGATGCCAGGCTTGAACATCCGCTTGTAGAGCCGCAGGTGGTTGTCGGGCGCGCTGAGGAAGTCCGGATCGAAGAAGGGGAAGGTGATGTTGTACCCGGTGGCGTAGACGATCACGTCGAAGTCGTCGCTGCTGCCGTCGACGAAGTGGACCGTGGGCCCGTCCAGCCGGGCCACGTTCGGCTTCGGCACCACGTCCCCGGAACCCAGCCGCAGCGGCAGTTCCACCGACTGTGTCGGATGCGCCTCGAAGAGCCTGTGGTCGGCCGGCGGGAGCCCGTAGAGGGTCGGGTCGGTCCCCAACACGGAGGCGAACATCTGCACCGCCCTGCGTTGCCAGGACAGTGGCAAATACGGCGATGTGCGCCAGAACATGTCGCCGGGGCGGCCGGCGATGTACTTCGGAACGATCCAGGCACTCGAGCGCGTCGACAACGTGACATGGTTCCGCAGTGCCCTGGACGACAGCTCGACGGTGATGTCGGCGGCGCTGTTGCCGATGCCCACCACCAGGATGCGCCGGCCGGTCAGCTCCAGCGGCGCCGTCGGATCGATGTAGGAGTGGGAATGAATCCATTCGCCCGAGAAGGAGCCGGGAAACTCGGGCAAACGCGGATCCCAGTGGTGACCATTCGCGACGACCAGCAGGTCGAAGCGCCGCGCAGCGCCGGCCTGATCGACGATGACCCAGCCGCCGTGCTCCTCGCGCACGGCACGGGCCACGCCGTTGCCGAACTCGATGTGCTCGAGCAACCCGAAAGTCTCTGCGTATGCATCGAGATAGGCCTTGACCTGCGAGTGGTGCGGAAACGACGGGAAGTGGTCCGGCATCGGGAAGTCACGGAACGACAACCGATGCTTGGACGTGTCGATGTGCAACGAGCGGTACGCGCTGCTGTGCCCGTTGGGGTTGCCGAAGGCCCAGTTGCCTCCGATCCGGTCGGACGTCTCGAACGTCGTGTAGTCGACGCCGTAGTCCTTGAGCATCTTCCCCGCGGTCAGGCCGCTGATTCCGGCCCCGATCACCGCGACACGCGGGTGTGTGTGGTCCACCGTGACTCCTCACGCCGGAACGCAATCTACGAGCGTTTTTGACGTACGTCAATGGACACTGACACCCGTATCAGCGCCTCAGCCCGCCACCGCCGGGGAAAGTGGGAGTGCGGTCAGCCGATGAACCGCACGATCGACTCGGCGACGGCCGCCGGCTTGCCGGCACCCTCGATCTCCACCGTGGTGTTCAGCGTCGCCTGCACCGCGTTCTCGAGCTTCGCCACGGAGGCGATGTGCGCGCGGGCGCGCAACAGCGCGCCGACGCGCACCGGTGTGATGAACCGGACCTTGTTGTAGCCGTAGTTGATCGCCATGGCCACGTTGTCGACCGTGTACAGCTGATGAGTGAAGTGGGGCAGCAAAGACAGCGTCAGAAGGCCGTGTGCGATGGTGCCGCCGAACGGGCCACTGGCCGCCCGCTCGGGGTCCACGTGGATCCACTGATGGTCGTCGGTGGCGTCGGCGAACAGGTTGACGCGGTCCTGGGTGATCTCCAGCCATTCGGTGGGCCCGAGCTCGGTGCCCTCCGCCGCGACGAATTCGGCCAGATCGTTGAACTTCTTCACTACGCCTCCTGTGCCTGGATCGTCCGGATGACGACCTCGAGGATGTGCCGACTTGAGATGATGCCGTTCCTCACCGTGCCACAGGCGTCGGGGTCCGGGCACCGCAGTCGTGAAGCACCGAGAATGTGGCATTCACTGCCGACTTGTCATTCAAAGTTGCGGTACTCGCGAGTAGCTAAGTGACACAAACTATCCTTTTGACACTTCCGACAGAAGCCGGCATTGCTCGAGAAGTCGGCGACGACGGCCGCGCCGCGATTACCGCCTTCGTTGTGCCAGGTTAGCGAATGGCGCCAAGAAATCCAGCAGGCGTCGACAAATGATCGACCAAGCGGTTGCTAGAGTTCGCCGCATAAGAATTATCCGCGCATCCAGCAGTCGAATCTCGAGAAATTTGCCTTGCCATAAGCCTCGCTGCGGTATGCCTTTGAGGCGATGTTTCCTATCCGGTAATCCAAATCGAGAAAAATTCGCATGGCTAGCTGGAATTCAAGTCACTCCGCGCGACATACTGATTCTCGCCGCATTCACCCCGAAAGCCGGATCTCGATAGTCGGAGGTCGGTGTCAGCGCTTTGTTGTACCGCCGCCGAGGATGGGAAAAACATGTCTATTTCGTCGTTTGATCTGCCCCACAGCAATCATTTTGAGCTGACGCGCCGCCAGAGCTGGTGGGACGCCGACGCTGAATGCACCTTGGTGATGTCACAACCGTCGGTGGATCCCGACCTGTGGCTGGAGTATCTCCACGGTGCCGAACGCAGCTACCGCAAGCACGGCGTGGAGCGCGCACTCGACGTCTCGGAGATCCGCGACGGACACGACACCGCGATGTTCTGGGCGGCGCTCGACACCGACGACCGGGTGATCGGGGGTGTTCGCGCGAAGGGCCCCCTGACCTGCGCCGATGATTCGCACGCTGTTGTCGAGTGGGAAGGACAGCCGGGACTGGCGGCGGTCCGCAAGATGATCACCGACCGCGTACCCTTCGGCATCCTGGAGATGAAGTCGGCCTTCGTCACCGACGACCCGCACCGCAACAAGGGTGTCACCCGCGCACTCGCCCGTAGTGGGTTCCATGCGATGGCGGCCATGGATCTGCAATTCTGCATGGCCACGTCGGCTCCCCACGTGCTGGACAAGTGGCGGTCGTCGGGCGGTGTCGTGGCCTCGATTCCCGCAACGCCATATCCGGATCCGCGCTACCGCACCAAGATGATGTGGTGGGACCGCAGGACATTCGTTCAGCATGCCGAGCCCGCTCAGGTGTCGAAGATCTACAACGAGATCCTCGAAATGAATCGGGTGTGGCCCAAGTCTGGCGAACGCGACGGATTGCGCGATAATGCGCTGTGACGTTTGAGCACTCTGAGACCCCTGCGACCGCTCCCGCCGGACTGTTCGCCACTCAGAGCGCCGGCGAGGCGGTGGTTCTCGACCCGGACCGGCCCGGCGACGGGCGCACCCTCGAGGTTCTGCGGGCCGACCCCGCCGTCGAGGTGCTGGACTCGACGCCCGAGCAGGCCGCTACGTTGGCCGGACTGCTCCCGCACGCCGGCCCGGAACTGATCTCCGAACCGCACCGCTGGGCCTATTACCCGTGGCGTCGTGCGCTCGTCGGCATCCTCGGTCCGCGCGCGTACGCCCGGGTCCGCGCCGACCGCAATCGCAACCTCATCACCTCCGAGGAACAGCAGAGACTGTCGTCGTTGCGCGTCGGCGTGGTCGGTCTCAGCGTCGGGCACGCCATCGCGCACACGCTGGTGATGCAGGGGCTGTGCGGCATGATCCGGCTGGCGGACTTCGACGACCTCGAGCTGTCCAACCTCAATCGGGTTCCCGCAACGGTTTTCGACATCGGGGTGAACAAGGCGAGGGTCGCGGCCCGGCGCATCGCGGAGATCGACCCCTACGCGGAGGTGCGCGTGCTGGAGTCGGGGCTGACCGCCGACACGATCGGTGAATTCCTCGACGGCCTCGACATCGTCATCGAGGAGTGCGATTCCCTCGACGTCAAAGCGCTTCTACGCGAAGCAGCCCGCGCCCGCCGCCAACCGGTTCTGATGGCCACCAGCGACCGCGGCCTCGTCGATGTCGAGCGCTTCGACCTCGAGCCCGATCGGCCCATCTTCCACGGACTGCTCGGCGACCTCGACGCAGCGCGTCTGGCCGGTCTGGACAACCGCGAGAAGATCCCGCACGTGCTGCGGTTGATCGACGGCAAAAGCCTGTCGGCACGTGGAGCGGCATCGCTGGTCGAAGTGGGCCAGTCCCTGTCCACCTGGCCTCAGCTCGTCGGAGACGTGCTGGTCGGCGCGTCCGCCGTCGCCGAAGCCGTCCGCAGGATCGGCCTCGGTGAGGCCCTGTCGTCGGGGCGGGTCCGCGTCGATGTCGCCGCGGCGCTCGATGCGCTGACCGACCCGACCGCGCAGGAACCGGCGCCGCCGCCGTCGATCCCCGCCGACGACGCGGCCATCGCGCCCGAGCACGCGGTGCACGCGGTCGCGCTCGCCGCGAGCCGGGCACCCTCGGGCGGCAACTCGCAACCGTGGCACATCGAGGCCAGCCGCAACGCGGTGACGATCCAGCTGGCTCCGCAGTACGCGACGACGATGGACGTCGGCATGCGGGGCAGCGCCGTGGCAGTGGGCGCAGCGGTGTTCAACGCGCGGGTCGCCGCTGCCGCACACGGCATCCTGGGCGCGGTCCGCTTCTCCGAGAACGACAGTCATCCTCTGCTGGAGGCGGTCGTCGAGCTCGCCGGCGGCGGCGCCGCCACCGATCGCCTGGCCGCGCTGTATCCGATGCTCGACACCCGGGAGACCAACCGGCGCCCCGGGACGCCGTCGCCGTTATCCCGTGAAGCCGCCGACGCGCTGCGCGCCGCGGCGCGGACCGAAGGCGCCCGTCTGGAACTGGTCGACGACCGGACCGACATCGATCGAGCCGGCGCCCTGCTGGCAGAAGCCGACCGCATCCGCTACCTGACGCCGAAGCTGCACGCCGAGATGGCCGCCGAGCTGAAGTGGCCCGGGCAGGACTCGCTGGAGTCGGGAATCGACGTGCGCAGCCTGGAACTGCACCCTGCGGAACTCGTGACTCTGGACATCCTGCGCAGGCCCGAGGTCATGGCTCTGCTGGGTGACTGGGATGCCGGAGCGGTGCTCGGCGCCGACACCCGGGTGCGGGTGTCGCAGAGCTCCGCGCTGGCGGTCGTCGTGGCCGACGACCTCTCCCTGAGCGGTTATGCGCGAGGCGGAGCCGCCGCCGAGGCGGTGTGGCTCACCGCGCAGCAGCACGGACTCGCGGTGCAGCCGATCTCCCCACCGTTCCTGTTCGCCCACGACACCGCAGAACTCGGAGAGGTGGCGCCGGCGTTCGCCTCCAGCCTCGGTGACCTCCGATCACAGTTTCGTCACATGACGGGGACCCGGGACGGGGAGGCCCAAATCCTGGTCTTCCGACTCACGACGGCTCCGCGCGCCTCGACCCGCAGCCGCCGACGGCCACTCGAAAACGCTGTACCGCCCGTATTCTGACTTCACGATGTCCCAGAGCGCCGCGCAACGCAGTCTCGACTTGGTGGTCACCTCCGTGGCTACCCAGTTGATGGCGGCGAACGCAGCCACCTCCGTGCAGGTCAGTCAGGAGGTGCTGGCCGACCTGGTGGCCTACCTCGGCGTCGATGTCAGCTTCCTGCGCTACAACGACCACGCCATCCGCGCATCGAGACTGGTCGCGGAGTGGCCGGTGCGACCCGGCGTCCCCGACCCCGACCCGCTTGCGCTCGTCTATTTCGCCGACGCCGACCCGGTCTTCGCGCAGTCCGAACACGGCAAGAAGCCGATGGTCTTCCGGCCCGAACCCGCGACCGACGACTATCAGAAGCGCATCGAGGAGGGTCGCGCGATCCCGGCCACGTCGATGGCCGCCGCTCCCCTGGTCTCGGGCGACGTCACCACGGGCGTGCTCGGTTTCGTCAAGTTCGGCGACAGGGAGTGGAGCCCGGAGGAACTCAACGCTCTCGAAGCGATCGCCTCGCTGTTCGCACAGGTACAGGCTCGGGTCCAGGCCGAGGAGCAGCTGCGCTACCTGGCCGAGCACGACGACCTGACCGGCCTGCACAATCGACGCGCGCTGCTGGCGCACCTCGACGCGCGGCTCGCCGAGGGACAACCCGGGCCGGTGTCGGCGCTGTTCTTCGACCTCGATCGCCTCAAGGCGATCAACGACTACCTCGGTCACACCGCGGGCGACTGGTTCATCCGGGTGCTGGCCGAACGTCTGCGCCGGGGCGCGGAGGGCTCCAACCTGATCGCCCGGCTCGGCGGAGACGAGTTCGTCGTGGTGCCGACGAGGCCGATGGATGCCGAGTCCGCCGAAGCGCTGGCATACCAGCTCCAGTCGACTCTGCGGGAGCGCGTGTCGATCGACGGCGAGATGCTCACCCGCACGGTGAGCATCGGCGTGGCGCTGGGCATGCCGGGTCAGGACACGACGTCCGACCTGTTGCGGCGGGCCGACCAGGCAGTGCTGACCGCCAAGAACTCCGGCGGCAACAAGGTGGCGGTCTTCACCGACGACATGTCGATGAGAAGTGAATTCCGCAACGACATCGAGCTGCACCTGCAGAGCGTGATCGAGAACGGCGCGCTGCTGCTGCATTATCTGCCCGAGGTCGACATGCGGTCGGGAGAGATCCTCGCCGCAGAGGCGTTGGTGCGCTGGCAGCACCCCACGCGCGGGCTGTTGTCCCCCGAATCGTTCATCGGCGTGGCCGAATCGATCAATCTCGCGGGCGAGCTGGGTCGCTGGGTGATGCGCAGCGCGTGCGCCGAATTCGCGGGCTGGCAGTCCCGCGGCGTCGGCGGCGACATCGTGCTGCGCCTCAACGTCTCACCGGTACAGCTGGTGACCGACGGTTTCGTCGAGTCGGTCGCCGGCATCATGGCCGAGTTCGGCCTGGCCCACAACTCGGTCTGCCTGGAGATCACCGAGAGTGTGGTCGTGCAGGACATCGAGACCACCAGGATCACCCTCGCCGGGCTCAAAGAGGCCGGCGTGCAGGTGGCCATCGACGATTTCGGTACCGGCTACAGCGCGCTGTCGCACCTGAAGTCGCTGCCCGTCGACACCCTCAAGATCGACAAGGGCTTCGTGCGTGAACTCGGTTCCGACCCAGGGGATCTCGCGATCGTGCGAGCCGTCATCGCGCTCGCCGAAGCGTTCGGACTGGAGCTCGTCGCCGAGGGCGTGGAAACCGAGGCGGCTGCCCTGACGCTGCTGCGGCACGGGTGCCACCGGGCGCAGGGCTTCCTGCTGTCGCGTCCCATCCCGGGGGCGGCCCTGGAGTCGCTGCTCGCCAAAGGGCGGATCCCCCTGCAGTTCTCGGCGTCCGGCCGGCTGTAGTCACCACGGACCGGAAGCGACGGCGGAGTCGCTCGTCAAGAGCTCCACCCGGCCGAAGCGGCTGCCCTCCTTGCCGACCAGCGCCACGCGCAGAAGAGGTTCTCCCTCGGTCGGGGCACGGCCTGCTGCGCTGTCGCGGGCGGCGGCCCGGCAGATCAGCACCCCGTGGCGGGCGCGGACCGCGAGCGGGCCGGTGCCGGTGGCGAAGACCGCGCCGGTCACCATGCCTTCCTCGAAGACGAGGCGTTCGAACCCGGTGACCGCCACGACGTCGACCGAGCGGGTCTGCGCTTCGTCGGCGAGCCACCGGGCGACAGAACCGCTCGGATCCTGTGGATCCGGCACGACGGACCCGACCTCGGTCACCTCGAAGAGTTCGCCGGCGGCGTTCGCGACACGGGAGGCGGTCTGATCGCCGATCCGGCTGTACAGGTAGCCCGTCGGGGACCCGATGCAGAGTGCGGCCCAGTCGCGCAGCCTCGAACCGATGAACGGCGGCGCGCTCCGTCCCGCCGGTGGGGCAGCCTGCACCAGTCGCACCGGCAGATCGGAGTCGACGGGCGGCAGGTCGTCGACGCTCAGATCGGCGGTCAGCTGATGGAAGTACGACGCGGTGTCAGGGTCTGCGCACTCCGGCAACAGCCATCTGCGCGCGTCGGGAGGTCCGTCCGCCACG
This sequence comes from Mycolicibacterium chubuense NBB4, assembly GCF_000266905.1. The sequence continues at coordinate 1,766,321 of NC_018027.1, read as the reverse complement.
AACACGTCGGCACCGGCATCGGCAGCGGCGACCGCACTCGCCAGACCGGCGAGGCCGGCGTTGCTGCAGACGACGTCGACTTCGTCGTCCCAATCGAGCTCCCATGACACGGTTATTCGCCTCGAGTTTGCCGTCGATGAAGATACTTCTGCCGCGAAAAGGCTATGCCAGGCTGCATATCGCCACCAAGCCGCCTGGTCACAGAGTTGCCACCGCGGTGATGGAGTCGCCGGGAATTTGCCGTCACCGGCGGGGGCAACAAACGAAACATGCAACCGCGCAGAACTCCCCGATGGCGTCGGGATACCCCGATATCGCAAGCCGGGGCAGTTTGCGACGGCAATTCCCGTCGCCGGAATCGTCGCGAAGGCACCTCGTTACTCACCCCTCAATCCGCTCACCTAACTAACTAGGTTTACTCTGTCGGGGACACCGGCAGAGAGGTAACCCGCATGGACCTGCAATGGTCGGCCGCCGACCAAGCGTTCCGCGACGAGGTACGCGCCTTCCTCGACGACAAGTTGACCCCGGAACTGCGTCGCGCAGGACGGCTGATGACGAGCGTGTACGCCGATCACGAGGCCAGCATGGAGTGGCAGCGGATTCTCCACGAGCGTGGCTGGGCCGCACCCGCCTGGCCGGTCGCCCACGGCGGATGTGACTGGACACTGACCCAGCACTACATCTTCAGCCGGGAGTCGACGCTGGCCGGGGCGCCGTCGCTGTCGCCGATGGGGATCAGGATGGTCGCGCACGCCATCATCAGGTTCGGCACGCAGGAGCAGAAGGACCACTTCCTGCCGCGGATCCTCACCGGAGAGGTGTTCTTCTGCCAGGGGTACTCCGAGCCCGAGGCGGGCTCGGACCTTGCCGCCCTGTCGATGGCCGCCCGAGACGACGGCGACCATCTGGTCTGTACGGGCAGCAAGATCTGGACGACGCACGCGCGGGAAGCCAACTGGATGTTCGCGCTGGTGCGCACAACCCGTTCGGAGAAGAAGCAGCGGGGCATCACGTTCGTCCTCATCGACATGACCTCGCCCGGCATCGAGATCCGCCCGCTGGTGATGACCTCCGGCGAGGAGGTGCAGAACCAGGTGTTCTTCGATGACGTGCGAGTGCCCAAGGCCAACGTGCTCGGCGACATCGACGACGGCTGGACGGTGGCCAAGTACCTGCTGGAGTTCGAGCGCGGTGGAGGTGCGAGCGCTCCGGCGCTGCAGGTGATGGCCGAGGAGATCGCGTCGGTCGCCGCGGAGCAGCCGGGGCCGGCCGGCGGCCGACTGCTCGACGATCCGGCATTCGCACGCCGCTTGGCGGACGCGCGTATCCGCACCGAGGTGCTCGAGATCCTCGAGTACCAGGTGCTGGCAGTGGTCGCCGGAGGCGGCAATCCGGGAGCCAAATCCTCGATGCTCAAGGTGCTCAGCACCGAATTGAGCCAGAAGATCACCGAACTCGCGATGGAGGCGGCCGGCCCGCGGGGTCGTGCCTACCAGCCGCACGCGACCTGTCCGGGCGGACCCATCGCCGACTTCGAGCCCCCGGCCGACGGATATGTCAGCGGCGAGCCGTGGCAGGCGGTCGCCCCGCTGCGCTACTTCAACGACCGGGCCGGCTCGATCTACGCGGGCAGCAACGAGATTCAACGCAACATACTGGCCAAAGCGGCATTGGGGCTCTGAATGGACTTCAAGATCAACGACGAACAGCAACTCCTTCGCGACGGGTTGACCCGGTTCCTCGCGACGCGCTACGACCTGGAGAAGAGCCGGTCGGCGGCCAAGACCGGCCAGGGTTGGCAACCCCAGATCTGGCGGGCCTTCGCCGACGAACTCGGCATCCTCGGCGCGGCGCTGCCCGAGGACTGCGGTGGCATCGGCGGCGGTCCGGTCGAGATGATGCTCATCGCCGAGGCGCTGGGCCACAACCTGGTGGTCGAACCCTATGTCGACACCGCGGTCGTGGCCGCGGGGCTTCTGCGTCGCGCCGGCGGCGAGGTGGCCGCCGGCCTCCTCGAACAGATCGTGTCCGGCACCGCGGTCGTCACCCTGGCGGCCACGGAACCGGGCTCCGGCGAGCACTGGCGCGACGTCACCACGACGGCCGAGCGCGACGGCGACGACTGGGTGCTCACCGGTTCGAAGATCATGTCCACCGGCACCCCGCTGGCCGGCCACGTCCTCATCACCGCCAGGACGTCCGGCGAGCACGACGACGTGGCGGGCATCTCGTTGTTCGTCATCGATATATCCTCGGCACCAACGGGTTTCGAGAAGCACGACTATCGGACCATCGACGACCGACGCGCGTCCGACCTCGTGCTGGACCGAGTGCGGGTACCGGCCGCGGCGCTGCTCGGCCCGGAAGGCGGCGCGTGGCCGTCGATCGCTCGGGCGCGGGACGAAGGCGCCGCCGCGGTGTGCGCGGAAGCGGTGGGGTGTATGCGCAAAGTGCTCGCCGACACCGTCGAGTACTGCAAGCAGCGTCAGCAGTTCGGCCAGCCGATCGGCGGCTTCCAGGTCCTTGCACACCGCATGGTGGACATGTACATGGAGGTCGAACAAGCCTCAGCCGCCGTCCATCTGGCGATCCTCAACCTCGAGGAATCCGAGCCCACCCGTGCCCGCGCGGTCTCGGCGGCCAAGGCGACCACCGGGCGGGCGGCGCAGTTCGTCGGCCAGCAGGCGGTGCAGCTGCACGGAGGCATGGGCATGACCGAGGAACTCGCCATCGGGCACTACTTCAAACGTCTGACGGCGCTGCAGTACGAGTTCGGCTCGACCGACCACCACATCACCCGCTACGCGCAGCTCACCACGCGCTGAACGACGGTCAGGACCGCCTGGCGACGATCACCGGTTTGCGGGCCGACTGTGCGACCTCCGAGCCGACCGAGCCGAGCAGCATCCCGGCGAACCCGCCGCGGCCGTGGCTGCCGACCACCAGCAGCTGCGCCTTCTCGGCTTCCTCGAGCAAGCGGCGGGCCGGCTGGTCACGACGGACGACGCGGCGCACGGTGACGTCGGGATAGCGCTCACACCATCCGGCCAGGCGCTCGGCGAGCAGCATGTCCTCCTCCGGCTGCACCTCGACCCAGGCGGCTTCGGGCAGCTCGTAGCCCGCGTCGCTCCACGTGTGGACCGCGACCAGTTCCACCCCGCGGCGGGAGGCCTCGTCGAAGGCGATCGCAGTGGCGTGCTCGGACGCCGGCGAGCCGTCGATGCCGACGACGACCGCCGCCTTCGAGGGATGCGGAATCAGCGGATCCTCGTCATGGATGACCGCGACGGGGCAGTTGGCGTGAGTGACCAGCCCGGCGCTGACCGAGCCGAGCAACCGCCGTCCCCACTTGCTGAGTCCGCGGCTGCCCACGACGATCATGTCGGCGTCCTTGGTCAGATCGGCCAGAGTCGGAATGGGCGGCCCGGAAACGACTTTCTGGTTGATGCAGAAGAGTTCGCCGTCTGCGGTGGCCGCCTTCACCACCGCCATCGCGTCGGCCAGGATCTGCTCCCCGGCCTTCTTCTCGTCCTCGAAGTACTCGGCCGGCAGCGGTGCCTGGATCCACGATTGCATGACCGCCCCCGGCAGCACGTGCACGAGGGTGAGCGGAACCCGGCGCATCGCGGCATCACGAGCCGCCCAGTCCACTGCGACCTTCGATGCCGCCGATCCGTCGACTCCGACGATGATGCCGAAAGACTTTGGCTGATCAGACATTTCCGCGTCTCCTTATCCCTGACCGGCAGCGACGGTACGCCCGCCGGCACTTTCGACGCTATCGGCGCCGACGCTCCAGCAAAGGAGCCGAGGGTCATCGTGCGGTGGGACCAAAGTCCCGGTCGATGTCCGCGGATGAAGCAGGGCGCGTTGTTCATCCGTCGCGTTGCAGGTGCACCACCAGCGGACGGTGGTCCGAGATCGCCATGTGCGGCGCCTCGACGGCCTTGGCGCTCAGCCCAGGATCGTCGGTCAGCACGTGGTCGAGTTGCTGGGCGGGCGCGTGCGACGGAAACGTCGGCGCCGTGGCCAGCGAACGCAGTCCCGAGTGGCGGCGCGCGGCCGCGCCGGACATGTTCAGGTCCCCGGTGACGATGCGCGGCCAGGGCAGGGCCCGGACATCGCGCAGCAGCCGGCGCAGCTGGAGGCGATTCCAGCCCGGGACGAACGACAGGTGGGTGTTCACCACGGTGAGGTCGCCGAGCGGCGTGTCGAACTGCCCGACCACCGCCGCACGGGGTTCCTCGTCGATGACCTGCACCCGGCCCGGTGCGCCCAGATACATCGGGAAGCGGAACGGTATCCGCGGCAGGCGCACCACCTGCCAGTTCAACGCCGGATACCGCGACAGCAGGGCGACCCCGTAGGCGGCCGTCCCCGGTTGCTCCTCCCCGGTGGCCGCCATCCAGGTCGCCCCCGGGGTTCCTGCGATCGCCGCGACGAAGCGGTGACTGCGTGCGCCCATCGCTTCGGCGGCCAGGGCCGTCAGGTCGGCCAGGCCGGACCGCTCCTGCACCGAGTCGACCTCCTGCAGCGCCAGGATGTCTGCGTCCAGGGCGGCCACACACTCGGCGAAGCGCCCGAGGTCCACACCGTCGTCGCAGGTACGCCCGTGCAGGATGTTGAACGTCACCACCTTCATGGGTATGCACTACCCACCCTGCAATCGAATCCCACGGCGGTGCCATGTCCCACGATGAACTGCGTGCGGCGCTGCGGCGCGCCGCCTCGGCTCTCAAGGCCGACGGGCCGCCTTTCGCGCTGGCCGGCAGCTATGCGCTGTGGGCCCACGGCGCGCCGGAGCCCCTCCACGACGTCGACTTCGTCGTTGCGGAGGCCGATGCGGAGGCAGCGGCGACCACGCTGTCCAAAGCCGGGTTCGACATCCGCCGGCCGCCCGAGGACTGGCTGTTCAAGGCCGCGTTCACTGTGGACGGTCCCGCGGTCGTCGACGTGTTGCATCACATCAACCGGGTCCCGGTGGATCCCGCCATGATCGAACGCGCCGCGGTGCGCGATGTGCTGGCGGTGGCGATGCCGGTGCTCAGCCCGAACGAGGTGATCCTGCAGAAGCTGCGGGCTCTGCACGAGCATCACTGCGACTTCGCCGCACTGCTGCCGCCGGTGCGTGCCGTGCGGGAGCAGCTCGACTGGGCAGCGCTTCGCGACGCCGCGTCCGACAGCCCCTTCGCGGCGTCGTTTCTGCTGCTCTGCGACCGGCTCGGCGTCGGCTGACGAAACTCGGTGTTTGCTGACATGCAGTCCGGGGTAAATTCCGCGGACCGGATGTGTGGTGGAGGGCACGCTATGGCAGGCACTGCGGAATTGGCCGTCTTCGGCCTGGAGCGTGGTGGTGACATCGTTCTCAGGCCCCAAGGGGTACTCGACGCAACGACCTTCGGACGCCTTCGTGACGCAATCGTCAAAACGGCCATCGAGACGCCGCGTGCGGTGATCGTCGCCGTCGACGACCTGGCGGTGCCGTCCGGGGCGTGCTGGTCGGTCTTCGCCAGCGCCCGTTGGCACGTCAGCGTGTGGCCCGATGTGCCCGTCGTCGTGGTCAGTGGCGATGCGAACACCCGCCGGATGCTCAGACGTTCGGGCATCACCCGCTACGTCCCGGTGTTCGAGACCGAGGACGACGCGAGTCGGGCGGTGGCCGCGGGCGGTGCTCATCGTCGCCGCCGGGCGCGGCTCGAGTTGCCGGCCGAAACAGGTAGTAAGGGCCGCATCAGCGCGTTCGTAGCCGAGGCGCTGCGGGCTTGGGAGCTCGAATCGCGCATCGACGAAACCGCCACGCTCGCGGTCGCGATGGTCGAAGCTGCGATCGACGGGTTCGACGGATTCGGCTGCTCCCTGCGGCTGGAATGCGACGGCTCGGACATCGCCGTAGCCGTCAGCCGCAGTCGCGACCAGACCGGCGACGGCCAGGGGTGCGGCGAGGTGTCGCCCGAGTTCTCCACGCGTATCGATCGGCTGTGCCGCCTGTGGGGCTGTGCACCGACCCCCGACGGAGCCACGGTGTGGGCCCTGATCCGCGGCGGGAACCCGGCGACCGAACTGTTCCACACCGCCTGACCCTCAGGCGCGGTCGCTGCGCCCCGGGGACGGTCTCAGCGCGCGCCACAGTTGCTCCGGACTGTCGAACCGGTCGTCGTCGAGGTCGCGGAGCCGGTCGAGCAAGCCTTGAGACGCCCCCTCGTACGCGGCACGGCTGACGAGATATCCCTTTCTGCAGGGAAAGTGAATCGCGCGGAGCACACGCTGCAGTTCTGTCTGCTCGGACATCGGACTCCCGGTGGTCATGGACCCCCCACCTACCCCTCGATGCGGCGGTCTAACCCGGCCGGCACCGTGACGTCCTGTGCCACTGCGGTTTTCGATGTATCGTGACGCGACGGCTGGAGCTGTCCCGGCCGAGCGCACAGCGGACTGGCTGCACGTCGAGGCGTTCCCGGTCCGCGCAGCCGACCGCACGTTGAGGACTACCGGCCCTAGTCCGGCGCTGTGGCAGCCCTGCAAGGTGAACCGATGACCGCTGTCATCGATGCGGCCGGGCTGGCCGAACTCGTCGAGGCACTCAAGCGCCGCGGCTACCGCGTGATCGGACCCACCGTGCGCGACAGCGCCATCGTGCTGGCCGAGCTCAGCTCGGCCGAGGACCTGCCGAGCGGATGGGGCGTCGATGTGGCGCCCGGTCACTATCGGTTGCGGCAACGCGCCGACGACGCGGTGTTCGGCCACTCCGCCGGCCCGCAATCGTGGAAGCAGTTCCTGCACCCGCCGCGGCAGCGCCTCTGGTCGTCCGAGGGTGAGCAGAACGGAGACACCGAGCGGTATGCGTTCCTCGGTGTCCGGGGCTGCGATCTGGCCGCCATCGCCACGCTCGACCGCGTCCTGGGCCGCGGTGCACACCCCCAGCCCGAGTTCGCCGCCCGCCGGCGTGGGATCTTCGTCGTCGCGGTCAACTGCACCGAACCGGGTGGATTGTGCTTCTGCGCCTCCATGGGGACCGGGCCCGGTGTGGGGCCGGGCCACGACCTCGCCCTGACCGAGCGCATCGACGGAAACGTACGGTCCTACCTCGTCGAGGTCGGCAGCGACGACGGCGCCGACGTCCTCGCCGAGCTCCCGCAGCGCGTCGCCGACGACCACGAGATCGACTGTGCACGAGCCGATGTCGCCGACGCAGCACACGCGATGGGGCGGCGGATGCCGGAGGTAGATCTGCGGGAGCTCCTCGCGTCGTCGCGTGAGTCGCCGCGCTGGGACGATGTCGCGGCCCGCTGCCTGACGTGTGGGAACTGCACGATGGTGTGTCCGACGTGCTTCTGCACCGACGTCACCGACGTCACCGACCTCACCGGCGAGCACGCCGAACGCTGGATGCACTGGGCGTCCTGCTTCGACCTCGACTTCAGCTACGTCCATCCGGACTCCGTGCGGCAGTCGGGCGCCGGCCGGTACCGCCACTGGATCACCCACAAGCTGGGCACCTGGCACGACCAGTTCGGCACCTCGGGATGCGTGGGCTGCGGGCGGTGCATCGCGTGGTGCCCGACCGGCATCGACATCACCGAAGAGGCCGCCGCGCTGGCCCAGCAGGCGGACCCGGTCGATGAGTGACTGCAGGTTCCCCACGACGGGGTGGACCCCGATGACGCCGGTGCCCTACCGGGTGACCGCCCGCACCGTCGAGAACCGCGACACCGCCACCCTCACCCTGGCCCCGGTGCGCGACGCCCTGCCCTCACCGCAACCGGGCGAGTTCATGATGATGTACGCGTTCGGGATGGGCGAGGTCGCCATCTCGGTCAGCGGAATCGACGACCCGGACGGCGGCCTTCTCGCGCACACGGTCCGCTCGGTCGGTGGGGTCAGCCGCGCCCTGCACGACGCCCGGCCCGGGGCCGTGCTGGGCATGCGGGGACCGTTCGGCACGGGCTGGGCACTCGACGCTGCGGCCGGCCGGGATCTGGTCGTCGTCGGTGGTGGCGTCGGGCTGGCACCGCTGCGCTCACTGATCCTCGCCGCCGTGGCCGACCCAGGACGCTTCGGCCGTCTCACCGTGATCGCCGGGGCCCGCACCCGCGGCGACTTCCTGTTCCGCGATGAACTCTCCGCCTGGCAGAACAGCGGCGGTGCCGACGTCCACCTCACCGTCGACGTGCCGGTGCAGGGGTGGCCCGGCGAGGTGGGTTTCGTCACCGAACCCCTGCGCCGCCTGGCGCTGGCACCCGATCGCACCACCGCATTCCTGTGCGGACCGGAGCCGATGATGCGCTCCTGCGCGGAACTGCTGTTGCGAAAAGGCATGGCGTCCAGCGATATCCGAGTATCGCTGGAACGCAACATGCAGTGCGGCATCGGCTGGTGCGGTCACTGCCAGCTGGGTCCGCTGCTGCTGTGTCTCGACGGGCCGGTCGTCGGGTACGACGTCGCTTCGGAACTGCTGCGGGTGAAGGAGCTGTAAGAGATGACCGCACCGACGCTGGCCGTGTGGAAGTTCGCCTCGTGCGACGGATGTCAGCTGACCCTGCTCGACTGTGAGGACGAACTGCTGACGCTGGCCGAACAGGTTCAGATCGCCAGCTTCCCGGAGGCGTCGAGCACCATCACCGGCGGACCTTATGACGTCTCTCTGGTGGAGGGCTCGATCACCACCGCCGCCGACGAGCGCCGCATCCACGAGATCCGCGAGCAGTCCGGGGTGTTGGTGACGATCGGCGCGTGCGCGACCGCCGGTGGGATACAGGCCCTGCGGAACTCCCTCGACGTCGCCGAACTCGCCGCACTCGTCTACGCCGAACCGGCCTATATCGACACGCTGGCGACGTCGACACCCGCCTCCGCGCACGTCACGGTCGACTATCAACTGCAGGGTTGCCCCATCGACCGCGGCCAGCTTCTCGACACGCTGTGCGCTCTGCTGGCGGGCCGCACGCCGCGGTTGCCGGCCAAAACCGTGTGCTCCGAATGTAAGCAGCGAGGGATCACCTGCGTCGTGGTGGCCGAGGGCACCCCGTGCCTGGGCCCCGTCACCCACGCCGGCTGCGGCGCGCTGTGCCCGTCGGTCGACCGCGGCTGCTACGGCTGTTTCGGCCCCACCGCCACACCCAACTTCCCCGCCCTGATCCCGCTGCTGACCCGCGACGGCATGACCGACGGAGGCGTCGAGCGTGTCTTCCGCACGTTCAACGTCACCACGTTCACCGAGAGGCGCACCGACCGATGAACCGCGACACACGCATCATCTCCGTCGGCGCCCTGACGCGCGTCGAAGGCGAAGGGGCCCTTCACGTTACGTTGACCGACGGCACCGTGGACACCGTCGAACTCAACATCTACGAACCGCCCCGGTTCTTCGAGGGACTGTTGCGCGGACGTGCCTACACCGAGCCTCCCGACATCACCGCGCGCATCTGCGGCATCTGCCCGGTCGCCTACCAGGTCAGCGCCTGCAACGCGATCGAAGACGCGTGCGGTGTCACCCTCGACGACGAACTGCGCGCACTGCGCCGGCTGCTCTACTGCGGCGAATGGATCAACTCGCACGCGCTGCACATCTACCTGCTGCACCTGCCCGACTTCCTCGGCTACCCCGACGCACTGACCATGGCCAAGGACCATCCCGGCCTGCTCGAGCGCGGCCTGAACCTCAAACGCGTCGGCAACCGCCTGCTCGAACAGCTCGGCGGGCGCCCCATCCACCCGGTGAACGTGCGGCTGGGCGGGTTCTACCGGACGCCGACGCGAGCCGAGCTGGCACCGATGGCCGAATCGTTGCGTCACGCGATGGACGACGCGCTCGCCACGGTCGCCGCCGTCGGCGCACTCGACTTCCCCGACCTGGAGGTCGACCACGAGTTCCTCGCGCTGGCCGCATCGCAGCGCTACCCCATCGACAACGGCGACATCACCCGCAGCACCGGCGCAGGGTTCACCGCCGCGGAGTTCGGCACGCACGTGGTCGAGCAGCAGGTGCCGCACTCCACCGCCCTGCACGCCACCCTCGACGGCGGTCGTTACCTGACCGGGCCCCTGGCCCGGTACTCGCTGAACTCGGCGGCACTCTCGCCTGCGGCGGCCTCCGCGGCCGCCTCGGCGGGGCTCGGATCGCAATGCCGAAACCCGTTCCGCAGCATCGTCGTTCGTGCGGTCGAGATCGTGTACGCCGTGGACGAGGCGCTGCGCATCATCGAGGAGTACCAGCGCCCCCCACGCCCCTCCGTACCCGTGACGGCCCGGGCCGCTACCGGCCACGGGGTCAGCGAGGCGCCCCGCGGTCTGCTGTACCACCGCTACGAGATCGGCCCCGACGACACGGTGCGTGCCGCGACGATCGTGCCACCGACGTCGCAGAACCAAGCCGCGATCGAGCACGAATTGGCCGCGGTGGTCGGGGCGAACGCGTCTCTGGACGACACCGACCTGGCACATCTGTGCGAACGGACCATCCGCAACCACGACCCGTGCATCTCGTGCGCGGCACACTTTCTGACGCTGACGGTGCAGCGCCGGTGACCGGCGTCGTGATCGGCCTCGGCAACGTGTGGCGCCGCGACGACGGTGTCGGGCCCGCAGTGATCGCCGAGCTCCTCAGCGCCCCACCGCCGGGAGTCCGTATCCGGACGGCGGCAGGCGAACCCGACGAGCTGCTGGAGACGTGGACCGGTGCCGCGCTGGCCGTTGTCGTCGACGCCGCCTCCGGCCCCGAGCCCGGACGTGTACGGCGCTGGGTGTCCGAGGCGCTGCCGAGTGAGGTGGTGCTCAGTTCGCACGGGATCGGCCTGACGTGCGCGGTCTCCCTGGGCGCGTGTCTGGGACGCCTTCCGGACCGCCTGGTCGTGGTGACCGTCGACGGAGAGGACTTCGGGTACGGGCAGGAAATGTCGCCCGCGGTCGGTGCGGCGGTCTGCCGCGCCGCGGATGCGGTGCGGTACGAGCTCTTGGCATCCGCCTTCACTGCGGGCTCGTAATTCGTTGCCGTAGAGCGACAGTGGGCTTGATTCCTCGCCGACGGATCTCCAACGGAACCCACGGCGGACTGCCAGGGAACCGGCAGGTGGACGCGCTGCAACTTCCGTTCGGTCGCCCTAGCATCGACCCGGACGTCAATCCGACGCCGTCACCGCGTGCGGCACTGGGGAGCGGACAAGTGGCAACTGCGAGCAATCGGCAATGGCACAGCATTCGCCGGAAATGGCGACATCTCGGGCGGGAGCTGCGACTACGGCGCGACCAGGCCCACCCGGCGTTCAGCTATGCGTTCGTGGGCACGCTGATGTTGTTGACCATCGGTGCCGTCGTCTATGCCTTGATGCAGCACTGACCTGCCCCGCCGGTGAGGCGTAGCGTCGGCGGGATGGTCGTGATCGCGTTCGACGTCAACGAGACCCTGCTCGACCTGCAGCCGCTCGACGAGATCCTCGGCGGCCGCGAGACACGCACCCGCTGGTTCGCCCAGATGCTGCAGGTCGCTCTGGTCGGCGGGGTCACCGGAGACTACGTCGACTTCCCGACCGCGCAGCGCAACGCCCTGCACATGCTCGGGCTGGACCACGCCGAGGCGATCGCCGCCACGATGCGCCGATTGCCGGCCCACCCCGATGCGGCGCCGGCACTCGAACGCCTCGGTGACTTCACGCTCGCGGCGCTGACGAACTCACCGCTGGAGGTGGCGCACGAACAGTTGGAGTCGGCGAGACTCTCTGCGTATTTCGACGCGATACTGTCCGCCGACGAGGTCCGCGCGCTCAAACCCGCCGCGGCGGCCTATCGGCACCTCGCCGATCACTTCGGCGTGGCGCTCGACGACGTCTGGCTGGTTGCCGCCCACGGGTGGGACATCGCCGGCGCACTCACCGCCGGCTGTCACGGCGCCTTCGTCCGCAGGCCCGGGCAGGCCGTCATCCCTGCGTTCGGGACCCCCGAGATCGTCGGCGACGACCTGCTGCAGGTGGCCGACGCGATCCGGGGCACGGCGCCGACACTGGGCGCATGACCGAGGCCGCCGACACCGTGATGCCCGCCGCGTTCATCGGGCACGGCAGTCCCATGAATGCGCTCGAGGCGAACCGTTACACCGAAGCATGGGCGGCATTCGGCCGTGCGGTGCCGCGGCCTCGCGCGATCCTGGTGGTCAGCGCTCACTGGTACATCAACGCGACCGCGGTGACCGCGATGGCACGGCCCCGCACCATTCACGACTTCTACGGGTTCCCCCAGCCACTGTTCGACGTCGACTACCCCGCTCCCGGGTCGCCCGACCTCGTCGACGAGATCCGCGATGTCGTCGAGCCGACATGGGTGGGAGCCGATGTGGACAGCTGGGGCATCGACCACGGCGCCTGGTCTGTCCTCGTACACGCGTTCCCGGACGCGGACATCCCGGTCGTGCAGCTGTCGATCAACGCCGACAAGCCACTCGATTACCACCTCGACCTCGGGGCTCGCCTGGCAGCGCTGCGCCGGCGCCGCGTGCTGCTGCTCGGCAGCGGCAACATCGTGCACAACCTCGCCGCGATGACCTCTGGCCTCGCCGACCGCGGATTCGATTGGGCGGTCAGGTTCGACGACGACGCCAACGACCTGCTGACGACTGCCCCACACGAGGCGGCACAGCTCACCGGCCACCGCGACTATCGCGCCGCAGTCCCGACTCCGGACCATTTCGTCCCGATGCTCTACGTTGCCGGGGCGGCCGGCGCGGATGCGGCCGTATTCGACCGCCTGACAGCGGGGCACTGCTACGGCTCGCTGTCGATGGCTTCCTACACCGTCGGCCTTCCCGGCGCTGTCGACGCACCCGGGCAGGGCGCCGCGGTACCGACTCCCGACGCGCCCCTCGACCAGACGAACATCTGACCACCCGCCCGTCGACTCAGCGCGGGGGGTCGCCCCGCCACGAGAAACTGTTGACGTACTTACCCATGTCGAGCGCGAGTTGCACGTTGGCGCCGGACGGCTTTCCGGGCCCGAAGTCGGGTCCGAACTGGTGGTACGGTCCGGCCGCGGAGGCGACCAGCGCGAGGTCGTTCTTCACCGCGACCATGACGATCACGCGCATCCTGGTGAAACTGCTGCTGGAGCCCTGCGGCCAGTAGTCGATGACCTCCCCGTACCCCGGCTGGTAACCGACCATCGTGTTGGGGATCTCGTAGGCGGTCCGTGCGTCCGGAATGTGGTCGGCCAGCAGGTCCGCGGCGATCTGGCGAGGTGCACGTCCCGCGGCGGGCAGGCTGAAGAGCCTCAGTGTCCCGCCCTCGCCGCCGACGAAATCGGCGGTGACGCCGTCGGATTGGGTGGTGATCTGATACGCCGCGCCACTGGCCGGGTAGGACACCGAGAACGAGCCGTCCGGCGCGGTGAAGCGCGGATTGATCGCGACCGGTGTGCCGGTCGGGGGCCGGCCGCAGTCCGGCGGACACACGTAGCGCACCGACGGCGCGGTCGTCCTCGCCGAGATGAAGGCGAGCACGGCTCCCACCACGATCACCGGGAGCAGCCACATCAGCAGCACCGCGCGGTGGGAGGTGCGGCGGGCGGGTGTCGCCTCGTAGTGATTCCCGGCAACCGCATATCCCGGGAAGAACGTGGTGGCGCTCAACGCTGTTCGCCGTCGGGGTCGACCCGTGCCGGACGCACCGTCCGGCGCAGCGCGCGCGAGGACCGCGACGAGGCGCGCGCGGCCACTCCGCAGCCGGGGCAGAAGGCCATGTCGGGCACCACGTGTCCGCAGTGCTGGCACAGCACCGGCTCGTCCGCGGCGATCTCGTCGTGCGCCTCGTGCAGCAGCGCCAGGTGCAGACTGAGCCGGAGCAACAGCACGGCCACCGCGGATACCACCAGGTACAACGTCAGCATCAGCCACTGCCGGGAGCGCGACACGTCGATCATCCCCAGGGCGATGGCGAGCAGCAGGATCGCCAGCGCGAACGACACGAGAACGAGGCGCACGACTGCGGGCCGCTGATGCTTCTTGCTCTCCGGCCGGACGAACCACAATGCGGCGCCGATCAATCCGCCCGTGGCCGCCGCGATCAACGGCACCGCGATTCCGCGGATTCCGGCCTCGACGACGAGGATGCTCAGCGGGCTGCTGCTGATCACGCCGGTGCCGAGCTGGGGAATCAAGCGCGTCAGCATCGCCGCCGCGGTGAACATCAGAGCGCCGAGGGCGCCGATCATGAAACCGTCCAACGCTTCTCGCGTCGGTGGCCCCAGTACCCGCACGACGATGGCGGGGACCAGCATGAGAATCGCTCCACCCAGCGGGATCGCGATGCCGTCGCGCATCATCCGCGCCCCCGCGACCCCGACGCCCAGGGCGACACCGGAGGATCGAGCGAGTTCGCCGCCGGTGAGCAGCGCCCAGCCGATACCCAGAGCCAATCCCAGCACCGTCGTCAACGCCAGTGTGCGGCCCGGCAGATCGCGGAACGCGTCGGCTTCACGCAGGTAGATGACGAACAGTGCGGGCATGCCCAGCACGCCGACCGCGATCAACGCCGCGGGCAGCCGCAGCAGCGCGCAGCCCACGAGCAGGAGCACCATCGCGGCCAGCCCCCAGCGGAACGCGCCGCGGTGCGCCAGATGCGGGAACAGCGAACTGGCCAGTGACGGCGACAGCACGCTCTCGTCGGGTGCGGCACCGAAGTTGCGGATGCGCAGCCAATCGGGCCCTTCCCACCGCCGTGGTGTGAGGTGGCAGCCGCACAGCCCGCAGAAGTTGCCCGCGGGAACGTCGACGCGGCATATCCGGCACTCGGTCATGGGGATCGGCGAGTCGTCGCTCATGGCGCCGCCCGTTGGAGGTCGCGGACGTTCTCGGCGAGGTTCTGCGTGTCGGGGGTGCCGAGCCCGGTGACGAGGTCGTAGCCGGGCGTGGCGTCGTCGACAGCGTTGCCGCCCAACGTCACATCCCGGAAGGCGGGTAACCGCGCGCCGGTGGCGATGCGGTAGAGCAGCGGATTGAGGTCGCCCAGCGGACGGCCGCCGTCGGCCAGCAGGTACTGGTTCATGACCGCCGCCAGTCCCGCCCAGATCGGCGCCGCCTGAGAGGTGCCGCCGCCGACAGTCGGTTGGCCGTGCAGGAAGAACCTCACCCCGGTGAACGGGTCGGCCACCGCCGCGACATCCGGGGTCAACCGGCGGCCCGGGTTTCGTTCGGCCGCAACGTGGTCGGTGACGCCTCGCTGCCACGCGGGCATATCGAACAATTCGGACACCCCGCCGCTGGTGCCCAACGACAGCGGCACGTCGAACCAGGCCTGCTCCCCCAGCCAGCCGCCGTTGGCCTCGGTGGACAACGTGGTACCCCCGACGTTGACCATCTCCGGCAGCGAGGCCACCGAATTCAGGCCGATGTTGTCCCGCTCCGGCGCGGACGACCAGTCATCACCGCTCTTGCATTCCAGCCCGGCGAGATCCCCGTTCGCCATGAAGGCCGTGGTGCCGTTCCTTTGCGCGGCGACCAGGGCCGACCGCGCGGGCGCCAAATCCGTTGCGGTGATGAGCTTGTCGCAACCCCAGCTGATCGAGAAGCTCCACACGGCCCCGGGGAATGCGCGGTCGGCGTCTTCCATCATCCGGCCGATCTTCTCGTAGGCGCCATCTCCCTCGACCGTCGGGCGCGCATTGACCACCACGGTCCGCGCATCGGGTGCGATCGCGTGGACGACCGAGAGATCCATCGTCGTCTCGGCGGCCGGGTCGCCGGCCTGTCCGCCGACGAGCGTCGGAGTGAACTTCGGCAGGCCGAAGGTCGTCGCGAAGGTGTCGAGATCGGCCTGGTCGAAACCGCCGAACGCGAAGATGACGATCGTCTGCCCCTTACCGGTGTACCCGTCGGCGAACAGCCTGTCGGCCCGGTACGTGGCGCGCAGCGCGGCGGGTGTCAGCCCCTGATCGGGTACGTCGAGCGGCAACTGCGGCCACGGTTGCGATTCGCGGTAGGGCGTGTAGCCCAGTATCCGGCCGAGTCCGCTCACCTCGTCGGCGAGACCGTCGGGGATCGCGGGTTGGCGCCGCGAGGCGTAGAAGACCTGCCCCCGGCGTCCGCGGAAATCGTGGACCTCGACGTCGAACGCGCCGGCGATCGCCTGCGCGCCCCCCTCGATGACCGCCCAGGGCCGACCGGGGCTCCACCGCACGTCCAGCGACCGACTGTGAGCCCATCCCAGCAGGGCCTGAGGCCGAGCGTGGCCGCGCAGCTCGACGATGACTTGCGCGGTGCGGTCGCGGGAGGGCCCGAGGTCGGTCGAACCCGCCAGCAGATCGGCGTAGGGGCCGCCGATCACCCCGGGAGCCCCCGCGCTCAGCGGAGCACGCGGCAGCCCGGCGCTGGACGTGAGCACGACCAGCGCACTCACGACCACCAGCGGCCAAAAGCGACGTGCCCCTCGGGTTCGCCTTGACTGAAGGCCGCCTGAGACCGTTCCGGCCGCAGGCGGACTGCAGTGACCACGGCTGGGTTCAGCGCGGCGCCCTCGGTGCATTCGGGTTCCGGCCGTTGTCGTTCGGGTTCGGATACATCGTCGTGAACGGATTACCACCGGGGGTCCGCGGCGCATTCTCCGTCGGTGTCGCCGGCGGCGGAGGAGGCGGAGTCGTCATCGGAGTGGTCGTCGTCGTCGTGGTCGTCGTGGTGGTGGTGGACGTCTCGGGCGCCTTGTTCTGGTTGGAGCCGCACCCGGCCAGCCACACCATGGCTGACAGAGCGATTCCGCCGGCCACGAGCGGCAGACGGCGGGTCAAAACTGCGCTCATGCTGCAGTCCTTCTTTCTTCTTTCTTCGCACTGTGGATACTGCTGAGTTGATCATGACAGGAAAAGAAGTGTGACGCCTTTCTTCCCGCCACGACCAGCGCAGATTCATTTTCGGCAGCATTGCGGATGTTGAGCAGATTCTGTCGCCGCCAGTGAGAACACTCGATCGGCTCGACTTTCATCCCGTCTCGGGCAGCGCAGCTCCGGTGGCCAGCTCGGCGTACTGACGCATGAGCCGCAACGCTGTCGCTCGGCTCACTTCCGGGTCGCGCGCGACGATGCGGTATCCGAGATAGTCCTCCATCGACATCAGGGTCATGGCGATGTCGCGGGCGCCGCTGGTCAGCCGGAACGTCCCCGCCTCTGCGCCCGCCGTCAGCACGTCGGCGTACAGCCCCACCTGCCGGTGATAAATGCCTTGCACATCGCGCCGCGCATCGAGCTCGAAGCCGGCGGCCAGTACCGCCCGCCAGATGGCGCGCCACTCGGCATCCTCGGGTCCGGTCGGCAGGCCGGCCGCGATGGTCATCGCCAGCTGCGCGCGCCGGTCGTCGGTCTGAGTGCCGAGCCGGAGCCGCTCGTCGTAGAAGCGGGTGTCGGAACGCAACGCCAGCTCCGAGAGCAGCTGCGACATGTCCTTGAAGTAGTAGCGCACCGCATTGGTGGTGAGCCCGAGTTCGGCGGCGACGTCGGCGAGCTTGAGCGTGGCGAGGTCGTGGCGCTCGATGAGCCCGATCGCCGCGTCCATGATGTCGCCGCGCCTCTCCACCTGCCGGTTCGGCCGTCCCACGCCCTCGCCACCTCCTCTGCTGCACGTCAGCGATGGACCAATTCTGCCCTTCCTCTTGCGTCGTGGGTCACACGGGCGCATAGTTCTTTTCCACTTACGAAAAAAACTATGCGGGAACGAGGTGGAGTGAATGCGGGCCAGAGATCTCGGCGTGGTCATCGGTGAACACCCCACCGGGCCGGACAATGCCATCACCGACGTCGCGGGGGTGCGGGTCGGGCACACCACCCTCGACGCCGACGGACCTCCGGCCGTGCACACCGGCGTCACGGTCGTGGTGCCGCACGACGACATCTGGACCGAGCCGGTGTTCGCCGGCTCGCACCGCCTCAACGGCAGCGGCGAGCTCACCGGACTGGAATGGATCCGCGAATCGGGCGAGCTCACCAGCGCCATCGGGCTGACCAACACGCACAGCGTCGGCGTCGTCCGCGACGAACTGGTGGCAGCCCAGGTGCGTGCCCGCGGTGAAGGCCTGTACTGGTCGCTGCCCGTGGTCGGCGAGACCTACGACGGGCTGCTCAACGACATCAACGGCTTCCACGTGCGGCCCGAACACGTGCGCTCGGCGCTGGACGACGCAACGGGCGCGCCACCCGCCGAAGGCAACGTCGGGGGCGGGACCGGCATGATCTGTCACGGCTTCAAGGGCGGCATCGGGACCGCGTCGCGCATCACCGACACGGCCGGCGGTCGCTACACGGTCGGGGTCCTGGTCCAGGCCAACCACGGCCGGCGCGAGCGGCTCCGGATCAACGGTGTGCCGGTCGGCGAACTGATCGGGCCGTCGGAGGTTCCGTTGCCCGACCTGCCCGCCCGATACGAACCCGGCTCGGGCTCGATCATCGTCATCGTCGCGACCGACGCCCCGCTGCTCCCCCACCAGTGCACGCGGCTGGCGCAACGTTCCGCGCTGGCCGTGAGTCGGCTCGGCGGAACCGGCGAGCAGTACAGCGGAGACCTGATGCTCGCCTTCGCCACCGGAAACCGCGGCATCCCGCCGTATGCCTGGGACGAAGACCCCGCCACGTCGCGGCCCGAGGTCCCGCTGCGGATGGTCGCGCCGCAGCTGATGACCCGGCTGTTCGATCTGACGATCGAAGCCACCGAAGAGGCCATCGTCAACGCGATGATCGCCGCCACCACCATGACCGGCCGCAACGGTTTCACCGCTCACGCGCTGGACCACGATCTGCTGCGGCAAGCACTCTCGGCCCCTCGACCCCAGGAGATCTCATGACCACGACCACCAACACCGAGGGACGGCGCCTCACCGGGCGCCTCGGCCCCGTCGGCATCGTCTTCATGGTCGTCGCGGCGGCCGCACCGCTCACCGTGATCGGCGGCAACATGCCACTGGCGATGGGGCTCGGCAACGGCGCGGGGGCACCGGTCGGTTTCGTGATCGCCGCGCTCGTGCTGCTCGTCTTCAGCATCGGGTTCGTGACGATGACGCCCTACGTCCCCGAGGCCGGCGCCTTCTTCTCCTACGTGACGGTCGGCCTGGGTGAACGCATGGGCAAGGGCATCGCCGTCGTGGCGCTGATCGCCTATACCGCGATACAGATCGGCATCTACGGATACATCGGCTGGGCCATCTCCGACACCGTGGCGCACTACCACGGACCCGAACTCCCCTGGCCTGTCTATTCGTTCGCGGTGCTGGCGATCGTCGCCGTGCTCGGCTACCGGCACATCGAGTTGAGCGCCAAAGTGCTCGGTGTGGCACTGGCTCTCGAGATCGGCATCGTCGTCATTCTCGACGTCGTGATGGTCGCCAAGCCGAGTCCCGCGGGGGTCACCTTCGCCTCCTTCGATCCCGGCGTCTTCACCCAGGGCACCATCGGCATCGCCATCCTGTTCGCGCTGACGGGGTTCATCGGGTTCGAGGCCACCGCCGTCTTCCGCGATGAGGCACGCGATCCGGAGCGGACGATCCCCCGCGCGACCTACGCCGCGGTCGTCATCATCGGCGCGTTCTACGCGATCACCGTGTGGGCCTTCGTCGTTGCGATCGGACCCGATCAGGTGAGCGCCGTGGCGCAACGGACTCTCGACGGGGACGGCAACATGCTGCTCGACACCACCGGCGACATGCTGGGAACCGTCGGCCGGGACATCGTCAACGTGTTGCTGCTGACCAGTCTGTTCGCGTGCGTGCTGTCGTTCCACAACGTGATCGCCCGCTACCAGTTCGTGCTGGCCGGAAAGGGACTGCTGCCCGCGAGACTCGCGAAGGTCCACGACGACCATGCGTCGCCGTCGTTCTCCTCGGTGGTGCAGACCGTCACCGCCGCGATCATCGTCGGTGTGCTCGCGATCCTCGGCATCGATCCGCTCGTCGGGGTCTTCGGTTCGATGGCGGGAATCGCCACCGTCGGCATGGTGGTGCTGATGCTCACCACCTCGATCGCGGTGCTCGTCTTCTTCCTGCGTAACCGCGACCGCGTGCCGAATCGACTGTGGGCGACGCGGATCGCACCCGCGCTGGCGGTGCTCGGTCTGCTCGGCAGCCTCTGGCTGGTGTTGTCGAATTTCACGTTGGTCACCGGCGGAAGCGCGACGCTGAGCACCATCCTCGCAGCGATACCGTTCGTCGGGTTGATCGTCGGCTTCCTGGCGTGGCGGCCGTCTCGGTCCCTGTCGTCGGCGGCTGCGGAGTAACCGTCCGGCGCGGTCAGTTGTCGGGCAGGCTGGCGGGTTCGATGCGCCGCCGCGCATCGAACACCATCAGCGCCACGGCCAGCGACGTCATGGATTCGGCGTCGTCGAGGTCGACGCCCAACGTCTCCGCGATGGTGGCCAACCGCTTGTAGAGCGCGGGCCGGCTGATGTGCAACCGCTGCGCCAGCGCGGCCTTGTTGCCTGCGAGACTGAGGTATTCGCGCAGGATCTCGACGTCGGCCGGCACCCCGCGGTCGAGCAGCGGCTTGAGTTCGGTCTCGGCGAACCGTTGGACGCGCGGGTCGTCACGCAGCAGTGTCATCAGCCCGCGCAGCCGGACATCGGACGCGCGGAAGTACCGCCGAGGGCTGTCCGGCATCGCGAGAGCCACCTCGGCGACATGGCCGGCCTCCGCCAGTCCCCGGATCGCCTCGGTGATCTCGGCTTCGGCCGCGGCGACCGCACAGACCGACCGCGTCACCCCGGCGACCCGGCGCAGGTCGTGTCGCAGGCGCTCACCGATGTCGGCCAGGGCTTTGTCCGCTCCGGTGCGCCCGGCGGTCACGGCGAGCAACGCGGCGATCTCCCCGTCACGGCGACTGGAGAACAAGCCGGTGTGCCCGGCGGCGTTGACGGTGTGCGCGACGGCGTCGAGTAGAACGACGTTACGACGTTGCACGGCAACAGGATCGGTCGCCGCGCCGGATCTCTCGACACGCACCACGACGGGAAAGTAGCGCGTCGCCTTCCTGAGCCCCAGCGCGTGCGCCCGCGCGGCGGCCTCGCGTTCGTCGGAGATCCGGCCCTGCACCACGTCGTCGATCAACCCGCTCTGCGCCTGCTGGTGCAGGCCGCTGCGGCTGCGTTCGATCATGCGGTTCAACGCCGGCGCCGCCGATGCCCGCTCCAGCACCATCAGCACCCGCGCGCGATTGTCCGCGGCCGTCGGCACAATCAGCCGGCCCCACTCCTCGCCGCGCGGGCCGACCGGGGTGAGCACCCAGTGTTCGGCGCCGCCGGCACCCGTCGGCGCGCGACGCGACCTGAGCTCCCAGTCGTCGAGCAGCGTGGCCGTCTCGGCGCCGCTCGCCGACACCGCGATCGCCTGGTGCGCGAGATCCTCGAGGACGACCGGCAATTCGAGGATCCTGGCGGCCGCGTCGACGATCCCGGCGACCGAAGCGCGCTTCATGCTCAGTTCGGTGAAGGCTTCGTGCACCCGTCGATCGAAGGCGACCTCCTCGTACTGTTCGGCGACGATGCGGCGATGGACGGCCTCGGTCACGTCGACGAATCTGACCTGCCGGTGCAGCGCGACGAGCGCGAGATCGAGTTGCCTGGCCAGGTCAGTCACCGCATCCGGGAGCTCCGTCAGGGCAGTCCCCAACTCGACGACGACGCCGAGGGCGCCCGCATCGGCCAGGCCCTGCAGATAGCGCCGCGGCGCGCGGCCCAGCCCGACCCCGGTGGTCAGCACGAGCTCACCGCCCTGCAGCAGCGAAGACAGGTCGGCGACCTCTCCGACGTGCAACCAGCGGATCGGGTCGCCCCACCGGCACGCACTCAAGACCTCCGGCGAACCGCGCTGCACGACGGGCAGATCGATGACCTCTCCGACCGTGACATCCATTTACACAGTGTAAGCGCGCGGCGGATATCGCATACGGACTGATAGCGCTCATCGCTGTATATCCGCCTCACACTGAGACCAAGCCCGGTGAACTGCACCGGCAGCTCACCAGTTCGAGAGGTGCTCTTTGATGACGAACACTATTTCTCATTGGGTCGATGATGAGGTTTTCGCGGGGACGTCCGGTGCTGATGGTGTCCGGCTGGCGCCGGTGACGAATCCGGCGACCGGTGTGGTGACCGGGCAGGTCGCGTTGGCGTCGGTCGCCGATGCGCAGACGGTGATCGACGCGGCAGCGGCGGCGTTTCCGGCGTGGCGCGACACCTCGCTGACCAAGCGGGTCTCGGTGCTGTTCCGTTTCCGGGAACTGCTCAACGAGCGTAAGGACGAGCTGGCCGCGATCATCACCAGCGAGCACGGCAAGGTGCTCTCCGACGCCCTCGGTGAGGTCTCCCGCGGCCAGGAGGTCGTCGAGTTCGCCTGCGGGATCCCGCACCTGCTCAAGGGTGGGTTCACCGAGAACGCCTCGACCAAGGTCGACGTGTACTCCATCCGCCAGCCGTTGGGCCCGGTGGCGATCATCAGCCCGTTCAACTTCCCGGCCATGGTCCCGATGTGGTTCTTCCCGGTCGCGATCGCCACCGGCAACACCGTGGTGCTCAAGCCCTCGGAGAAAGACCCCTCAGCGGCGGTGTGGATCGCGCAGTTGTGGAAAGAAGCCGGCCTGCCCGCCGGGGTGTTCAACGTGCTCCAGGGCGACAAGACCGCCGTCGACGAACTGCTGACCAACCCGAAGATCAAATCGGTGTCCTTCGTGGGCTCCACCCCGATCGCCCAGTACGTCTACGCCACCGGCACCGCCGCCGGCAAGCGCGTGCAGGCGTTGGGCGGGGCGAAGAACCACGCGGTGATCCTGCCCGACGCTGACCTGGATTTGGCCGC
Source organism: Mycolicibacterium chubuense NBB4 (assembly GCF_000266905.1). Next base: position 1,743,522 of record NC_018027.1, on the reverse strand, counting down.
CGATGCGATGATCAACGCCGGGTTCGGCTCGGCCGGGGAGCGCTGCATGGCGGTCTCGGCGTGTGTGGCCGTCGGCCCGATCGCCGATGACCTGGTCGCCAAGATCAGCGAGCGCGCCGCCACCCTCAAGACCGGGGACGGCACCAAGGACTCCGACATGGGGCCGCTGGTCACCGCCGCCCACCGCGACAAGGTCGCCTCCTACATCGACGCCGGCGAAGCCGACGGCGCCAAGGTCGTCGTCGACGGCCGCACCGTCCAAGCCGACGGCGGCCAAGAGGGGTTCTGGCTCGGCCCGACGCTGCTGGACAACGTCACGCCGCAGATGAGTGTCTACACCGACGAGATCTTCGGCCCCGTGCTGTCGGTGCTGCGGGTGGAAACCTACGACCAGGCGCTGGAGTTGATCAACGCCAACCCCTACGGCAACGGCACCGCGATCTTCACCAACGACGGCGGCGCCGCCCGGCGGTTCCAGAACGAGGTCGAGGTCGGCATGGTCGGCATCAACGTCCCCATCCCGGTCCCGATGGCCTACTACAGCTTCGGCGGCTGGAAAGCCTCGCTGTTCGGCGACAGCCACGCCCACGGCATGGACGGCGTGCAGTTCTTCACCCGCCAAAAAGCCATCACCCAACGCTGGCTCGACCCCAGTCACGGCGGCATCAACCTCGGCTTCCCCCAAAACGGCTGACCCGACCCGCGAAAGAGCTCAGGAACTCAACCATGACAACTACTTTGAGCGGCCTACCCACCGGTGAGGACCTCGACGCCGCGATCGCTCGCGGGCAGCGGGCCTATGAACTGGACCGCAAGCACGTGTTCCACTCCTGGTCGGCCCAGGCGCAGATCAAGCCGATGACCGTGCTGGCGGCCCAGGGCTCCTATGTCTGGGACGGCGACGGCAACAAGCTGCTCGACTTCTCCTCGCAGCTGGTGAACACCAACATCGGCCACCAGCATCCGAAAGTCGTTGCGGCCATTGCCGAGCAAGCCGCCACGCTGTGCACCATCGCACCGCAGCACGTCAACGACGCCCGCTCGGAAGCCGCCCGGTTGATCGCCGAGCGCACCCCGGGCGACCTGAACCGGGTGTTCTTCACCAACGGCGGCGCCGACGCCGTCGAGCACGCGGTGCGGATGGCCCGGCTGCACACCGGCCGCTACAAGGTGCTCTCCCGGTACCGCTCGTATCACGGCGGCACCGATACCGCCATCAACCTGACCGGGGATCCGCGCCGCTGGCCCAACGACTACGCCAGCAGCGGCGTCGTGCACTTCAACGGCCCGTTCCTCTACCGGTCGACGTTCCACGCCGAAACCGAGGAGCAGGAGGCGCAGCGGGCGCTCGAGCACCTCGAGCGGTTGATCCAGATGGAAGGGCCGCAGTCGTTCGCGGCGATCATCCTCGAGTCGGTGCCCGGCACCGCGGGCATCATGGTCCCGCCGCCGGGCTATCTGGCCGGGGTCCGCGAGCTCTGCGACCGCTACGGCATCGTGTTCATCGCCGACGAGGTGATGGCCGGCTTCGGCCGCACCGGCAAGTGGTTCGCGATCGAAAACTTCGACGTCGTCCCCGACCTCATCACGTTCGCCAAAGGCGTGACGTCCGGCTACGTTCCGCTCGGCGGCGTCGCCATCAACGACGCGATCTACGCGACGTTCGCCGACCGCGCCTACCCCGGCGGCTTGACCTATTCCGGTCACCCGCTGGCGACCGCCTGCGCGGTGGCGACCATCAACGCGATGGAGGACGAGGGCATGGTCGACAACGCCGCGCGTATCGGCGAACAGGTGCTCGGTCCGGGCCTGCGCGAGCTCGCCGCTCGGCATCGCAGCGTCGGTGAGGTACGTGGTCTCGGCGTGTTCTGGGCGATCGAGCTGGTGGCTGACCAGAAGACCCGCGAGCCGTTGGCGCCCTACGGCGTGACGAGCCCGGCGATGGCGGCCGTACTGGCCGCCTGCAAGACCGGGGGGCTGCTGCCGTTCGCGAACTTCAACCGGATCCACGCGGTGCCACCGTGCAACGTCACCGACGACGAGGTCGCCGAAGGCCTCCAGATCCTCGACGAGGCCCTCTCCGTCGCCGACGACCACCTCGACTGACCCGGGCGATCGCCCATCCGCTGAATGCAAAGGCCGGCACGACACCGCCACGCTGGCCTCGACGTACTTCGCCCTCTCGGACCACCTCGGGGTTGACGACCTTCTGCTCGCCGTGTCGGCGCTGCCGCGCGGTGACCGCTGGCCCGCCCAGGCACGGCTGGCGCTGCGCGAAGACCTGTACCGCTCGCTGAAGTCGCTGACGCTCGATGTCGCCGCGCATTCGGCGAGCCATGAGAGCGACCGGCCCCGGACCCGGATCCAGGCGTGGGAGGACGTCAATCAGTCACGGCTGCAACGGTCCCGGCGCTCGCTCGATGACGTGCACGCCCACGCTCCGCACAGCCTCGCGGCGCTGTCGGTCGCGGCGACGCACATCCGGCGCATGACCACGACCGCCGGCTGAATCCCGAGCGGCCGGTTCAGTCCGCGCGCGACAGAGCAGCGCGCGGACACTCGGCGATGGCCTGCTCGACGAGTGTCTCCTGGTCGGCGGGAACCGGGTCGGCACCCACCACGGCGTAATCGTCGTCGTCGAGCGAGAAGATCTTCGGTGCGATCCGCACGCAGACGGCATTGCCCTCACAGCGATCACGGTCCACTACGACGCGCATGAATCCTCCTTGACTGCGGCTCGAACGGATCGATGTGACCAGCCCGGGTGGTGGGCACCGGTCAGGCGCCGGTGCATGGCGGTGGCGATCCTGCCGGCCTGGATCTTGGCGTGTTCGGCGACAGGACCCTGATACATCTGGTCGACGGTAGCGGTCCACAGGGCGAGCCAGCGCGTGAAATGCACCGCCGACAGTGGTGTGCTCTCGTGGATGCCGCGATGGACGGTCAGCGCGTTGCGCCGGTACAGCCCGGCCCGGAACAGCACGGTCTCCCAGAAGTCGCACATGACGGGAAGGTGTTGTTCGAGGCCGTGCGAAGCGAGTTCGGCGAACGGCGCGGCGAGAACCTGGTCACCGAAGGCCTCGTGGTAGAAGCGACGCAGCAGCACGTCGATGTCCGCGCGGGTGGCCACATCACGAAGACCCGCTGCCGACGACCCCGAGTCGGCCATGTCGTTCACCCGGACACCGCGATGCGCTCGGCCCGAGGCTGCCGCCGCGAGCTCGCCCAGGTGGCGGCGGACAGCGTGCCGTTGCGCAGGGCCGTGCCGACGTTGGCCAGAACGCGCTGCAGTACGGCCGCGTGTGCGTCGCCGTTGTTCCGCAGATGAGTCATGCCGTGGTGGGTCAGATAGGCGCCGACGCGACGCTCGATCGGCCAGTTGGCGTAGGCGAGGCCGGTGAACTCGGATCCGAGGAAGTCCCAGGCGATCGCGTCGAGATCGGACTCCGACAGCCCACGGAGGCGCGTCCGGCCGCTCTCCACGCTGGTAACGACTCGTAGTGGAACAGATTTCATGGTTCCCTCCTCATGCACTGTCCGTTGTTCAGGCGCCTGCCAGCACTGCGGCACCGCTGATCACCAATGCGGCGATCTTCACCAGTTCCAGACCGACGTAGCTGTAGTGGACCCGCGACCGGCGGGTCGGCTGGTCAGCCTCGTGCGGAGCGGCGGACCCGGCGAGGACCAGGTCGGAGCGCCGCGTCAGGCGCGGCCGCACCACCAGCAGTTGCGCGGCCAACACCACGACGACCACACACACCGCGGCTATTGCGGTCGGCGAAGGCGGGTCGGCGACCAGGAGGATCAGCAGGACGACGGCCAGGACGGCCTCGACCGTGTTCAGCGCGCGAAACACCAGCCGCCCGATACCCAAGCCGATCTGCAGCGAAACCCCGGGGGCACGGAACTTCAGCGGCGCCTCGATGAACGAAATCGCGATCACCATACCCAGCCACGTGAAGCTGACGGCGGCGGCGACGGCGTGCGCGGTGCTCATGACGTGCTCCCGGCCGAGACCAGATGCGCAACGCAGCGATCCGGCTCGGCGAACGGAGTGAGAGCGTCGACGGTGACGGGTGCATCCCATGCTTCCAGTGCGCCCTGCATGATCCCGAGGTGGATCGGGCAGATCACGTCTCTGCGGGTGTCGACCAGTTCCAGGAACGGGCAGTTGCGCAGCCCGATCTCGTCGGACCTCCGTGCCGCTGAGCCCTTTTCGGGGGCGAAGCCCAGTTGGTCGAGCAGCCCGGTGAGGCGGTCGACGGCCTGACGGCGGCTGCGCGTGCGAGCGGGTTCTGCGACACGCTCGGCGCTGGCCCGCCCGGCCGCCATGGCCCGCGCCGACGGTCGCGGCTGGCGGGCGAGCGCGTCGGCGAGAATACCTGCCAGCATCTGGTAATCGCGAGGTCCCGCCGGGTCCATGCCCGCGACCGCTCGGAACATCAGGGGCGGGCGGCCGGGTTTGGTTCGACCGGCCTCGACCGCCTCGACCTGCCCCGCTCCTGCCAGCGCATCGAGGTGGAAGCGCACGGTGTTGGGGTGTATCCCCAACTCGCCGGCGATCGCGGTGATACTCAGCGGGCCGTCGGCAGCCCGCAGCAACTCCAGCACCTCCCCGCGCCGCCCGCTCACGACTGCTCCTGCGGCGGCATCCCGGCCACCAGCGGTGCGTCGACCGCCAACGGACCGAGCTTGGCTGCTCCCCCGGGCGAACCCAGCGGGCCCTCGCGTCCGGGCAGCGGGTCGGAGAAGAAGGCCGCGTTGTCGGCCAGGTGCTCGTGCTGGTCGGCCGGCAGATCGTCTTCGTAGTAGATCGCCTCCACCGGGCAGACCGGTTCGCATGCTCCACAGTCCACGCACTCGTCCGGATGGATGTAGAGCGCGCGGCCGCCTTCGTAGATGCAATCGACCGGGCACTCCTCCACGCAGGCGCGGTCTTTCACATCCACACACGGCTTTCCGATCACGTAGGTCATGGCCCTGAGTTTACACAATCATTCTTTGTGAAAACTAGCCCTGGCGACGATTTCTCCAACGCAGATTTGGTTAAGGTGGTGGAGCAATGCCTGCGGGACCGAGCGGGCACCGACGGAAGGATGACCATGCACAAGCTCTCCCTGGACGCCGTCGCCCGCGAGCACCTCGAGAAGGCCGCCACGGCATCCACCGGTCGCAGCGCCGGCACCGTCTACGGCGGTCACGAACAGAAGCTGCGCCAGACGGTCCTCGGCCTGACCGCGGGCACATCGCTGGCCGAGCACGAGAGTCCGGGCGAAGCAACACTTTTCGTGCTGAGCGGCCGGGTGCGCCTCCATGCCGGCGACGACGCATGGGAGGGCCGAGCCGGCGACCTGCTGATCATCCCCCCGCACCGACACAGTCTCGAGGCCCTCGAGGACAGCGCCGTATTGCTCACCGTCGCGAAGTAGCTCCCCTGCTCAAGAGGCATCTGTGGGTTCGCCGTCGTCGAGCGGCGCGAGCTGACGTTCCAGTGAGCCCGTGATGTCCGTGGTGGTGACGACGAGTGCGGTGGCGAACTCGATCAGCTGAGCTCTGCTGACACTCACCTCGCTTCGGTACCACTGTGCGACCAACTCGAGAAGGCCGCTGATGACGGTCAACGCCGTCAACCTGATCGTGTCGTCAGTTCCCGCGTTCACTCCGAGCAGGTGTCGCACCTGCCCCACCATGATCTCAGTGAGGGTGTCGATCACCTCGTGACGACGCGAAGCGAGAGCTTCGGCCGTCTGGAGCTCGGTGAGCAGCCGCGCACGCCGAGGGTCGTCGTCGATGAAGGCGAAGGCGAACTCGAGGATATCCCTGACCCGAGGCCTGAGGTCGGGCGGCGACTCCGTCAGCGTCGCCATGATCCCTGTCAGGGCACGGGTGAACTGGTCATCGAAGGTCGCCAGGAGGAGCTCTTGGCAATCACGGAAGCTCTCGTAGAAGTACCGGTCGTTGAGCCGCGCCCGCGCACTGACGGCGCGCACGCGTAGATCGCTCACGCCGCGTTCTGCGACGGCGTCGAGAGCCGCCTCCATCAGTTGCCCGCGCCGCTGCTCCCGTCGTTGATCCGCGGTCATTCCGCGATGCATGGCCATCGAAGCGTGCAGCACCTCCCGGTTCGCCGGCGGGGGTTGCGCCGCCGCCCAAGTTTGGTGAAGAGTGTCACCCAATTGGTTGGTGAAGCTCTTCACCATGATGATAAGGGGCCGCCGGTGGTTTCGGACCGTCAATCGCTCGAAGCTCCCTTGCGGCCTCGCCGAGCCGCCCGGGGCATGGCATGTATCGACGCGGCACCGCCGAAACATGTTCTCGAAGCTGGCCTCTCGTGCCGGTGGTCCCGTTGACGACGGTAACGACCAAGCGGCCACAGGGGCCTCGCGGGCGCACGGGTGAATACAGCCCCCGGCTGGCAGCGCTCGGCCGATTCACCATCCGGCACAAGGGGCTGGTGATAGCGGCGTGGATCGGCGCGGCCGTGCTACTGGCGGTCGTGTTCCCCCAGCTCGAAAGCGTCGTCCGCCAGCAGTCTGTGCAACTGCTGCCCAACGACGTGGCCTCATTTCGAGCTTTCGACGACATGGCCACCGCCTTTGACGAGCGAGGCGCGAAAACCTCGATCATCGTCGCGATGGAGGACCCGCAGGGACTGACCTCCTCGGTGCGGCACCGCTACGACGAACTCGTGGCCGCACTGCGTGCCGACACCACGCACGTCCTGATGGTGCAGGATCTTCTCGCCGACCCCACGACCAAGGGACACGCGATCAGCGCGGACGGGAAGGCCTGGTTCCTCCCGGTCGGCATCGCCGGCACGCTCGGCGACCCCAAGGCCACCGAGGCGGTCGATGCCGTGCGGGCCGGCGTGGCCTCGGCCTTCGCCGGCACTCCGACCACGGCCCACGTCACGGGTCCCCCCACGACATTCCACGATCAGATCGCCACCGGCGAACGCGATGCGCACATCGTTTCGATCGCCACTGCGGCGATCATCGCTCTGATACTTCTCCTGGTCTATCGCTCTGTGTTCACCGCGCTCCTACCGCTGCTCGTCATCGGCGTCAGCCTGGTCGTCGCGCGCGGAATCCTCTCGGGCCTGGGCGAAGCGGGCGTGCCGGTCTCACAGTTCACCATCACGTTCTTGGTGGCCATCCTGTTGGGTGCGGGCACCGACTACAGCGTGTTCTTGATCAGTCGCTACCACGAGCAACGACGGCAGGGCATCCACGCAGAAGAAGCCATCGTGGCGGCGACCGGCAGCATCGGACGCGTCATCATGGCCTCGGCGGCCACCGTCGCGCTGGCCTTCGCCGCCATGGTCTTCGCCCGACTCAGTGTCTTCCAGGGCCTGGGCCCCGCGTGCGCGGTCGCAGTGCTGATCGGGTTCCTGGCCACAGTGACACTGCTCCCGCCGGTCTTGGCGCTGGCCGCCAGACACGGCATCGGAGAACCCCGCGCCGATCTGTCCCGCCGCCACTGGAACCGGGTGGCCGTCGCCGTGGTTCGGCGACCGTGGCCGCTACTGACCGCGAGTGTGGTGGTGCTGCTCGCCTTGTCCGGCATCGCCGCGACGATGAAGATCAGCTACGACGACCGCGCCGGGCAGCCGGCCGACACCGACAGCAATCAGGGCTACCAGCTGTTGGACCGGCATTTCCCCAAAGACGCAGTCATCAGCCAATTCCTGCTCCTGCGATCCGACACCGACATGCGCACCGCGAAGGGGCTCGCCGATCTCGACGAACTGGCTTCGCGCATCACCCAACTGCCGGGAGTCACCCGTGTCTCCGGTGTCACCCGCCCCACCGGGAAGCGCCTCGATCAGGCGCAACTGTCTTGGCAGAACGGCCGGATCGGCGACAAGATGGCCGGCGCTGTCGCCGACGGACAAGCCCACAGGGACGATCTCGCCAAGCTCACCGACGGCGCCGACCAACTCGCGGCCGGTTTGGGCCAACTTGACACCACTTTGCGGCGCGCGCTGACTCCCCTGACCGGCCTCCTCAGCCGGGCGCAGACCTCAGCCCAGACGCTGCAGAGCACTCAACCGCTGCTGCGGCAACTCGGCGCGGCAGCGCCCACGGTCGATCAAGCCGTCCGCAGTGGCGCCGGCCTTCGACCACTCGCCCACCAGGCCGCCGGTGCCGTCGGGGTCATCGAGCCGTTGGTCGACAGCCTCGATGCTTCTCCGTGGTGCGCCGCCACCCCACAGTGCGCACAACTTCGCGACGAGACGCACGTTCTCGTCACCCTCCGTAACGGTGGATTCTTCGATCAGGTCGCCGCGTTCAGCGACCAGTTTCGCCAGAACGCCACCGTGGCAGGCACGCTCGCCGACGTCGAGAAGGCGGCGTCCACCATGCAGCAGACCCTTGACGCCGCCGGCGAGCCCGCCGACCTCGTCGGCAAGGTGCACCGGCTCCAAGACGGCGTCAGCCGTCTCGCCTCCGGTGCCCAGGCGTTGGCCACCGGTGTGCACACGCTGGCCGACAGCAACATCCAGCTGCTCGGCGGCATGAGTCAGGTCGCCACTGCGCTGCAGAACTCGGCCCGCGCCACAGCGGACTCCGACGCTGCATCCGGCTTCTACCTGCCCCCGGACGCCTTCGGGAACCGTCAATTCAGCGACCTCGCAGCTCAATTCGTCTCGCCCGACGGACGCACCGCCAGATTCGCCATCACGTCGTCCTATGACCCCTTTTCCGCCGAGGCGATGGCTTTGAACCGCCGCATCATCGACACGGCCAACGCTGCCAGGCCCAACACGTCACTCGCCGATACGTCGATCTCCGTCGCCGGATTCCCGGCGGTCAACTCCGATCTCCAACAGCTGCTGTCCGCAGACTTCAAGCGGCTGGCTGCGGCCACGCTGCTGATCGTCGGCGTCATCTTGATTCTGTTGTTGCGCGCCATCGTCGCCCCGCTCTATCTCCTCGGCACAGTTGTGCTGAACTACTTCGCAGCACTCGGCTTGGGCGTGCTGGTCTTCCAGTACGGGCTGGGACATGACATCGCCTGGCCTGTACCGCTTCTGGCGTTCATCCTGCTGGTCGCCGTCGGGGCGGACTACAACATGCTGCTGGTTTCGCGACTGCGCGAGGAATCCATGCAGAACATGCGCGTCGGCGTGCTGCGCACAGTCGCCAGCACAGGTTCGGTGATCACCTCGGCAGGTGTGATCTTCGCCGCCAGCATGTTCGGGCTGATCATCGGATCCGTCGACATGATGGTCCAGGCGGGGTTCGTCATCGGCTGCGGGCTCCTGCTGGACACCTTCGTCGTGCGAACGATCACCGTTCCGGCGATCGCGACTCTACTTCGGGAGAAGAGTTGGTGGCCGCACCGATGAGGCGTCCTCTGCGGAGTGTTCGCAGGGGTATCGGCTCAGCTCGCGCTAGATTCCACTAGCCGCGGCAGATCGCGATGCCGCCACTGTGCGAATCGGGGGGCGATCGGTGGTCCATGACTTCTTGGCGAATTTTCAGTCCAACCTCTTCAAGCCGCTGCTGCTGTTCTTCTATTTCGGCTTCCTGATCCCGATCCTGAAGGTGGAGTTCGAGTTTCCGTACGCGGTGTACCAGGGCCTGACCATGTACCTGCTGCTGGCCGTCGGCTGGCACGGAGGCGAGCAGCTGGCGCTGATCCACCCCTCTTCCATCGGCACCGTGGCTGGGTTCATGGTCCTGGGCTTCCTCACCAACCTGATCGTGGGTGTCGTCGCCTATCTTCTGCTGTCCCGGACGACGCCGATGCGGCGCGTCGACACGGCCACCGTCGCCGGCTACTACGGCTCGGACTCGGCGGGCACGTTCGCGACCTGCGTCGCGGTCCTCACGGCGGCAGGCCTGGCGTTCGACGCCTACATGCCGGTGATGCTGGCCGTCATGGAGGTTCCCGGCTGTCTGGTGGCGATCTACCTCGTCTCCCGGCTGCGCCGGCGCGGGATGGACCCTCTGGGCAACATGCCCGACGAACCCGGCTACGACAGGCACGCCGAGCGGCAGGCCGTCGTCGCTGCCGCGGCCGGGCACGCACCGACCCGACTCGAGCGCGCCGTCGAGGACGAGCTCGAGCTGTCGCTCGAGAAACGTGAGCATCCCGAGTCGGGCGGCATCTCCGCCGAGTACGGGAAGCAGCGTCTCATCTCCGCCTCTCTGCTGCGGGAGCTGTTCCTCAACCCCGGGCTGTGTCTGCTCTTCGGCGGACTGATCATCGGCCTGCTCAGCGGACTCCAGGGTGCCAAGGCCGTCGAGTCGACGAATGTGATCTTCAATCGGGCCTTCGAAGGTCTGCTCTGCCTGTTCCTGTTCGAGATGGGCATGAGGGCGTCCCGCAAGTTGAAGGACGTCAGGAGCGGCGGCCGAGGACTCGTCGTCTTCGGCCTGCTGGCACCAAACCTGTTCGCGACCTTCGGGATTCTGGTCGCGCGCTGCTACGCCGTGGCGACACACACCCATTTCGAGCCCGGCACCTACGTTCTGTTCGCCCTGTTGTGCGGTTCGGCTTCCTACATCGCCGTGCCTGCGGTGCAGAGGCTGGCGATCCCCGAGGCCAGCCCGACGCTACCGCTGGCCGCGTCTCTGGGCCTCACGTTCCCCTACAACGTCACCATCGGGATCCCGGTCTACATGGAGATCTCCCGCGCCGTCGGTCACTGGCTTCCGGTCACCTGACCCCTCTGCGACGATGGACAGGATGCCGGCGCGAAGAGAGAGCGCAGTGGCGTGGCCGGCGCTGTTGGTGGTCATCGCAGCCGCGGTCCAGGAAGTGGGCGCCGCCTTCGCGGTCGGCTTGTTCGCCCCACTGGGCGTCACCGGTACGGTTTTCGCGCGATTCGCGGTGGCGGCCGTGGTGCTGTGCGTAGCGGTCCGTCCCACGGTGCGCGGTCTGACGAGGCACGCATACCGTTCGGTCGCCGCGTTGTCCGTGTCGCTGACTACGATGAATCTGTGCTTCTACGAAGCACTTTCGCGGATACCCCTGGGCGTCGCCGTCACCGTTGAGATCTGCGGACCGCTGATCCTCTCGGTCATGCTCAGTCGCCGCCGGTCTGGTTGGGCCTGGGCCGCACTGGCCTTCGCCGGTGTCGCGCTGCTGGGGTTGGGCCGCGGCCACCTGCCTGCGTGGGATGCGCTCGGACTGGTCCTCGCCGCCGGAGCCGCGATCGGCTGGGCCGGCTACATTCTGGCGACCGCCCATGCCGGCCGGATCTTCCCCAGCCTGGACGCTCTGGCGCTGGCCAGCGCGATCGGTGCTGCGCTGACGGCCCCGGCCGCGGCGATGTCGATCGACACTCGCGCGGCCGCCAGTTGGACCGTGGTGGGTTTGGCGATCCTTGTCGGGTTGATGTGCTCGGTCATCCCCTACTCGCTGGAGCTGACCTCCCTGCGGACGCTGCCGCCCCACGTCTTCGCGATCGTGACCAGTCTGTCGCCGGCCATCGCCGCGCTGGCGGGATGGGTTGTGCTGAGTCAGCGACTCGGCCCGACCGACTACGTCGCGATCGGGCTGGTCGTGACGGCCAGTATCGGAGCCGTGCGGTCCCAGGCCGCGACACCGCCGGCGCCGCCCGGATGACGACGCGCATTCACACGCGGTTGGTCACCTCGGCCAGGGTGCGATCGAGAGTGTTCATGGCGCGGATCGCGGCGCGCACGGGTCCCGGTGGCAGTTCCGGCATGTCGAGAGCATCGGCGATCACCTGGTCGCTCCGGCGGTCGGAGGCGGCCGCCTGCTCCCCCGAGGCGACGGTTCTCACGACGGCGATTGTGGCGCAGGTCTGGGCGACTGCGTGCCGAAGCGCATCGGCAGTCGCCTCCGGCGGCGCCGAATCCTGCTGCGCTGCAGCGGCGGCCACGCCGGCTCGAGCCAACGCGTGCGCCGACCTGTTGCCGATCTGCAATCCGCGGACCAGCCGCCGCACACCGCGACGCAGGTCCGATGTGGGCCCGATCTGCAACGGCTTGCCGGCCGTGATCACGGCGAGCAGCGCGTTGTCCATCTGGCGAGACTGTGCCACCAGGTCGGTCTCACCGCCGGGAGCGAGCACGGAATCCACACTCGAGTCGATCACCTCCTGCACGCGATCGAGATACTCGTGCACCTTCTCGACGAAGGTGGCGCGGGTCTTGGTGGAGAAGACGAAGTACGCCGCGGCGACCCCGACCAGCCCGCCCGCCGCGGTCTCGGCGATCCTCAACTCCAGCACCTGCAGGCTGAAGTTGCCCAGCAGCCCGTACAGCATGGCCAACAGCACCGTCACGAAGAACGTGAGCCACACGTAGGCGACCGTGACGAGGTAGAACGCGCAGAAGACGCAGATCAGCAGCACGACGATCTGCACGGCCGGGTGCTGGCCGACGACGGCCGCCAACAGCACCCCCGCCACCACACCGGCGATGGTGCCGATGATGCGATGGCCGACGCGCGACAAGAGTTCCCCGCGGGTGGTGACACCGGTGAAGACGAGGAAGGCGGTCAGCACGGCCCAGTACCACCGATCCGGCGAGATGAGCTCGCCCAGAATCGTGGCCGCGCTGGTGGCGATCGCGACTTGAACGGCGGTCTTGGTGGTGGGATGCAGCCCCGAGTCCTCGTCCTCGTCGGCGTCTCGGGAGTCGTCGTGCTCCTCTTGGGGGGCTTCGTCGGTGACACCGAGCGCATTGGTGGTGATGTGATGTATGGCCAAGTGCGCCTGCATCGCCCGGAACACCGCCACCGTGGCCAAGCCCTCCGGTGTCGAGAGATCAGCCCGCTCCGCCGATGCCGCTCCGTGCCGGCGCGCCTCTCGCAGTTCGTCGTCGGCCGGGTCGTTGGTCAACGTCGTCCGCAGTGCCGTGACCGCGTCCCGAACGTCGGCCGGCCACCGGTGCGGAGAACCCAGGCGCCAGAGCAGGACCGCAGACTGCTCGAGCATGATCTGCGCCTCGAAGACCCGGCGCGCGAGGTCCTTGCTCGTCACGCTGAGCGACTTCGCGGCCTCATGGCGGTCCAGCCAGTCGTCGATCAGCAGCGCGGTCTCGCCCAGCTGGTCCATTCGTCGCCGCAACGCCTCGATACCGTCGTCGGGAGCGGCCGCCGCGTCCAGCGCGACGGTCGACGCTGCACGCAGAGCCGACATCAGACGCCGTGCCTCGGCACGGGGGCGGTCGGGGAACAGAACCACGCGCACGAACAACGAGGAGGCGATCCCGACGGCGACGGCCACCGCCAACACCGGCACCTGGCTGATCGAGACCCGCAGGAACAGGGCGAAGAAGTAGGAGATGAACGCGATCACCCCGAGCGCGTTGCCGCGCGGGCCGTACCGTCGGACCCAGACCGCGGCGAACAGCACGACGATGAACCCGACGTCGGCGATCTTGCCGTGCGGTGTCAGCAACGCCGCCAGCGTCACCGCGCAGATCGACGGCACGAACAGCCACAGTGTGGTGATGACGCGGCTGCGCTGGTCGCGATCCTTGACCGCAGCCGAGGCCTGCATCGCCACCACCGCGCCGAGCATCGCCACGGTGATCGGCTGTCCGGTCACTCGCGTGAAACCCAGCAGCGCGACGATGGCGATGATCAGCGACGTCGTCGTCGCCGCGGCCGAGCGCAGCCGGACCTGCCCCGGATCGGTCGGGACCAGCCGCCTGGCCACCTGCCTCACGGACCACGTCTGCATCCGCTGATTGTCCGGCATCGGGTGCCGGGACCTTCGGCGTGGCCGCGGAGGGTTTCACGACAGTGGCAGGGTCCCCTTGAAATGAAGAGTCCCGCCCCACGCGTCGACCCAGCCGCGGTTGCAGCCGCCAGGAACGCCCTCGGCCTGTATGCCGACCGTGTGGGGTCGTAGATCCTCCAACGGGAACTCGGGAGTGGTCTCCCCCGGCTCGAGGAGGTCGGAGCCGAATTCCTCCCCGTCGATGAAGACGTGAGCGATGATGTCGGAGCAGTGGTTGGCGTTGGCCGTGAACGACACGGTGGGGGCCATGATCGCGCCGACGCTCGCGGTCGGGATCTGCGGACAGAGCTGGCTCGTCGCCGGCTGGCATTGCGGCACCTCGATGTAGCTGTCCTGCACGTAAGGCTTTGCCGATGCGGGCCAGGCGATCGCCAGCCCGGCGGCAGTGGTCGCGGTGACCATGACACAGACTTCGGCAGCCAACCGCGCGAGGCGGAGATTGTTGCGAGACATCAATGTTCCTTTCGACAGAGATTTCGACCGAGTGAGTCACGGAGGGACAAGACGCCCTGCCGCGGTGCTGCCGACACTCAACGATTCGGTGGTCGCTCCCTGGCCCACCGGCGGTGACGCCCTCACGTGCACATCCAATGTTCTTGCGCCGACCAGTGATTGGTGACTCCGGCGTTGTTGACGGTGGTTCCGCCCAGCGTCCCCCATTGTGGGTCGATACTGCCGGTGTAATCGTTGGTCTCGGCATGCCCTCCCTGCTTGTCGTACCACACGATGGTGAAGCTCAGGTTCGTTCCCTCACCGCCTGCTCCGATGACCTCTCCACGATTGGACTGGACGGTCGACCCCGGCGCGTACAGATGCGCGGGACCCATGGCCGTGAGATCGTGCCACTGGTCGAGGTCGACCCGGATACCGTTGTCCTGGTCGATGACGACGCCGCCGGAGTACCTCCACGAACAAGGTGCCGGCGTGGAATCGGCGACGGGATGGGGAGCGGGTCCCACAACGTCAACCGAATCGATGCGAACTGTGCCACCCCATGCATTGAGAACACCGGTGTTACAGCCACCTTCGACACCTTGGGCAGTCACGCTGAGGACATGCTCTCCGCTCCTGTCGAAGAACGGGCTGGTGACGGTCTGACCCGGTCCGACTCGAAGCCACTCGCTCTGCGGGTAGTTGTCGACGTTGAAGCGCACGAGAATGTCCGAGCAGTGGTTGGCATTCGCGGTGAACTGCGCTTGAATCCGGTCGTTCTGTCCAGCGGTGAACCGCACTTCCGGGCTCTGCGGACACACTTGGCTCGTAGCCGGTTGGCATTGCGGCACTTCGATGTATTGCTCGACATGGAGCGCGGCCGCGGGTGGGGCGAGCACCAGAGCGGTCGTGAGAATGCCGGTCATCATTCCCGTCGCGACGCGACGGTGACGCCGGGCGAACTTGACGCTGACCATCCCCCTCCTTTCCCCGGCGAGCGAGTGGCCGGTACTCAAACGCCGCTGATTCCTTGGTTCGAGGTCGTCGGAGATAGTGCGCGGCGACGTCACTTCGAGACGAAATCCCCCCAGACGGCGCCTGTCTTGTTCTTGGTGGTGTCGGTGATCACGCACCAGCCGTTTGTCGCGTCGGCGGCGACTATGGGACACGGGCCGTTGAGTACCACAGCATCGCCTTTCTTGAGCTCCGCAATGACGACGGCACCCGCGTCGTCGCCGCCGGGCTTGTCATAGAGCTGCACATCACCGGTCAACGTGTGTGCCGCCGCAGGACTTTGGGTCGATGAGCACGTGATGTGCGTTGTCGAGTCCCATAATCCGGCATTCCAGAGGTTGATCGGTATCTGCGGTCCGTCGGCCGCGCCGTGCGCGAATCCGTCGTCGCCGACGGTGGCCGCGTAGTGCGCTCTTCCCTTGTTGTCATTCCACGTGATCGTGAAAGACAGGAATCGGCCCGAGAATACGCTGTCGCTGACAGTGCCATACGTCGGGTTCTCGCCGTGGGCGGCGGTTCCGATTCCTGGCCCGAAGTGCGTTCCGTCGGTTTGGACGAACATCGATTGGTAGCCCAGCTCCCGATTTTTGAGATTCAGGTACTCGCCGTCGACCTTGCACGATTCGTCGGCGTGGGCGGCCGGTGCCGAGACGATTCCGACCGCGCCGACAGCTACCGCGGCCAGCAACCTCGAAGTATTTGATCTTGTGAAATTCATTGCTGCTCTTGCCTTTCGTCGCCCGATCTGACGCGCACCCTGTCGAGAGGTCGTCTGAGCCGGTCGTCGCGATTACTCGACCGTGGGTCAACTACACCATCGCGTCGTTTTGCCCGCTTCGCCCGAACGGGTGAGGTTTACTGACACGTGGCGGTCGATGTCGATGTCGCTGGCCGCCGCTCCAGATGCGAGCGAAGGCGGTGTTGCGGACTGATGATCACTGTCGCTGCTTTCTCAGAGATGTTGTCGATGATCTATGCCGCGGCGGTCACCCCGGACTTGTGGGATGAGGCGATCGCGCACATTCATCACACCTTCGTGACGGCGACCGTCGCGGGGCGACGGGTGCGGTCCACGTCGCTGGTGTTCACCGACGGAGTCAGCCGGTCGATGACCGGCGCCTTGTCACCGGAAACCCAACCGGGTTCCTACGCCGAGCACTTCGGTCGCCACGACTATGTTCTGCAGACCGTTGAGCGCGGACC
Organism: Mycolicibacterium chubuense NBB4; assembly: GCF_000266905.1. The sequence continues at coordinate 1,727,144 of NC_018027.1, read as the reverse complement.
AGTTGGTGTGTTGCGCACCGGGACGGAAGTGATCGAGCCCCGCACAAGCGCCGAGTTCTTCAACGATTGGATTCGTCCGAACGGCCTGACCGATGGCATCTTCGTTCGGCTGACGAACGAAGCCGAGCCGACGAGCTTCCTGATCGCAGGAACGCAAGGCTCCGAGACATTCGACAACCAAGACCTGACACAGTTGTTCACCATGCTCGTCCCGCACCTCCAGCACGGGCTGCGCGTGCAGAACGGTCTGACGAGTTTGTCACGTCGCACCGGTGAGCTCGCGGATGCACTGGACTACGTCGAACACGGGATCGTCATCGTCGCCGCCGGCTTGCGTCTCGTGCACGCCAACGCCGCGGCCGAGCGCATGTTGCGCGAAGGCGACGGATTGATTTCGCGCGCCGGTCGTCTCGCAGCTTCAGCCCCCCGGATGTGCCTGCGACTGGAGGCCTTGCTGAACTTCGCACTCGACGGGGATGCGTTCGGCATCCGCCATGGCGGCTCTCTGGCGTGTGACCGCCCGTCCGGCCGTCGCCCCTACGCTGTCCACGTCGTGCCGATGAACCATCCGAGGACCGAGGTCGTTTCTCGGGGACCAACTGCCCAGGTCGTCATCGTCGATCCCGAGCGGCGTCCGATACCGGCATCCGACGTGCTCCGCGAGCTGTTCAGTCTGACCAAGACCGAGACCGCGGTCGCGCAGCTCACGCTGAACGGTGAAGGTCTGGGACCGATCGGGGACCACCTACAACTGTCCCGCGATACCGTGAAAACGCACTTGGGCAACGTCTTCAGCAAGACCGCGACACATCGCCAAGCCGAACTGGTGCGGCTTCTGCTCGCCGTGACGGTCTAGGACATCATGCACGGCTTTGCATCATGGACGCCGCCGAATTCAGCGGTGATCCGTTCACCTTTCCCAGCCGGGTGCCGCGCGGTCAGGGAATCGGGACGTTCGGCGGATTCGGTTGCTGGTTGCACCGGGCCAGGAAGTCGTCCGCGGGTTGCCTGATGCCCTGCAGTTCGCTGCGGACCTGAGGATTGGCGTCCAGATACGTCTGTACCTTCGGCTGAATCTCGTCTCTGGATTGGCCTTTGAGCGTCGCGAAGAAGTCATTCACCGGAGGGTGGGTGAACAGGTATGCCGACAGCGCCGCGGCAACGCCCGCCCTCACGCCGGCCCAATCCGCGGGCGAGCAGTTCGGTGGCGCGGGTGGCGGCGGCGCCGGCGGCTCGGCACTTGCCGTGACGGTGCCGCCGAGAAACACCGCACCGGCCATTGCGACGGCGCCCACGGCTGCCCTTGCCGACCGGCTTCCAAAAGGTTGTGATGGCAACATCATTGCTGCTCCTCCTTCATCGAAAGGCGCTACTCTCGCAAACATTTCTGCGCAAAGGCTCTCTGCACCGTATGACCACACGATAAGGACACGGCCCCGAACGCGTGGCGTATTCGCCGTTGGAGAACCAGAGCGCGCGCTCCCAAGGTCACTGAGCAGAATTTTGAATGCATCGACGCCCGTGTGCCATTCGGACCGAACCGACCCCGCTGCGCCCGACCAACCGCGTCAGCAAATCGGCGGGACACTGATCCGACGTGTCGCGCGCGCACATTCATCAGTGGTCGTCTGATGTCTGCGCTGAATCGAGCCCCTCAGACAGCAGCCGAATCGTAGGCTTTCCCTGCAGGAGGCAAGCGAGAGAAGATGTCCGATGAAGCCTTGGCTACAACGCAGCGCCGTATCTGCTGCCGTGTTGGCAGCTCTGCCGCTCATAGAACTCACCTCACCCGCGATCGGCCGGGCCCAGCCCCCGCCACCACCGCCTTGCCCGCCGGGCATGTACTGGAATTTCACCACGCTCATCTGTGAATTTCCGCCGCCTCCAGCCGTCTACGTCGACCCGTGGGTGCCGGTGTGGGTCCCGGATGTCATCCCCGACATCGACATCGACATCCCGGTTCCTCGCCCGCCGGCACCGCCGGGACCGCCTGGGCCGCCGAACATCCGGCCTCCCGCACCCGGGCGCCCGGATATCGGACGGCCGGGACCCGCGCCCCGGCCGTCCCCGCCGAGGCGTGGCGGTGGACGACGCTAGAGTGAGCAACCCTCCGGACGCAGCCCGGCCGAGTCTCGAGAAGCGATCTGGACCGCGCCACGGCTCGAGTGTCAGAGAAGGGGCTTGACCTCCGTGCCGGCGAACCTCACGAAGTCTTCGATGGCCGCGTCGACGGGGGGCTGCAGCACGATCGTGTCGGCGCCGGCGTCGACCCACCTCCGGACACCAAGGGCGATCCCCTCGGCGGTGCCGCACACGCCGAGGTCGCCGGTCTTGTCGGCGTCCCAGCGCTTGATCTCTGCGGCCAAATCGGCCTCGGCGTTCGGACCGGCGGCGCTCAGCACGTAGACGACGATCGAAGACTCCTTGGTTGGGCCTACCAACGCATTACCGGCTCGGACGTGCGCGACCGCCTCACGCAGTTCGGCGGGAGTGGTGCACTGGGTGATGACTGTGCCGGAGGCGAGCTCCCCCGTGAGTCGCAACGTCTTCGGACCCACTGCTGCGGCGAGCAATTCGGTGTCAGGTGGCGGCGGCCAATCGAGGGCGACGTCGTCCAGTCGAACGTAACGGCCCTGGTAGGTGACCCGATCACCGCGCAGAAGCGCCGTGATGCATGTGAGATGCTCGCGCAACAGCGTCATCGGGGAGCCCACCTTCGCACCGATCTGCGCCATCCAGTCCTGCACGCCGTGGCCGACGCCGACGCGTACCCGACCGGGGAATGCGCGCGCCAACGTCGCGACCTCCATTGCGGTCAGCGCAGGGTTGCGCATGGGAACCGGGGCGACGCCGACTCCGACGGTGAGTGTGTTGCTGCTCGACAGCGCGATCGCAGCAGCCGAGATCCCGCCGGTGAGAAAGCAGTCTTCCCAGACCCACAGCTCGTCGAGGCCCGCCTCGTCGGCACCGCGCGCCGTCGCGGCCAACCATTCGGGCGCGAACTGGGGAAGATACACACACCCCAGTCGTGTCGGCCGCGTTGCGACATTCGTCGTCTCGGTCATGAGGTCCCTTCGGGTGGTTTGTCCCCGTGCGATGGACAGCCGGCATCTCGGCATGCACCATCCTCGCCGCCAGTATGTACAGGCTGCGGATCGGACCCAACCCGTCTCCGCATGGTCACCCTGTTGCGCGAAAAGCTGGTGACCACGTCGATGACGAACGGTCGGCGCACGGGACGACCGAGATTCTGGGCCCGCGAATACGCGCTTTTCATTCCCCTACCTCGAGACGTTGCTTCTGCGACACTCACGGAACGCAGGCACACCCAGGAAGGAAGCCGATGAGTCGCGCGAGTCTGAGCCGTCTGGTTGGTTTGTGCGCCCCGTCGCTCGCGATCGCCCTATCGCTTTGTCCGGCGGCCTTCGCCGACATCGCGTCCTGGAACGGCGAATACGCGATTACGTTCATCGTCGGACCGAAGTCGGGAACCAGCCAGGCCGCCGGCCAGTCTGAGGTGCAGTACACCGATACATACGGCTTCCGGTCGAACTGCACCGGCGGTACGTGCACCGCAACGATCGTGAGTGGCCCTGCCCCGAGGAACTCGACCGTTCCGCAACCAATTCAATTCACGTGGGACGGGTCGTCCTGGAATCAGGTCAGCGATTTTCAGTGGGACTGCATGATGCCGGACGGCACGATCCAATGGAATCCGGCTCACGCCGAGGTGCGCTACACCCCGCAACCCGACGGGTCACTGTCGGGCACCATGCACACGGACATCGCGAGCGGCGCATGCCAGGGCACCGTCGAGATGAACATGACGGCCGTTCGCGTTTAGAATCGCCAAGAGCGACAAGGCAAGCGATCCACCCGGCCGCGAGGCGGACCGGCTACCGGCGGTGAGATCAGTGAGACGTTCGTGGACACCGCGCCGCGTTGAAGAGCCTCTGGCACAAGCGCTGTCGCGTGAATTTCAAGCTGCCCGGCGATCCTGACGTGCTCATGTCGGTCGAGGACCTCGCGCACCGCGCCCTCCGGATGGGGGCGAGCTGAGGGGGCCCTCGTAGGACGGCCGGCAGGCAGCAAAAAACGTCGGTGGCATTTCGCTGCCGGGATCTGCTTCGCGATCCGGTTAAGATGAGCGCGCTTTCGGGTGCGATAGCTCAGTCACTACCGCGGAGTGTTCGATGACAATGGCCAAGACACTCGCGGCGGTCGCGGGGCAACTCGGAGTGATGCTCGCCAGCCTGCTGCTCGTCGCGCCCGCGGCGGCGGAGCCGGTGACGTCCCCCGCCGGCCAGCCGCTGCAATGGATCATAGTGGGCGTCCCTGCGGCCAATGCGACAACTGGAAGCCTCACTGCGTTCCAACGCTACGGTCAGCAGTGGAAGGTGGTCCTGGGACCGACACCCGCCAAGGTCGGCGAGCTCGGCGTCGGCGCTCCCGCCGACGGCGTTCATCGCACCCCGGTGGGAACGTTCGCCTTCGACCAGGCTTTCGGTCGCCAACCCAACCCCGGCACTCGAATGCCTTACTTCCAGGCCGGCAACCAGGACTGGTGGGACGAAGACGCCCGATCACCCACGTACAACACACACGTGCGCCGATCCGGCAGTCCCTCGTCGATCGCGGAGAATCTGTACGACTCCGGCCCGGTCTACGACTACGCGGTGAACATCGCCGTAAACCCGCAACGGATCCCGGGCCGGGTGTCCGGGATATTCCTTCACGTGACCGACGGTAGCCCCACCTGGGGATGTGTGGCCATCGGCCGCGACGAAATGCGCTCCCTGTTGAATTGGCTCGACCCATCCGCGTCGCCTCTGATCACCATCGGCGTCGGAAGCCCGTCACTCATCCCATCCGGATCGTGACTCGACACCACCTACCGATCTCGTCATCGGAGAACGCGTAACGGGCTGTCTCCGAAGGCGCGGAGGAAACGGGCTGACTGCGCGAAATGCCGTCGACCCCGACGCCGAGCGGCCGGGAGCGCAGCGCGGCCGTCGCATCGCGTCATACGGCCCCGCGCCGGCTACGAAGAGTGCAACATCAACGGCATCGCGCCACACGGTGACGTACGAAGTGCCCCGCAGGAGACGACGATGTCGACCGACACCAACCACAAATCCACGACCAAGACACCGGCGAGCGTGGCCGGAATGTTTCTCGACCGCGTCAGAGAATCCGGCGACAGGGAGGCGTTCCGCAGACTCGATGGGGACCGATGGATATCGGTCACATGGCAGGAGGCTGCTCGACAGGTAGAAGACCTGGCCGCCGGGCTGTTGGCGCTGGGCATCCAACCTGAGCAACGTATCGGCATCGCCTCGAGCACCAGATACGAATGGGTCCTCGCCGATCTGGCGATCATGTGTGCCGGCGCCGCCACCACCACGGTGTATCCCACGACCAACTCAACCGACACCGCCTACATCTTGAGCGATTCCCAGTGCCGGGTCGTCTTCGCGGAGGACGAGACGCAGCTCGAGAAGCTCAACGAACACCGCGACGACCTGCCCGGCGTCGAGAAGGTGGTGCTTTTCGACGGAGGGGGCGATGGTGACCGCATCATCTCCCTCGCCGATCTCGCCGACATCGGGAAGAAGTACCTCGCCGATCACCCGGCGTGTGTGCAGGCAGTGGCGGAATCGATCGAATCAGACAAACTGGCGACGTTGATCTACACATCGGGTACGACGGGCAAACCCAAAGGTGTGAGATTGTCACACCGGGCGTGGGTGTACGAGGGCACCACGGTCGCCGACTTCGACATCTTGCACGAGGACGACCTGCAGCTCTTGTGGCTGCCGCTGGCCCACGCATTCGGCAAGGTGTTGATCACGGCCCAGTTGGCATGCGGCTTCGCCAGCGCCATCGACGGCCGCGTGGACAAGATCGTCCCGAACATGGCCGAGGTCAAGCCGACATTCATGGGCGCCGCCCCGCGCATCTTCGAGAAGGCATATGCGCGCGTCGTCACCTCTCAGGAGGGCGTCAAGGGGCAACTCTTCTCCGCCGCCTTCGCCGCGGGACGTGAGGCCGACCGCTACAGGCTTGCCGGCAGGCGGATTCCCTTGCCGCTGACGATCGCCCACGCCATCTTCGACCGCCTGGTCTTCAGCAAGGTGCGTGACGTGTTCGGCGGGCGCATCAAGTTCTTCATCTCCGGTTCGGCGCCACTGAACCGCGACATCGCGGAGTGGTTTCACGCCGCAGGCTTGCTGATCCTCGAGGGCTATGGCCTGACCGAGACTGCTGCCGGCGCATTCATCAACCGACCCGACAACTACAAGCTCGGAACTGTCGGGCGTGCATTCGAGGGCACGGCGGTGCGGATCGCCGACGGAGGCGAAGTGCAGGTGCAGGGGCCGTGCGTCATGGACGGCTATCACAACCTGCCCGACAAGACGGCGGAGGCGCTGACCGAGGACGGGTGGTTGCGCACCGGCGACAAGGGTGAGTTGGACGATGATGGATTTCTCACGATCACCGGCCGGATCAAGGAGTTGTTCAAGACCTCGGGCGGGAAATATGTTGCACCGCCGGCGATTGAAGGCAAATTCATGGCGCTGTGTCCGTATGCGAGCCACATCCTGGTCTTCGGTGAATCCCGCAACTTCTGCGTTGCGTTGATCACGCTGGATCCCGACGCGCTGGCGGACTGGGCCGAGCAGCGCGGCCTCGGTGACAAGTCCTACGCCGGTCTGGTGAAGTCAGATGCGGTGCGAGATATGGTCGGCGAGTATGTGGCCAAGCTCAATTCGCAGTTGAATCGCTGGGAGACCATCAAAAAGTGGGCGTTGCTCGACCACGAGCTGTCCATAGAAGGTGGCGAGCTGACACCCTCGCTGAAGCTGAAGCGTTCGGTGATCGAAACGCAGAACCAAGAACTGCTCGACTCGTTCTACTCCTGAAGCCGCTTGCCAGTGGCGTGCGCGAATGACTGACGAGGGCTCGTCGCCGTGGCTGTCATGTCGAAGTGGTCGAATCGGCTTTCGCGTTCAGTCGCGGAGGAAACGCTGCGGCATCGGCGATCACGCCGCGGTAGTCGTTCACGCGACCGGGGATGGTGCTGAGCACGGCGATGGTTCGTCCGTTCTTCCCGTACGCCGCGACGAACTCCCCCTCCCGGACACTGCCTTCGACGACTTCTACGTTGTCATGGCCGGTGGGCACACCCACGAGTTGTAGTTTCACGTCGTACTGGTCGGACCAGAAGTACGGAACCGCGTCGTATTCTTCGGCGTTGCCAGGTCCGGCCAGCAGCGTCCGCGCCACCGTCACACCCTGCCGGGAGGCTTGGTCCCAGTGCTCTATCCGCAGGTGTTCTTGATAGAGCGGGTGCCACCAGCGCGCGACATCCCCCGCGGCGACGACGCCAGGCACCCCCTCGACTGCGCCCGTCGCGTCGCAGACCACACCCTTGTCGACCGGGATGCCGGAGCCCCGCAGCCAACCCGTGGCCGGTTCCACCCCGAGGCCGAACAGAACCAGATCGGCTTTCAATTTCAAACCGTCGCTGAGTCGGACGGCCTTCACATGACCGTCGCCGACCAGAGATTCGACCGCGACGCCGAGGTGTACGTCCACCCCGTGCCGACGATGCAGGTCGGTCCAGCAACTGCCCATCTCCTCGCCCAGCGCGGACTGAAGCAGGGCGTCTTCCCGGCTCACAAGGGTCACCGTCAGGCCCAGTGAGCGCAGGCTTGCGGCGACCTCCGTACCGATGAACCCGCCACCGACCACCACCACGCGAGTACGTCTGCCGAGCTTGGAGCGAATGGCCAGGCAATCGTCGACGGTGCGCAGCGGCATCACACCGTCGGGCACGGACCCGCCGGGCCACGGCCGGACGTCGGCTCCACTGGCGATGACCAGCCCGTCGAACGGCATGGTTCGCTCGTCGGCGCCCTCACGCAATTGCACTGTCCGCGAAGCCATGTCGAGTCCGACGGCACTGACGCCCCGCAAGGCACGAACTTCGAATTCGTTCTGCGGCGCCATGTCGATACCCGCCCGGTACACCTCGCCGGTGAGAAGCTTCTTGGACAACGCCGGCCGATGGTAAGCGGCATACCGTTCGGCCCCGACGAGTGTCAGCTCACCGTCGTAACCCTCCGCCCGCAACGTTTGCGCGGCCATGGTGCCTGCCACTCCCGCACCGACCACCACCACCTGTCTCAGCTGCTTATTCGACGGCATGGGTCAGTCCTTCACCGTGATCGCACCCGTTGGGCAGGACACCTGCGCACCGATCAGCTTGTCGCGCAACTCTTCTCCGGGCTGCTCCTGCAGCACGTGGAGGCCGTCTTCTCGGACGTCGAACACCTCCCGGCAGATGCTCATGCAGACGCCGTTGCCATCGCACGTGTCGAAATCGACCAAGACTTTCATCGGTCCTCCTTCATCGAGATCACTGTGCGTCGGACCCGCCGTCAGCCATGTGCCGCCCGTGCCGCCGCCGTCCGTTCGTGTTCCCGAGCGCGCTCGCGGGCGTCCCGAGCCGCAGGCGAGTACGCCAGGTAGTCCAGTGCCGCCTGGGTGTTCGCCTCCGGGCCCGGATGGTGACTCGGGCGCATGTACCGCAGCGGCACCGCCACCAGGAAATTCCAGGGGTCGGGGAGCAAGTCCTGTCGGGCCGCCCGACGCCAATCCCGCCAGCGCCACTTGGTGTCGATGCTCTTGTCGTTGGCCATCAGGTAGCGGGCTCCCGCGATCCACCAGCCGACGAACAACGGTGCCGTCATCAGCATCGAGAATGCCCTGATGGCGTAGCTTCCGCTGACGTTCTGATAGACATCGAAGACCAACGAGCGGTGCTCGACCTCCTCGGCGCCATGCCAGCGCAGCAGGTCGAGCATCGTCGGGTCGGCACCGGCTTTCTCCAGCCCCTTGTTCTGCAGGATCCACTGTCCCAGGACCGCGGTGAAATGTTCGAGCGACGCGACGTCGGCCAGACGCCGGTACAACCACCACCGTTTCAAGGGCGCCGGCAAGAACTTGGGCGGGTCACCCAGCGTGAGCGACAGAGTTCGACCGAGGCGGTCGGTATAGGGCGCGGTGTCGATGCCTTGCTCCGCCAACCGGTCGAGCACCACCTGATGCGCCCAGGCGTGCCACGACTCCTGCTGAATGAACGGCTTGATCGCCGCCTCCAGTTCCGGGTCGTCGACGAGTGAAGAGGCCTCGAGGACCGCTTTGATGAAGTGCCGCTCCCCCTCGGGCAGAAGCAGGTGCAATACGTTGATCATGTGCGTCGCGAACGGATTGCCCGGCACCCAGTGCACCGGCAGATTCGACCAGTCGAAGCGGACCTGGCGACGAAACGCCGGATGCCCGTCGTGATGCAGTTCCACCTCAGGCATTGACCGCTCCTCTGCTCTACATTCCGTGCTGTGGGTGCGTGTTCACGAGGTCGTGCGTGCCTGCGGGGCCCCCCGCGACACCACGTAATAGCTGTAGACAGACCGGTCTGTCTCTAAACCAGGAACTGGACCGCCACATGAACTCGAGGAAGCACCGTCAATGACGATCAACGACTCGCCCAGCGCGCGCGAGCGACTCATCGACACGAGCTATGAACTGTTCACCCGGCGTGGCATCTGCGGCGTCGGCATCGACGAGGTCGTCGACAAGGCCGGCGTCGCCAAGGCCACCCTGTATCGGCATTTCCCGTCCAAGGACGACCTGGTGCTGGCATTCCTTCAGCGTCGCGCCGAGTTGTGGACCGACGAAGTGATCGACCGTCAGCCCCGCGAGCGCGCCGAGACACCGAGGGAGCAGCTACTCGCGCTGTTCGACGTGTTCGACGAATGGTTCCACCGGCGCTCCGAATACGAGGCCTGCTCGTTCATCAAGGTCCTCTTCGAGGTGGGCAGCGAAGGCCGCATCGGTGCGGCGTGCGTGGCTCACCTCGACAGGATTCGCGACATCCTCCGTGACCGCGCCGAACAGGCCGGCTTGCGCGACCCGGAGGCCCTGGCCTGGAGCCTCAACATTCTGATCAAGGGCAGCATCGTGTGCGCCGCCGAGGGCGATATCGAATCGGCCAGACGAGCGAGACCGATCGCGGAACGGCTCATCGACGAGCACACCGCCGACAACGCCGAGCAGCGTTCCTGACTCGGCTCCGAAGAGGCACCGGCGGATCGAACCGTGGTTGCTCGCGGGCGCTCGAGTGCGCAGCGGTCGATCGCAGACTTCGTGACGCCCGGGAATGTTTCCCGAGCGCGAGGCAGGGTAATGCCTGGCGGTTGCAGCGTGCGCTGCCGCATGTTGCGCCTTCAGCCAGCGCGAAGGAGCCGACGTGGGTGTGCGTCAGTGGACCGATCCGGCCTACTGGTTCCTGATGCAGATCGGCATGGTGATCGGCTTCGCGACCGCGTGGCCGGCGGATGTCCGGCTTCTCCGTCGCGGCATCGAAGAGGCGGTGTGATCCATGGCGCTGACCCTCGCCTTCGGACTGGTGCTGCTCACCAGTGTGTCCCTGTCCGGCCTGGCGGCCCGAACGGTCCTCTCCACCGCTCTGCTGTTCTTGGTCGCCGGCGCCCTGCTGGGGCCCGGGGGTTTCGGGGTGGACGACATCCATGCCGGCGACGAGATCGTCACGGTACTCGCTGACCTCGCGTTGTTCACGGTGCTGTTCACCGACGGCCAGCGGGCTTGCCTGCCAGCTCTGCGGGAGAACTGGCGACTGTCGGGCCGGGCCCTGGGGCTCGGGATGCCGCTGACCATGGTGGGCATCGCGATGCCCGCGCACTATCTGCTCGGACTCGATTGGACCACAGCGTTTCTCATCGGCGCCATCCTCTCCCCGACCGACCCTGTCTTCGCCTCGGCGCTGGTGGGCAGAGACGATGTACCGCTGCGGCTGAGGCGGCTGCTCAACGTCGAATCGGGACTCAACGACGGGCTCGCCCTGCCGTTCGTGCTGATCTTCCTCGCGACCGCGAGACACGAGAACACCGAGTTGAAAAGCCTCATCCTCGAGTTGGTGCTCGGCTTGGTTATGGGAGCCGCGATCGCCGCTGCCGTCGCGTTGTTGTGGCGGCTCCCTCTGTTCAGCGCCGAGCCCAGGCTCCAACCGCTCGGGCCCGCGGCGATCGCGATCGTCGTGTACGCGAGCTGCCATCTCCTGCACGCCAACGCCTATCTCGCCGCGTTCGCCGCAGGTTCGGTGCTGGCGACACTGGACGGCGTGGCCTCCGACAGGTTCCAGCCTTTCGGGGACCTCGTATCGGAGTTGACGAAGTTCGCTGCCCTGTTGGTGTTCGGTGCGCTGATCACTCCCGAGCGCTTGTTCGGCTTGAGCTGGACCCAGTGGATACTGCCCGTGGTCGCGATCCTGGTGGTACGGCCGGCTGCACTGCTCCTCTCGCTGATCCGCACCCGGTTGCCAACACGCGAGCGGGTGACGGCGGCATGGTTCGGGCCGAAAGGATTCGCGTCGGTGGTCTACGGCTTATTGGTCTTGCAGTCCGGAATCCCCGACAGTCAAGTCGTGTTCGACATCGTGGCGGCGACCATCGCGCTGTCGATCGTCGTGCACTCCACGACTGACGTACCCGCCGCGAAGATGCTTCGCGTGGAGCCACCCAACGACCTCCCGAACGCTGCCCCCGACGAGCAGCCCGCCGAGGTGAGTGGTGACCGAGCGCCGACCTGACACCCGACCCTCGCCGACTTGTTCGGCGCCTCAGTATCGGTGTGCTTCCTCAAGGCAGGCCGCGCCATCCGGCACGGCGGGCATCCGTCAGCACCTGGCTTGGATGCGGAACGGCGCAAGGACGCCAAGCTCTGTGGGTCGGGAACGGAAATAGCCATAAGCGGAACCGGCCACGACGTACGTGTCGTCGCGGCGCGCTGCGGTCGCGTCTCCCACGCCTCCTCGCCAGACATCACCGCTGAAGCCCGCGACATTCCGCAGTTTCACCCAGTCCATCTTCGGCTCGCTCCCGCTCACGTCGAAGACGGCGGTGAATTCGTTTTGCTGCTGATCTCCGGCAACGGTGAGGTAGGACTTCACTCGGCCGCAGCGAAGAGCGTCGACGTCGACGGTGACGCCGTTGACTGTCAAAGTTGCGTGACTGCTCGGAGCGGTCTGCACGGAACTGGAGCACCCGGTGAGCCCCGCTGCCGAGATCATCAATGCAGCCAAGAGCCAGCGGCGAGCTGCCTTGCCCGCCCACACCCCCATGTCTGACATGTCAACAGTCCGTTCGGATCTCGAATCGCGCGGTGGTTGTTTTGGCGGGCGCCTGCCGGAAGGAGCCTTTGGCAACGCCAGTCACCGTGAAGGTGCGGTGGTCGAGCTGGGCCTGGGCGCTGCCGACGGTGGTGTCCCAGAAGCTTCCCGTGAATCCGCCGAGGTCTTGTATTTGGACCGCTCGCGGTGTGACGCTGTCCCCGGTGACGATCTGCGCGGTGAATCCAGGATTCTTCTGCAGCGTCTCGATATGCCAGACCCACTGGTCCTGCACGCATCGTATTCGTGGATGCTCGCCGATCTCGTGGCCATCGATCCACACACGGGCCGTGTGGGTGTCCAAGGCCTTGTAGTCCCTTCCGCATCCGGCAATGGCCAGCACCCCGACCGCCATGAGGCCGATACCGCACCGCGCCGCCAGGCTGTCTCGCACGCCCATGTCGACGGGTACCCCGAAGCGGACCTGTTGATGCACCCGATGTCGTGATTGCCTCGCGCCGATCCGCAAGAGGACCTTCACGATGTGCCCGAGCGGCCGTGCCTGCGAATGACTCTGGCCGACAGATCATCCGATGACGCATGCGCCCCGGGGACTGAACGGAGGCGGCAGTGAATTCTGATGTTCGAAAACGCTCGAGCCGGGTGGATCGTGCGGACATGACGAACGTCGCATGGAAGCTCGCGGACGACGGCCGTGAAGGGGGTCGGACGACCCAAACGACACGTGAGGATCGGAAGGGCGACCGCTCAGTGCCTGCCGAAGGTCTATGGACGCGGATTTTCAGGCGTAGCCCGCGACACCGGCACTGCCGAAACGCGAAGCCCGAGGCGTTGAATTCGTCCAGCGAGGCATCAGGTCCTCGGCCGCCAGAGCCGGTGCAGACCCAGCATTGTGAACGTTGGAACCTTCACGGTGTCGGCGATCAGCGCGGCCGCAGCCACGGTGACGACCGCGACGGCCGTGACCGTCACCGACAGGGCCGACATCAGTGTTCCGGTCAAGGCCAGCGCAAGTGCGGCGACGAAGTTCATCAGCGTCGCGGTCACCAGTACGGTGGCGGGCCGACTCGCCCAGACGCGTTTCCTGCTCCGTACGAGGTAGATGGTGGCTTGACTGCTGACGATCAAAGTGAAGAAGACCAGAGTGCGGAGGTGGTCGAGATCGAGGCGCGGTCCCAGATCACGCCCCCACCACAACAGCCCCAGCGAAGCCGCCAACAACGGCGCCGCGACCACCGCCGCGCCGCTGAGGATGTTGCGGACGTTCCAGGTATCCGGCCTCTGGGCATAGTCAGCCCGGTCGGTGGTGATCGCCATGCTGACAACGTCATTGCCCAGGAGCAGCAACGCCATCAGCAGCGGCGTGAACACGAATTGGTGCCACACGAACACGCCGAAGGTCAGGACCAGCGGCACTTCGAGCTTCTTCACGCTGACGTTCAGCGCGTAGGTCAGCGACCGCTGGTGGGTGCGTCGGCTCTCTTCGACCAACCCCACGATGTCGGTCAGCCCCTCCCCGGTCAGCACGATCGCCGCCGACGACTTGGCCACATCGGTGGCTCCTGCCACAGCGATGCCGACGTCGGCTTGCCGCAGCGCCGGCGCGTCGTTCACTCCATCGCCGGTCATTCCGACCGTGTGCCCGTCGGACTGCAGCTGCCTGACGATCCGGAACTTGTCTTCGGGCAGCACCTCGGCGATCACCCCGGCGTCCAGCCGGGCCGATGACGCGTCCTGGAGGGCGCCGGCGCGAACCACCGGTCCGCTGATGCCGACACGCGCGGCGACCGAGGCGGCGGTGGCGGCGCTGTCGCCGCTGACCATGATGACTCTGATTCCCAGCGCCGTGAGTTCGGCGATCAGTGAGGCCGCGTCTGGTCGCGGCGGGTCCGCCAGTGCGACCAGACCGAGTTCCCGCCATGTGCCGGCGGCGTCGGTGGCCGCCACCGCCAGCACCCGCGCGCCGTCTGCGGCCAATCGCTCGAGCGCCGGGTCGACGGGCTGACCGGCCAGCTGCGCGATGACATGCGGTGCGCCTTTGGTGACCCGCACCGTACCGCCGGGCAGCTGCAGCGTGGCTTCAGAGCGTTTGGTGGCCGGGTCGAAAGGTACGAAAGCGATCCGATGATGTTCGGGCAGTGCACGATCCGCGCTCGCATCGAGGATCGCCAAGTCGATCGGATCCTGCGTCGCTCGGTCCGACGCCACCGCGGCCATGGCGAGCACGTCGCCTCGGCCGGCGCCAGCCCGAGCCGTGACCGCTTCGACCACAAGCTGATTGCGTGTGATGGTGCCCGTCTTGTCGACGCAGAGCACATCCATCTCCGCGGCATCGGCCACCCCGGCCAGTCGCGCAGTCAGAATTCCGCGCCCAGCCAGGTGGCGCGCACCCAGGGCACCGGCGAGCGCGAACGCTGCCGGTAACGCGACGGGCACAGACGCCAGGAGCAATACCACGGCAAAAGAAGCGATCTCGCCTGCTGACGCACCACCGATCGCCAGAAACACCGTGCCCGCAATCGCCAGTGCGACGTCGATCGCGATGAACACCCGCACGATGCGCAGTACGACCGCGGCCAAGTGGTCCGCCGATTCAGCACTACGCACCAGTTCCGCAGTGCGCCCGTAGAACGTTCGCGGCCCGGTCGCCGTCACCGAGGCGGTCGCTTCACCGCGCGCGATGACGGAACTGGCGTAAATTGCTGCGCCGCAACCCCGTTCCACGGGCACCGATTCACCGGTCAAACTCGCTTGATCAACGAGCACATCCCCCGAGTGGACCAACAGGTCAGCAGGTGCCAGATCGCCGACCCGCACATGCACCAGATCGCCGTCGACCAACTGAGCCGCGGGGACGCTCTGCCAGGCGCCGTCGCGGCAGACACGGGCGTTGACCTCCAGCCGCCGACGCAACAACGCCAGCGCCGAGGCAGCCCGCCGTTGCTGCACGTACCCGAGTCCGGCGTTGAACACCAGCACGACCCCGACGATCGCGGCGTCCAGCCACCGCCCCAGCACCGCTTCCAACACGATGGTGGCCTCGAGCATCCACGGGACCGGCGCCCACAGGCTCTTGATTACTTCCGACACCGGGTGACGGCCCTGCTCGGGCACTGTGTTGGGGCCTCGTTCGGCCAGCAAGCTTCGCGCCTGGACCGACGTCAGACCCGCGTACTGCGAGTCGGACGCCGGGCCGGTGGTTGTCCCCACGGTGTCCGGCGGCCCGGAAGTCATCGACAAGCCCTACGAGATGCCGTCACCTTGTCCAGCGTGCGTCAAGCAATCGGCGTCACCACAGGGCCGTTGGTCATCCGCTCGCGTGTCGAGTCATCGGTGCGGGCGGTCCGGCGTACATCGGTCGGGGTGACACGGTCCTCGGTAGCGGTTTCATCTCTTAAGACATCGGCCATCAAACCTTGTTCCGCTACCTCGACAAACAACCGCTGGCCAGCACGCTGCCGAGCTGCAGGCCCAGGTCGACACCTTCGACGAGATCTGCAACACCGAGCGCCCCACCAAGGGCTGCCGGGATGCGTCACACCACGCACGGCATGGGAAGCCACCACGAAAGCCGACGCTCCTCGCCCCAAGCCTGACCAACCCCTATTCGCCCCCGCCGCGGTAAAGCCACATCGGCCTGCGCCGGCGCCCAAGACTTCCCCGACGGCACCTGCGCCTTGACTCTGAACACCGCCGGCACATTCTTGCTCGGCGGAGTCCGCCACAAAGTCGACGGACGGCTCGCCTGTGAGCACGTCTTGGCCGCGTTGACGACGACAGCATCACCGTGGCCGACCTCGACGGCGAAGTCCTCATCGAGCACACACCCCGCAGCCGGGGTGAGATATGTCGGCAACGGAAGAACGGTCAACGCCCCTAAAAGCGATGAAATGTCACCGATGTCCTGACACATCACAGATGTGAGGCAGCGGAATTTGTCGGTGGTCGAATGTATGTTCGAGTCATGGTGGTGGGGGATCTGCAGGGCGCGGTCACCGCGTTGCTCGGCGCCTTCGATGAGGTGGCCGACTGCGGGATCGACCTGGCGACCTCCACGGAGCTGGTCGGGGTGCTCGATGAGCTCGAGACGTTGTGGTGCCGGCTGCCCGCGGTCAGCCACCGGCTGTTGGCCCGCCTGCAAACCGAGACCACCCCGCAGCAGCTGGGCGCCAAATCCTGGAAAGACGTACTCGCCCTCCGCTGGCGGATCTCCACCTCGGAGGCGCACCGCCGGCTGACCGACACTGCTTTGTTGGCGCCCCGCCAAGCCGTGACCGGGCCCTCGCTGCCGCCGGTGTTGCCGGCCACCGCGGCCGCCCAGGCCCAGGGGCTGATCAACGGCGAACACGTCGAGGTGATCCGCAAAGCCGTCCACCGGTTACCCGGCTTCGTCGACACCGCCACCCGGGAGCAGTTCGAGGCCGACCTGGTCCGCCTCGCGGTCGGAGTGGGCCCCAAAGAACTCCACGACACCGCCGAACGCACACTGTTCCTGCTCGACCAGGACGGCCCCGAACCCGACGACACCGAACGCGCCCGCACCCGCGCGGTCGTCAAACACCCACAACGCCGCGACGCCATGACCGACCTGACCGCCACCCTGAACCCCCAAGCGTGGGCGGTGTGGGAAGCCATCTTCGCCAAATACGCCGCCCCGGGCATGTGCAACCCCCGACGACCCCCACCCCTGCACCACCGGCACCCCGACCCAAGCCCAGATCGACAACGACCACCGCAGCCTGGCCCAACGCCAACACGACGCCCTACTCGCCGCCGGACGCATCGCCCTGATGAGCGGCGAGCTCGGCCGATTGAACGGCCTACCCGTCTCGGTGATCATCCGCACCACCCTCCAAGACCTCGAATCCCGCGCCGGGATCGGCACCACCGGCGGCGGCAGCGTGATCCCGATCGCCGACGTGATCCGCATGGCCGGCCACGCCAACCACCACCTCGCCGTCTTCGACCGTGCCACCGGCTCCGCGCTCGACCTGTTCCGCGCCAAACGCATCGCCACCCCCGCCCAGCGGATCATGCTGATCGCCCGCGACGGCGGGTGCACCAAACCCTGCTGCACCGTCGGCGCCTACGGCAGCCAAGTCCACCACGTCACCACCGACTGGGCCGCCGGCGGCAACACCAACCTCGACGACCTCGGCCTGGCCTGCCCACCGGATAACCGCAGCGTCACACCCGGCGGCTGGACCACCCAGATGAACAACCACTGCGAAGTCGAATGGACCCCACCCCCACACCTGGACACCGGCCAAACCCGACTCAACTACCACCACCGCCCCGAAAAACTCCTCCGCCCACCCGACCAAGCGGAACCCCCGCCCCACAACACCGCTGCGGAGGCTGCCTCAGGCGGACCCGCTCCCGACGGTCCGCGCCGCGACGACGCCTTCGACCCCGACCCGACCGACAACACCGGCGAACCCGGCGGCCCCGCACCACCTGGAGATCAGGCGGCCTGACGGCTGCGGATTCGGACACCGCATCGCCACCCGGAAACCACAAAGCCCGCGGCGACCGGCTCGGCCGCACCGCGGCCCCCATCGCATCCTCGCCCCCGCCGCCGGATCGCTCATCGGCGTCAAGACGCACATATTGACGCGAAAGGCTTTGAGCTGCATACAAACCGACTTGTCCTCACGAGCCCTCGGTGCAGTCGTGCACGCATCGACGGCCTCTACGCCGCGGTGAAGTCGCCGGATCGGCGGTGGCGGAGTGCACGGCTACAACGCTCTCGAAGGCACCTTCCCCAGTGGCTGCATCTTCAGCCGCCGCGCCGCCTCAGACGCACTCTGAGTCGGCATAGAGTCGAGGGCAACACCATGTCATGGCAGATCTACGGCCTATCCCTCACCCTGATTCCCGCCCTGGCTCGACATAGCCCTGGGCAACCCACATCGAAACGATCGCACCGCGCGCTCCGTGGCTTGTGCAGGCACGCCTGTGCGAACGCCACTGGGCAGCCGAACCGGCCCTCGACGACCCCACCGTCAGCCCGATCAACGCTGGCGTCCGCTATTTTGCTCGACGGAAATAAGGTTCGACCGTGCCGTTGAGCTTGACGACCATAGGATTTCCGCGGCGATCCTTTGCGGTAGGGACTTCAACACGCACCCAACCCTCGGCCACGTTGTACTCGTGGACGTTGGTCTTCTCGACGCCATTGAAGCGAATACCCACATCACGGCGGAGCACTTCTTCGCTATAGAAGGCGCTGCGCGGATCGATAGAGAGGTGATTCGGTGGAACGTCTGGGATCTGATCCTCGGGCATGATGGCTTCCGTTGACTGCTGCGTTGGGGTCTTGGGCTCGATTCTCTAAGAACCTACGCGACCCTCTCGTAGCGGGGGTACGAGGTGATCCGGACGCGTATGTCCATCCAACTTCAGCGTGGGGCACAAAGTGCACGTAAGAACGGCACTGCTGGGGCAATGCTGTCGTCAAACAGGCTTGACAACTCTCACACAGCAAAAACCCGAGACCTGATGGTCTCGGGTTTTACTCTGTGGAGCTAAGGGGATTCGAACCCCTGACCCCCACACTGCCAGTGTGGTGCGCTACCAACTGCGCCATAGCCCCTTGTGTCGTGCCCATCGAAGTTACACCAGGACCCGGTCAGCATCAAAATCCCAGGTCACGGCACTTCTCCCCCGGCTTCCGGACCGTACGGACGCGCCTCCGTGTGCTCGGCTGACGGCCTCGGCCTGGTCTCCGGCGCCAGCACCCAGCCGAGCGCCGCCACCGCGAGAATCACGCCGCTGATCACGAAGGCCCAGCTGAACGTCGCACGCTGAGCGATCTGTCCCACCACGAGCGACCCGATGATCGACCCGAAGTCGGCCATCATCTGGAACGTCGCGACCGCGGTCCCGCCGCGCGACTTGTTGCCGACCACGTCGGCCACCGCTGCCTGCTGTGGGGCGACGAACACGCCGGTGGCAGCACCAGTGATATAGGCGGCCACCAGGAAGATCGGCAGCGACGTCGTGAACCCCACCAGGATCGTCGACAACGCGGCGACGGCCAGCCCGGCGATGAGCAGCTTGCGCCGCCCGACGCGGTCGGAGAGGTAGCCGCTGGGAATGACGACCGAGATGTTTCCCACCGCGAACGCTGCGAGCGCCATCCCGGCGGCGCCGATACTGCGACCCAGGACGTCCACCACGAACAGCGGAACCAGCGCGATGCGCAAGCCGAACGACGCCCAGCCCGTCGCGAAGTTGGAGAACAGCGCCGCCCGATAGGCCCGATGCCGCAACACCGTGCGCACGGACACCGATTCCTCGACCGTCTCCTCGGGCAACGCCACCGCCGACCCACGCAGGCTGAAGAACACCACCCCGGCGGCCACCAGCAACGCCGCCCCGTAGATGACGAACGGAGCTGAGAGCCCCAGACCGGCGGTCACACTGCCCAGCACCGGCCCGGCCACCGAGCCGAACAGGAACCCCGACGAGAACAGTCCCGCGACCCGGCCACGGGCATCGGCCGGCGAGATCCGGATCATCAATCCCAGCGAGGACACGGTGAACATCGCGGAGCCCAGGCCACCGAGCGATCGGAAAAGCAGAAGCTGCCAATAGGTTTGGGCGAACGCGCACGCGCCGGTGGACAGCGCCACGATCAGCAGGCCGGTGATGTAGACCCGTCTTTCCCCCAGCCGCTGCACGAGCAACCCCGCCGGAGGCGCGGCGACCAGCCGCATGACTGCGAACGCCGTGATGACGAACGTCGCCGCGCTGATGCTGACCCCGAAATGCCGCGCGTACTGCGGGAGCACGGGCGCCACCACGCCGTATCCGAGCGCGACGACGACGTTGGCCGCGACCAGCAGCCACACCTCGCGCGGCAGCCGCTGCTTGGTGGCCTCCGGACAGTCGCCCTCCGCGGGCGACCTCACGAAATAACCGCCGACACCACTTCCCGCGCGGCCTCCTGCACCTCGGCGAGATGCTCTGGTCCGCGGAAGGACTCGGCGTAGATCTTGTACACGTCCTCGGTGCCGGACGGCCGCGCGGCGAACCACGCGTTCTCCGTCGTGACCTTCAACCCGCCCAGAGGCGCACCGTTTCCCGGAGCGGTCGTCAGCTTGGCCGTGATCGATTCCCCCGCCAACTCCGTGGCGCTCACCTGCTCGGGCGAGAGCTTGGCCAGCCGCGCCTTCTGCTCACGGTTGGCCGGCGCATCGATGCGGGCATACGTCGGGGCACCGTACTTGTCGGCCAGCTCCGCATAGCGCTGCGACGGCGTCGATCCGGTGACCGCCAGGATCTCCGAGGCCAGCAGCGCCAGGATGATGCCGTCCTTGTCCGTCGTCCACACCGAACCGTCGCGGCGCAGGAACGACGCCCCGGCGCTCTCCTCCCCGCCGAAACCGATTGTGCCGCCGATGAGCCCGTCGACGAACCACTTGAAGCCTACCGGCACCTCGACGAGCTTGCGGCCCAGACCGCCGACCACCCGGTCGATGATCGAGGAACTGACGGCCGTCTTGCCGACGGCTGTGTCGGCCGCCCACTCCGGCCGGTGCGCGAACAGATAGTCAATCGCCACCGCGAGGTAGTGGTTCGGGTTGAGCAGACCGCCGTCGGGCGTCACGATGCCGTGCCGGTCGGAGTCGGCGTCGTTGCCGGTCGCGATCTGATAGGAGTCAGCATCGCCGACCACTTTTTGAACAAGCGCAGCCATCGCGTTGGGCGAACTGCAGTCCATCCGGATCTTGCCGTCGGTGTCGAGCGTCATGAATCGCCACGTCGCGTCGACGAGCGGGTTGACGACGGTCAGGTCGAGGTTGTGCCGCTCGGCGATGGCGGCCCAGTAGTCGACGCTCGCCCCGCCGAGGGGGTCGGCGCCGATGCGAATGCCTTCGGCGCGGATCGCGTGCAGGTCGACGACGTTCGGCAGATCCGAGACGTAGGCGTCGAGGTAGTGGTGCCGCTGTGCGTGTGCCATCGCCCTGGCCAGCGGGACGCGCTTCACCGCCTTGAGGCCGTCGCGCAGGATCTCGTTGGCCCGCTTGGCGATGACGCCGGTGGCGTCGGTGTCGGCGGGCCCGCCGTTGGGCGGGTTGTACTTGAATCCGCCGTCGCGCGGCGGGTTGTGCGACGGAGTCACCACGATCCCGTCCGCCAGGGCCGTGTCGCGACCCCGGTTGAAAGTCAGGATCGCATGGCTGACCGCGGGGGTCGGCGTGTAGCGATCGGCCGAATCGATCATCACCGCAACGTCATTGGCGGCGAGCACCTCGAGGGCGGACGCCCACGCGGGCTCGGACAGCGCGTGCGTGTCCCGACCGATGAACAGCGGACCGGTGGTGTTCTGCGAGTTTCGGTACTCGACGATGGCCTGCGTCGTGGCCAGGATGTGCGCCTCATTGAACGCCGCGTCCAGGCTCGACCCGCGATGCCCCGACGTACCGAACGCGACCTGCTGGTCGACGTTGTCCGGGTCGGGCGTGACGGTGTAGTACGCCGTCACCACCGCAGCGATGTCGATCAGGTCCTCGGGTTGCGCCGGCTGACCGGCACGGGGGTTCGCCGCCATGGGTTCGATTCTGCTACGTCACGCCCACCCTTAAAACACCGGAGTGCAGCGAGCTAGGCATACTTCCGGGCATGGCCTTCGACCGGCAAGAACTGGCCGCGGTGTTCGCCGGTGGCGCTCTGGGCACGCTGGCGCGCGCCGGCCTGGCCGAACTCGCCGCCCCCGACCCCGGCCGGTGGCCCTGGCCCACATTCACCGTCAACATCGCCGGCGCGTTCCTGCTCGGCTACTTCACCACCCGGCTGCTGGAACGGCTGCCGCTGTCGAGCTATCGACGCCCCCTGCTGGGCACCGGCCTGTGCGGCGGCCTGACGACCTTCTCGACGATGCAGGTGGAAACCCTGACGATGATCGAACACCAGCACTACGGGCTGGCGATCGGCTACACCGGGGCCAGTCTCGCCGCGGGACTGGCCGCGGTTCACGTCGCGACATCGCTGGTGCGCCGCGCCCGGGTCCGCGCATGACCGTCGCGGTGTGGGCGGGTGTCGCGGTGATGGGCGGCCTCGGTGCGGTGGCCCGCTTCGTGATCGACCGCAGCGTCGCCACGCGGATCGCGGGGGTGTTCCCGTTCGGGACGCTGACGGTCAACCTGACCGGCGCGGTGCTGCTGGGCTTCCTCAGCGGCCTTGCGCTCGGCCAACCCGCGGCGCTGCTGGTGAGCACCGGGTTCGTCGGGGCGTACACCACCTTCTCGACGTGGATGTTCGAGACCCAGCGACTCGCCGAAGAACGCCAGTACCTGCCTGCCGCGGCGAACATCGTCGTCAGCGTCCTCGCCGGGGTCACCGCGGCGTGGCTGGGCCACTGGATCGCGGGTGCGCTGTGACACGACTCGCCGACACCCTGAAGCTGACCGTCCATTTCGCCGAGCGGGAACGCACCGACGGCAGGTACCTGTCCGACGTGCTGCTCGACCTGTATGCCCGCCGGGGCATCGCGACAAGCATCATGCTGCGCGGCATCAGCAGCTTCGGTCCGCGCAACATCGTTCGCACCGACGAGTCGCTGAGCATGTCCGAGGACCTGCCGGTGGTCATCTCGGCCGTCGACGCCCCGGACGTCATCGCGGGTCTGGCCGGCGAGGTGGCGGACGCGACACCACGTGGACTGATCACGCTGGAACGTGCGCGCTCGGTCGGCGGGCCGATCCCCGCCGTCGATCACACCGTCCGGCTGACCGTCTACCTCGGCCGCCAGCAGCGCGCTGGCGGACGGCCCGGGCATGTGGCGGCGTGCGAGATCTTCCGCGAGCTGGGCTTCGCCAGCGCGACCACCTTCCTCGGCGTGGACGGCACCGTCGACGGCCAGCGCCGGCGAGCCCGGTTCCTCAGCCGCAACGCCGACGTGCCGACGATGGTCACCGCGATCGGGCTGCCGGAGCAGGCGACCGCCGTCCGCGACCGGCTCGCCGAGGTGCTCGACGATCCGCTGCTGACGCTGGAACGCGCGCAGTTGTGCAAGCGCGACGGCCGCGTGGTCGAGCGACCTCGCGCACCGACCGGCGCGGCCGGCTATCAGAAGCTGACGGTCCTCACCTCCGAGGACAGCCTGTATCACGGCGTCGCCATCCACCGCGCCCTCGTCCGCAGGCTGCGGGAGTCGGGTGTGGTCAGCGGAGCGACGGTGCTGCGCGGCCTGTGGGGCTTCCACGGAGACCACCGCCCGCACGGCGATCGGATGTTCCGGCTGGGCCGGCGCGTGCCCGTCGCGACGAGCATCGTCGACACACCGGAGGCGATCGCGCGCGCTTTCGACATCGTCGACCAGCTCACCGACGGGCACGGGCTGGTGATGTGCGAGACCGTGCCGGCGGCGCTGTTCGTCGACCACGGGCGCCGGGGCGGCGGCCTGAGCCTGCCCTAGACGAACTCCTGCCGGAGAAAGACCCGTGACGGGAGTGACCGCTCGCATAGCTGCTACCTCGCATAGCTGCTACATAGCCTGTTAACAGCAAGCTCGGCCACCATGGGGACGTGCCGCCGACCCCACCCCCGCCGCCCGAACCCCTGCCCCAACTGCCGGCACCCGACTTCCACCAGTTCAGGCACGGGGTTTCGCTGCTGGCCGGCTGGCTCCCGCTCACCGTGGAGATCGTCAGCGTGGCGGTGCTCGTCGCGGTCGTCGGGTGGCGCACCCGCCGGTGGCGCCTGGTCTGGGTGCCCGTCAGCGCCGTCGTCGGCGTTGTTCTCGCGCTCGCGGCGCGGACGTACATGAACTCGGAAGGGCTCGCTTCCGACCCGGCGCCTCTCTCGCTCTGGGTGTGGACGGCCGTCTTCGGAGCCGCGATCGCGGTCGCGGTGTTCGGCTGGCGCGGCGCGAGATGGTGGCGGCGCATCCTGTCGATCGTCGCCGTCCCCCTGACGCTGTCGACCGCGGCGCTCTCGCTGAACCACTGGGTGGGCTACTACCCGTCGGTGCAGTCCGCGTGGGGGGCCCTGACCGCCGGCCCGCTGCCCGACGAGGTGGATGCGTCGGCGCTGCCGTCGCTGCGCAACACCGATCCGAGCACCGGCAAGGTGGTCAAAACCGACATTCCCGACGACGCCAGCGGGTTCAAGCACCGCAGTGAATACGTGTACCTGCCGCCTGCGTGGTTTGCCGGCGACACACCGCCGCATCTGCCCGTGATCATGATGATCGCCGGGGAATTCAACACCCCTGCGGACTGGATGCGCAGCGGTAACGCTCTGCCGATCATCGACTCCTACGCGAAAACGCATGGCGGACAAGCGCCGATCTTCGCGTTCGTCGACGTGGGCGGCAGCTTTAACAACGACACCGAGTGCGTCAACGGCCCGCGCGGTGATGCCGCCGACCACCTGACCGAGGACGTCCGCCCCTACCTCGTGTCCACCTTCGACGCGCAGGCCGACGCGGCGGACTGGGCGGTCGTCGGCTGGTCGATGGGCGGAACCTGTGCCATCGACCTGACCGTCATGCACCCGGACCTCTTCACCACCTTCGAGGACATCGCCGGCGATCACGGCCCCACCGCCGGCACGAAAGACCAGACGATCAGCCGGCTCTACGGCGGCGACGCCGCACTGTACGACACCTTCGACCCGCGGACGGTGATGACTCGACACGGTCCGTACACGGGCGTCGCCGGGTGGTTCGAAGACACCGTCACACCGGCCGACGCCGGCCGGCTGATGAGGAACGCCGGGGCGCATCGGCCGCAATCGGCTGCACCGTCGGGATTCGGCGGCAACGACGACATCCGCGACTCCGACGAGACCGGAGCCGCCGAAGACCTGTGTGCGACCGCTGGAACCGTCGGCATCTCCTGCACCGTGCACAAGATCATCAGCTTCCACTCGTGGCAGTTCGCCGAACGGGCCTTCTCCGACGCTCTGCCGTGGCTGGCCGAACGCATCCACACCCCGGGATCCGCAGAGGAGCACCACTGATGTCCGCACCCACCGTCACCGACGCCACCGCGCCAGTCGGCAAGACCGCGCAGCCCCGCAGCCTCGAATCGCGGTGGACGCGGTGGGCGCTGGCAGCATTGCTCGCCGCAACCGCCGCGTTCTGGTCTATCAGGTTGGGCCGCATGGAGTGGGCCAATGACTTCTACGCCGGCGCCGTGCAAGCCGGAACCCGGAGCTGGAAGGCGTTCCTGTTCGGCTCGTCGGACGCCGGCAACTCGATCACCGTCGACAAGCCGCCGGCGTCGTTGTGGCCGATGGAGCTCAGCGCCCGCATCTTCGGCCTGAACAGCTGGTCGATGCTGCTGCCGCAGGTGCTGATCGGTGTGGCGTCGGTCGCGCTGCTCTACCTCGTCGTCAAGCGGCAGTTCGGCGCCGTCGCCGGTCTCATCGCCGGTGCGGCGCTGGCGATCACGCCGGTGGCCACCCTGATGTTCCGCTACAACAACCCCGACGCACTGCTGGTGTTCGTGACGATCGCGGCGGCGTGGGCGATGATGCGAGGCGTCGGCGACGGACGCACCCGCTGGCTGGTGTTGTGCGGCGCCCTGGTCGGGGTGGGGTTCCTCACCAAGCAGTTGCAGGTGATGCTCGTCGTGCCCGGACTGGCACTCGCCTATCTGATCGCCGGTCCGGTTCGGTTGTGGCGCAGGATCGTTCAACTCGGCGCCGCCGCGCTGGCGCTGGTCGTCGCGGCGGGCTGGTGGGTGGCGTTGGTGGCACTGATCCCGCCCGCTGACCGGCCGTACGTCGGTGGGTCGACCGACAACAGCTTCATGAACCTGACGTTCGGATACAACGGCATGGCGCGGCTGACCGGACGCCACGCTTTCCCCGAAGGTTTCATGCCGCCCGGCGGGCCCGGCCACGACTGGCACGGCTTCGGTTCGAATGCCGGCATCACCCGGCTGTTCAGCAGCACCACCGGTGGGCAGATCTCCTGGCTGTTGCCGGCGGCCTTGATCTGCCTGATCGTGGGACTCGTGTTGCGCGGCAGATCTTCTCGCACCGACGAACGTCGCGCGCAGTACCTTCTGTGGGGCGGCTGGCTGCTGAGCACCGGCGTGGTGCTGAGTTTCATGTCCGGCATGTTCCACGACTACTACTCGGTCGCGCTGGCACCGGCCGTAGCAGCCCTGGTCGCCGTCGGCGTCACCGACATGTGGGCCCGCCGCTTCACACCGTGGGTGGCGTGGACGCTGGCGGGCACGGCCGCGGTGACGGCGGTGTGGTCCTGGGTGCTCCTGGGCCGCACGCCCGAATTCGCACCGCCGTTGCGGTGGGCGGTGCTCGTCGGGGGGTTGATCGCCGCGATCGCCGTTGCGCTGACCTACGGTCTGCGCGGACGACGGCTCCAGCGACGAATCGGGCTGTGGGGCATCGGTCTTGGAGCCGCCGCGGCGATCGCCGGACCCCTCGCCTACTCCATTCAGACGGTCGGCACGCCGCACCACGGCGGTATGGTCGTCGCCGGCCCGCAGGTGGCGGGCAGCCGCTTTCCCTGGATGGCTCCGGCCGACGCCGACGGGCCGGGCGCCGGCCCCGGCGGACACGGCGGCGGGTGGATGGGTCAGCCGCCGAGCCCGGCGCTCGTCGCAGAGTTGGCGCAGCACAGCAGCGGCTACACGTGGGTGGCGGCGACCAGCGGCGCCAACGAGGCGGCCGGCTATCAACTGGCGACCGGTGACGCGGTGATGCCCGTCGGAGGCTTCAGCGGCAGCGACCCGTCGCCGACGCTGGCGCAGTTCCAACAGGACGTCGCGCAGGGCCGCATCCACTACTACATCGAGGGCCATCGCCGGGGCATGCACGGCGGCAGCGGCGGCGATCAGGCGCGTCGACTGGACACCGAAGGTGGCAAGATCGCCGACTGGGTGGCGCGCACGTTCACCGCGAAGTCGGTCGACGGTGTCACGTACTGGGATCTGACGATGCGCCGGTCCTGACCATCGGTGAAGCGTCGTCGCGGCACAGGTGAGAAGGTAAAGCCATGGACGTCGACCGCGTCGCCGAACTGCAGCGCTGGGAAGACGCCGGTGCGGTATGGCGGGTGATCGGCCGCGGCGCCGGTGCGGTGACGGTGGCGTTGCTGCGCTGCGACGCCGGCGAGGAAGTGGGCCGGTTCACCAGTGACGACCCGCATCTGCTCGCGTTCGTCGGGGAGCGCGACGGCAGCGAGGACTGACCTTTCGCCGGTTCCCGCCTCTGCAAAGTCCGCCGGGGTTACGGTACGGGCAGCCGCACGGAAGGACGCCGCCCATGTCTGTCATCCTCGAGCGGCACGGACACGTCATCGGCCGGGTCGGCGGACTCGCCGTCGCGCTGGGCATCGGTGTGGCGCTCGCGAACGGCTCCGGCGTTGCCACCGCCGAGGACGGTGCGTCGAGCCCGGCCTCGTCCTCGTCATCGCAGTCATCCTCACGGCAGGCACCGTCGAAGGCCGCCCGCGGGAACCGCGAGACCCGCGAGACCCGCGAGACGAAGACGCCGCGAGCACGCCACGCGGACTCTCCGCGCGACGACGACCGGGGTCACCGGTTCGCTCGCCGCACCCAGGTCGCGGTGTCATCGACACCCCGGCTTCCGCGTACCCCTGCCGTCCCCGCGACGTCGCCGTCGCAGTGGGTGATGGCCGGAGCCGCGCGGCGCGAACTGGGCACCGAGACCGTCGCCGCGGAGGGCCGGAAGGCCGCCGTGGCCACCGCCGCAACCGACGACAGCGCCGCCCAGGTGACCAGCCCGCTGGGCACCCCGCAGCAGCTGGAGGCCGAACAGCTCGCTGCCGAGACGGTCCGCACCTGGCCGGTCCGTCTCATGACCGGTGTGCTCCGGCTCGGCTGGCAGGCGACGGCGAAGCGCCAATACCAGCAGATCGGCGGCCCCGACAGCGCGAACCTGGCCCAGCTGCGACGGTCCGTCGACGAGTACGCCATGGCCGCTGCGTTCCAGCAGCAGCTGCTCGACCCGATGGCGCCGACGGTCGTCGCGCAGGTCGCCCCGCCGCACACGTGGTTCGGTCAGCAGGTCGCCGGTTCCCGGATCCTCTACGACAATCCGGACACCGTCTACCGCTTCATGGGCGTCAACAAGACGTCGACGTACGTCATCACGGGCCGCTTCACCGGCGAGATGCCCGCCGACACCACCTTCAGCGTGCTCACCGGCCTGTCCGGGACGACCGCGGCGGTGCTCAGCGCGGGTGATCTCCAGATCGGAAGCGACGGCTCGTTCACGATCACCGTCAGCGGCGACCCGGCTGCGCCGGGTCAGGTGAACCACCTCCAGCTGACCTCCGACTCGACCTTGATCGCCGTGCGAAACACGTTGTCCGACTGGAACTCCCAGCCGCCGATGGAATTGGCGATCGAGCGGGTGTCCGGGCCGCGCGACAGCCTGTTCAGTCAGCTCGGCGGGTTCGCGATCCCCCTGATCGGCCCGGCGGTCACCAACAGCAGACTGCTGACCACGCTGGTGTCGCTGGTCCCGGCGATCCCGGATCCGCCGCCGATTCTGCGCGGCACGGTCACCGCCCTGGTGATGGCGCTGGGCCTGTCGAGGGAGGCGAAGTACATCAAGGTCGCCACCACCGATCCGCAGACCGGCGAAATCGTCGCCCCCAACGAACTCCCCGAACCCTCCCGCAACGCCGAGTTCCTGGCGACCCAGCTGCAGAGCGCGGGCTATTTCCAGCTCGCCGACACCAAAGCGCTCGTCGTCACCGTCGACCCCGGCAGCGCCGGGTATTTCGTCGTCCCCGTCACCAACCTCTGGACGATCACGGACGACTACTGGGACCAGCAGACCAGCCTGAACAACGCACAGGCGGTGGCGAACCCGGACGGCACCTACACGATCGTCATCACCCCCACGGATCCCGGTGTGCGCAACTGGGTTTCGACCGGCGGCCTCAACCAGGGCACGATCTCGATCCGCTTCCAGGATGTGGACCCCGCATCCGCCGACCTGCCGACGGTGAGTGCACAGGTGGTGGCGCTCGACCATTTGGGCAGCGTGCTACCGCCACAGTCGCAGTACGTCACCGCGGCCGAGCGGCAGGATCAGCTCGCACGCCGCAAGGCGGGCTTCGATGTGCGGTTCGCGCCGTTTCCGCAGTGACGCTCACTGGTGGACCATTGGTGGTGGACAGGCGTATGTCTTGTCATGCACCCCGGGCTCGTCGGGTCACTGCCGGAGTGACCGAGTCGCCTCGTATGGGATGACCTCGCTGAGAGTTGCGGGGCCTGGCGGCCCGGGACGTGCAGATCGGCCATAGGGCTATGCGCCACGGCGGTTGTGCGACCGCCCGGAGCGCCTCAGTGAGCGACCGACCGTCACGTCCCGGACCGGAGTGCTTAATCCGTGGGCAGACGGAAGGAGCACTACTGATGGAGGTTACGCCCACTTACGCCGGGATCGACTGGTCCTGGCAGCACCACGCGTTATGCATCGTCGATGCTGCCGGGCGACGGGCTGAGGAAATCACCGTCGCGCACAGCAAGCCCGGCTTGGCCAAGGTGACGACATTGCTACACCGCCACGGCGTGGAGCGTGTCGGGATCGAGCGTGGCGATGGGCCGGTCGTCGAGCACCTGATCCGCGACGGGTTGGAAGTCGTGGTGATCTCGGCGCGGCAAGTGAAATCGCTACGCGCGCGGTATGGGTCGGCAGGCAACAAGGATGACCGGTTCGACGCCTTCGTGCTGGCCGATGCTTTGCGCACCGATCCCTACCGGTGGGCGGTCGTGCGTCCGGACAGCGACGCGACGGTGGCGCTTCGGGGCTTGGTCCGTGCACGCCAGGACCTCGTCGGACATCGAATTGCGGTGCATAACCAGCTGCTGGCGACACTGCAGCACCATTTCCCTGGCGCCATCGGCTTGTTTCACCAGCTCGACATACCGATCAGCCTGGCCTTTCTACGGCGGTTCCCCTGTGAAGCCAAAGCCGCCTGGTTGTCGCCGACCCGGCTGGCGCACTGGCTTCATGCCAACGGTTATTGCGGTCGCGCCACTGCCGAGGAACTCTTCACTCATCTGCACCAGGCCGCTACCGGCCATCTCAGCGGTGCCACTTCTGAGGCCGGCGAGCTGATCGTCCTGAGCTTGGTCGACCTACTCACCAGCATTCGCCAACGACAATCCGAACTGGAAACCCGGATCAAAGAAGCCCTACTGGCTCACCCCGACGGCCCGATTATGCAGTCCCTGCCACGATCTGGAGTCGTGCGCGCAGCCACCCTCCTCGCCGAGATCGGTGACTGCCGAGCCCGCTTCCCTGACGCCCAATCCCTGGCTGCCGCAGCCGGAGTCGCCCCATCAACCCGCCAATCAGGCAAGCACTGCAACGTCACCTACCGCCGAGGCTGCAACAAACAACTACGCGCTGCGCTCATCGACTGAGCCCAAGACACCCCCCGCGCCAACACCTGGGCCCACGACACCTACTACCGAGCCCGACAACGCGGCTGCCGCCATCCACACGCCGCACGCATCCTGGCCCAAGCCTGGACCAGGATCCTATGGCGCTGCCGGCACGACCACACCGCCTACAACCCCGAACTCCACGGCAGGCTCAACACCCTCGAAGCGGAGGCCGCTTGACATAGGGCGCTCAGCTCTCGGCGTGGTCGGCTTTGTGGCCGAACGCCAGCACGTGCGTCACACCGACGACGACGACGCCGACGAGGAGTCCGACCACCGCCGAGGCCGCCGTGTTGATCAACCACGCCAACGCCGCGCCGACGCCCGCGACGTCGTGCCCGTAGTGCTCCAGGTGATGCACCAGACCGTAAGGCGCATGCCAGCCCAGTTCGTCGACACCGACGAGCAGGATGTGACCGCCGACCCACAACATCGCGACCGTGCCGATGGCCGACAGCGCGCTCAACAGCTTGGGCATGGCCGCCACCAGCCCGCGGCCGATCTTGGCGACGAATGCCGAAGACCGTTGCGCCAGGCTCAATCCGATGTCGTCCATCTTGACGATGCCGGCGACGACCCCGTACACCGCGGCGGTGATCACCAGCGCCACGACCACGAGAATGATCAGCCGCGGCAGAAAGGACTGGTCCGCGACTTCGTTGAGCGCAATCACCATGATCTCGGCCGACAGGATGAAATCGGTACGGATGGCGCCGGTCACCACCTTTTTCTCGGCGTCCGCACCGACGACGGGACCACCGGCGCCGGGTGAAGCGTGCCCACGGCGGTGGAAGACCATGCTCAACACCTTCTCCGCACCCTCGTAGCAGAGATAGGTCGCGCCCAGCATCAGGATCGGGGTGAGCAGCCACGGCGCGAACTGACTGAGGAGCAGGGCGACAGGGAGGATGAAGATGATCTTGTTGCGCAGCGAGCCGATCGCGATGCGCTTGATGATCGGCAGCTCCCGCTCGGCGGTGATGCCGTGGACGTACTGCGGTGTGACCGCGGTGTCGTCGATGACCACCCCGGCCGCCTTCGCGGTGGCCTTCCCCGCGGCCGCGCCGACGTCGTCCACCGACGCCGCGGCCAGCCGCGCCAGTGCTGCGACGTCATCGAGGAGGGCGAACAGGCCGCCGCTCATCGCGTCACCCTGATCGCCTCTGCGGTCATGGTGTCGAAGCGTACCCGCAGGTGTCGGACGAGACGGTCGGCAACGATTCGGCCAACGACGAGCCCCACTCATCGCCGTGACTGTTTCGCCGCTCGGTTGCTCGGGTACCTGCGGAGGACAACTCGACAGTCAGGTGACTACATGAAATCCCAACCGAGGACAGCGTTCGCCGTGTTCGGCGGCGCCGCCTTGCTCGTGTTCGCCGTCGGATGCGGCGGAAGTGACGGCGGCGATTCCACCAGCACGTCGACGACGACGAGCACGACCAGCTCGAGCAGCGTCACGCCGACGCCCACGTCTGGGGCGCCGGCGGTCTCGCCCGCCCCCGCGCCGGGCGACACGAACGCACCCGGCGGGGGCGGTACCGCTCCCGGCGGCGCCACCGGCGGCGGCGATGCCAACGGCGGCGGCGGCGCGATCCCCGGCGGCCCGACCGGCAGCGGCGGCCCCGGCGGTGGCGGCGGCGCGATCCCCGGCGGCCCGACCGGCAGCGGCGGCCCCGGCGGTGGCGGCGGCTCCATTCCCGGCGGCCCAAGCGGTGGCGGCGGCCCCGGCGGTGGCGGCGGCTGCGTCCCGGGCGTCGGCTGCGTCTCGGTTCCCTGACCCTCACCGATGAGCACCGCCCCGGACGATTCGCCGGGGCGGTGCTTTCGGTTTCCCAGCAGCGAGAGGACATTCCATGGCATCCGCGCGGCCCGCTGTGCTGTTCGATGTGGACGGCACGCTGATCGATTCCAACTATCTGCACGTCTACGCGTGGCTTCGCGCCTTCGACGCCGAGGGGTTGCGCGTCGACGGATGGCGCATCCACCGCTGCATCGGCATGGACGGCACGACGCTCATGCGCACCCTCGCCGGCGACACCGGTCAGGACGTGCTCGACCGGCTCAAGGACCGGCACAGCGCGTTCTACAAGGAGAGCGCACACCTGCTCGCCGTACTGCCCGGTGCGCGCGACCTGCTGCGGCGAGTAGCCGACCTCGGTCTGCAGGTGGTGCTCGCGACCTCGGCGCCCGAGGACGAACTGACGATGCTGCGCGAGGTGCTCGACTGCGACGCGGTGGTGTCGGAGGTGACGTCCTCTCAGGATGTGGACACGGCAAAACCCAAGCCCGACATCGTGCAGGTGGCTCTGGACCGGGCGGGGGTGAGCGCGGACGAGGCCGTCTTCGTGGGTGACGCGGTCTGGGACTGCGAGGCCGCCGGTCGCGCGCACGTCCCGTCTATCGGGGTGCTCAGCGGTGGGGTCTCTCGCGGTGAACTGCGCGAGGCCGGCGCGTCGGACGTCTTCGAGGATCCGGGCGACCTGCTGGCCAAGCTCGACACCACCCGCATCGGCGAGCTGGCGCGCAGCCTCAGCGGTTAGCTGCGACTTCGGGGTCCTGGCGGATCTCCCGAAGCCGTCGCTGCGACGCCTGGCTGCGGTACCGCTGCGGCCACCAGAACCAGCGTCCGAGCAGGGAGGCCACCGCGGGCGTCATGAACGACCGCACCACCAGGGTGTCGAACAGCAGGCCCAGCGCGATCGTCGTGCCCACCTGGGCCATCACCTTCAGGTCGCTGAACGCGAACGAGGCCATCGTGAACGCGAACACCAGGCCCGCGGACGTCACCACCGACCCCGTCCCCGCCATCGCGCGGATGATCCCCGTCTTCAGGCCACCCGGCAGCTCCTCTTTGAACCGGGAGACCAGCAGCAGGTTGTAGTCGGACCCCACCGCGAGCAACAGGATGATCGACATCGGCAGCACCATCCAGTGCAGTTCCAACCCGAAGACGTGCTGCCACAGCAGTACCGCGAGACCGAACGACGCGCCGAGTGACAGCAGCACGGTACCGACGATCACCGCGGCGGCCACGACGCTGCGGGTGATGATCAGCATGATGACGAAGACCAGGGTGGCCGCGGCGATGACGGCGATCAGCAAGTCGTAGTGCGACCCGTCCTTCATGTCCTTGTAGGTGGCGGCGGTGCCGGCGAGATAGATGGTGGATCCCTCGAGCGGCGTGCCCTTGATCGCCTCTTTGGCGGCGTTCTTGATCGGCATCACGCGCGAGATGCCCTCGGGCGTCGCTGGGTCTCCCTCGTGGCTGATGATGAACCGCACGGACTTGCCGTCCGGGGAGAGGAACTGCTTGATGCCGCGTTGGAAGTCCTTGTTCGCGAACACCTCCGGCGGCAGGTAGAAGGAGTCGTCGTTGCGGGAGTCGTCGAACGCCTCACCCATGGCGTGCGAGTTCTCCTGCTGGGCCGCCATCTGGTCCTGCATGCCCTTCTGGGTCTGATACATCGTCAGCATCATCGACTTCATCGTCCGCATCGACTCGATCTGCGTCGGCAGCAGCCTGACCATCTGCGGCATCAGGGTGTCGAGGCGCTCGAGGTCGGGGATGATCGCGTGGATGTCGTCGGTCATCGTGTTGATGCCGTCGAGGGTGTCGAACACCGAGCGGATCGCCCAGCAGGCCGGGATGTTGTAGCAGTGCGGTTCCCAGTAGAAGTAGCTGCGGATCGGCCGGAGGAAGTCGTCGAAGGTGGCGATGTTGTCGCGCACGTCGGCGATGTCGATGGCCATGTTCTTGGTCTTGGTGACCATCGAGTGCGTGGTGTCGGCCATCTGCTGGGTGATGCTCGACATCTTCTCCATCGTGTCGATGGTCTTCTGCATCTCGTTGGCCTGGGTGAGCATGTCGGCCATCCGGTCCTGCTGGTACTTCTCGTTCAGCTGGGTGAGCGTGCCCTGCATGCTCATCTGGAACGGGATGGTGCTGTGCTTGATCGGCTTTCCGTCCGGTCTGGTGATCGTCTGGACGCGCGCGACCCCGGGCACCCGGAACAGGGCCTTGGCGATCTTGTCGATGACGAGGAAGTCCGCCGGGTTGCGAAGATCGTGATCGCTTTCGACCATCAGCAGTTCGGGGTTCATCCGCGCGGTGCCGAAGTGGCGGTCCGCGGCGGCGTACCCGACGTTGGCGGGGATGTCGTTCGGCAGGTAGACCCTGGCGTCGTAGTTGGTCCTGTAACCGGGCAGCGTGACGAGGCCGACCAGCGCCAGCGCGAGCGTTGCGGCCAGCACCGGGCCGGGCCAGCGAACCACCGTGGTGCCGATGCGCCGCCAGCCGCGGGAGCGGATCGCGCGTTTGGGCTCGAAGAGCCCGAACCGACTGCCCAGCGCGATCACCGCGGGCCCGAGGGTCAGCGCCGCGACCACGGCGACGAATGTGCCGACCGCGCACGGCACGCCGAGCGTCTGGAAGTACGGCAGACGCGTGAAACTCAGGCACAACATCGCTCCGGCGATCGTCAGGCCGGATCCGAGCACCACATGGGCGGTGCCGTGGAACATCGTGAAGAACGACGATTCGCGGTCCTCGGCGGCGCCGCGGGACTCCTGGTAGCGGCCGACGGCGAAGATGGCGTAGTCGGTGCCCGCGGCGATGACCATCAGGGTCAACAGGTTCACCGCGAAGGTGGACAGGCCGATGATCTCGTTGGTGGCCAGGAACGCGACGATGCCGCGGGCCGCGCCGAGCTCGATGAACACCATCACCAGGATCAGGACCGTCGTGACGATGGACCGGTAGACGAGAAGCAGCATCAGCGCGATCACACCGATGGTGATCAGGGTGACCTTGAAGATGCTCTTGTCGCCGGCATGTGCCTGGTCGGCGATCAGCGGCGCCGGTCCGGTGACGTAGGCCTTGACGCCGGGCGGAGCGGGGGTCGTGTCGACGATGTTGCGTAGCGAGGCGACCGATTCGTTGGCTTTCGACTCGCCCTGGTTTCCGCGCAGATACACCTGCACGTAGGCGGCTTTCCCGTCGGCGCTCTGTGCGCCCGACGCCGTCAGCGGGTCGCCCCAGAAATCCGCGACGTGCTCGACGTGGGCGGTGTCGGCCTCGAGCTTGTTCACCAGGTCGGCGTAGTACCGGTGCGCCTGGTCGCCAAGCGGCTGATCGCCCTCGAGCACGATCATCGCGCTGCTGTCGGAATCGAATTCACCGAAGTTGGTGCCGATTCGCTTCATCGAGATCAGCGCCGGCCCGTCCTTGGCGGAGAGGCCGACGGTGTGATCCTGGCCGACCTTCTCCAGGGGCGGGATCGCGGTGTTGGACACGACCGTGAGCAGGATCCAGCCGAGCACGATGAGCGGCGCGAGCGTGCGGATGACCTTGGCGATCCGGGACCGCTCGGCGACCGGCGGGCTCCCCGGCCGTCGGCGCGGAGCCTCCGTCACATCTGACACCTACCCTTGCCCCCGATCAGGCCTGAATCGGCCCACACCGAAGCCGTACGCGTGGCATGCGCCGCGCGCCCCTACAACTAGCTTGTCAAAGCATCTGCTGTCAACGCGGACGAGCGGTGCGGATTGCCAGAAATTTAACAGGTTGCGAGCCTCCTCTCGGCGACGATGGATCGATGTCATCGTTCGGCCGCCGGCCGGTTGTCGCGACTATGCCACCATGCCGGCCGCCGCGAGCAGGTGATCGTCCGCCCCATGCCCGTACGCTGGGCCGATGAGCGTCGCAGAGCAGCGGGCCGGGGTGGATCTGACCAACCTCGACCAGCCGCTGAGCCCGGAGTCCGGGGCGACCAAGCGCGACCTCGTGGACTACCTCGACGCCGTTGCCGATCGAATTCTTCCCGTGCTGAGGGACCGGCCGCTCACGGTGCTGCGCGTGCTGCGGGGCCGTGCGCCGTTCATGCAGAAGAACGTTCCCACCTACACCCCCGACTGGGTCCGCACCGTGTCGATCTGGGCGGAGGCGTCCCACCGCGAGATCCACTACGCGCTGTGCAACGACCGCCGCACCTTGCTGTGGCTGGCCAACCAGCGCGCCGTCGAGTATCACCCGGCGCTGGGACTGGCCGGTGACGTCTACCGCCCCACCCATCTGATCCTCGACCTGGACCCGCCCACCGGCGACGACTTCGCCGCCGTCGTGGCCGTCGCGCGTCTGGTCCGGCAGGCACTGGCCGACTCCGGCCTCGCGGGTGCGGTCAAGACCAGCGGGTCGCGGGGCCTGCACGTGTTCGTCCCGATCGACGGCAGTGCGCCGGTCGACGACGTGGCGGCGGCCACCCGCGCGCTCGCCGCCCGGGCGGCGGCGCTCGACCCGTCCATCGCGACGACGGCGTTCATCGTCTCCGACCGTGAGGGCAAGGTCTTCGTCGACGCCACCCGCGCCGGCGGTGCGACCGTGGCCGCCGCCTACAGCCCGCGGCTGCGCCCCGGTACGCCGGTGTCCTTTCCGCTGGACTGGTCCGACCTCGATCGGGTTTCCCCGTCAGATTTCACCGTGCACACCGCGGTGGACGCACTCGCAGGCCGAGACCCCTGGGCTGAAGCGATGCCGGACCCGCAGCGCCTGCCCGACGAGCTGATCGCACACGGGCGGACCATCCCGGTCGCCCGGGTCGCGGCGATGCACGAAGGCAAACGCCGCGCCCGCGCACGCCGCGACCGCGGCGAGTGATCAGGCCCCGGGCGCCGGCTCCACGGCGATCACGTCGGTGAGACCGCTGATCTTCAGGACGGGCAACAGGATCGGGTTGACGACGAGGTCGATGGCGGTCGCGTGGTTGAACAGCACGTTGATCGCCCCGCTGTCGAGATAGTCGACGGCGCTGAGGTCCACCCGCACCGGGTTGCGCTCGGCGCCCTCGTCGACGGCACCGGAGAGCGCCTCGGAGAAGATCTCGATGTTGCTCAGGTCCAATTCGCCGACGGCCCGCAGCACCACGGTGCCGTCGTCGCGACGGTCGGTGCTCAGGCGCAGCGGCGTGGCCATCATCAAGTGATCCTCGTGTGCATGTGAACCGTGGTACCGGTGGTCTGCGAATGGATGGTGACATCGTGCATCAGCGCCCGCATGAGCGCGATTCCCCGCCCCCGGTGGACCGAGGGCACCGCGGCCGGCATCTTCCACTGCCCGGAGTCCGCCACGGTGAGATGCACCCGGTCGGGCAACGCGACCGCGCGCAACCGCACCGTACCGTCCCGGCGGTCGCGATGACCGTGTTCGATAGCGTTGGCCAGCGCTTCCCCCGCGGCGATCAACACGTCCAGGGACTGTTCAGGGTTCACCCCGGCCCGCGAGAGCCAACTCCGCAGGCCGGTGCGGCTTCCGGCGAGCTCGCCGACATCGGCCGGGATCTGCAGATCAAGCGGCGCAGGCTGACGGTAGAGCAGCAGTGCGACGTCATCGTGGTAGCCGTCCGCCGGCGCCAGGCGAGCCATGATCACGTTCGCCAGCTCGTCGAGAGCGGTCGCCCGGTTGTCCTGGACGACGTCGGTGGCCCGGGCGATGCCGTCGTCGATGGATTCGCGACGTCGCTCCACCAGTCCGTCGGTGTAGAGGAGCAACGTGGCCCGCGGCGGCATCACCTCGCGCGCCTCGGGCCGGCGCGGCGTGAACCTCAACCCGAGCGGGGTGGCGCGGGCCTGGTCCAGCAGCCGCGTCGAGCGGTCCGAGAGCACCAGGATGGGCGGCGGGTGCCCGGCGCACGAATACACCAGTTCGCCGGTCTCCGGGTCGAGCACCGCACAGAACGCCGTGGTGCACCGCGCCCCCGGCAGCCGTGCGGCGAACCGGTCGAGCGCCGACAGCGCGGCGGCGGGACCGGGGTGCTCGAGCAGCAGGGCCCGGCAGGCGCTGCGCAGCTGGCCCATGACGGTGGCGGCGGCCAGGCCGTGGCCGACGCAGTCGCCGACGATCAGCCCGATGCGGCCGTCCTCGAGGTCGACGACGTCGTACCAGTCGCCGCCGACCTGTAGGGGACGGCTGGCCGGCTGATAGCGCATCGCGAACCCGCTCGAGAGCGTCGGGCCCAGGATCGCGTGCTGCAGCGCCAGCGCCGTCTCGCGCTGCTGGTCGATCTGGTGCACGCGCTGCAGGCCCTGACCGAGCCGGCCCGCGAGCACGGTGAGCAGCGTGTGGTCGTCCGACGTGAACCGCCGGTGCTCGAACAGCTCGATGTACATCACCAGCACGCCTCGCGGATGCTGCAGCGCGATCCCGGCGACGCCGGGTTCGGAGATCTCGGGTGCCAGCAGGTCGTCGTCGCGCAACGCGATGATCGCCTGGCGCGTGCGCTGGGGCAGCGAGTCCCAGCTGGCGGGTTCGCCGACACACATGAACTGGGACGCGGTCGGCGGTGTCCCGGAGTCGGCATCGGTGTCGGTGTCGGTGTCGGGGGGCAGCGTGACCGCCACGACGCGGCGCGCGCTCCACACCGTCCGCAGTTCCTCGGCGGCGGCGAGCACCGCGTCGTCGAGTGTGTCCGCCTGCGAGAGCTTCTCGTTCAGCGAAGCCAGCGCAGTCTCCCGCTGCACGAGGTAGTGCTCGGCGGTGACGTCGCGCATCGTGCCGACGATGACTCGCCGACCGTCGTCCGGTTCCTCGGCATGGGTGAACGTCGCCGTCACCCACAGCCGATGCCCGTCGCGGTGCGTCACCGGCACGGCGGCGATGGTGCCGTGCGGCTGCTCCACCAGGTCACCGAACGCGTCCTGCACCTGCCGGTGCGCCTCCGGGTCGATGTCGGCCGACGGCCACCACGGATATTCCGGCGCGTACGGCAGGCCGGCCGCCCCGTAGCCGAGGATCTCGGCGAACGCGGCGTTGATCTCGATGACCGCGCCCTGCTCGTCGCAGACGAAGAACGCCTCCTGCAGGGAGTCGACCAGCGCGGTGCGCCACCGCGCGTGGTGGTCACGCAGGCGCGCGAGCTCGACGTTGGCCCGCACGCGCGCCAGGAGTTCGGCGGCGGCGAAAGGCTTGACCAGGTAGTCGTCCGCGCCGGCCTGCAGGCCGCTGATCGACGCCTCCTGCCCGGCACGGGCCGACAACAGGAGCACGGGAACCGACGCGGTCCGGCGGTCGGCGCGCAGAGCGGCGACCAGACCCAGCCCGTCGAGCCTGGGCATCATGACATCGCTGATGACCATGTCGGGTGTGCTGGCGCGGATGGCGTCGAGCGCCTGCTGACCGTCTGTGACGGCCTCGACCGCATATCCGTCGGAGCGCAGCAGCCGGGTCAGGTAGTCGCGCATGTCGGCGTTGTCGTCGGCGACGAGCACCCGTACCGCGGCGCCCCTGCGCGAAGCCTCCGAGACGTCGGCTGACGGTGTGACGGCCGGTATGTCGGCAGCCGGAGCGTCACCGTCGGGGATCCACCGCAGAGCTTCCTCGACGTAGGCGTCGGCAGCGCCGGGGGCCGGCCGGCGTGCGGGCGTCGGCGCGAGCCCCTCCGGCGGCAGATGCGCGGCGCCGAACGGCAGCCTGATGGTGAAGGTCGTGCCAACGCCCGCTGCGCTGTCGGCGACGATCGTGCCGCCGTGCAACTCGACGAGTTCCTTCACCAACGCCAGACCGATGCCGCTGCCCTCGTAGGACCGGGCCTGGACGTTCTCGATGCGATGGAACCGTTCGAACAGCCGCGGGATCTCTTCGGTGGGCACGCCGATGCCGGTGTCGGCGATCACGATCACCGCTTCGGAACCTTCGCTGCGGGCCTGCACGGAGATGGTGCCCTCGAACGTGAACTTCAGCGCGTTGGACAGAAGGTTGAAGACCACCTTCTCCCACATGTCGTGGTCGAGGTAGACCGGGTCAGGAATCGGCTCGCAGTCCACGGTCAGGGTCAACCCGGCCCGTTCCACCGCGGACCGGAACACGCTGGCGAGCTCGCCGGTCACGGTGCCGATGTCGACCGGCGCGTAGTTGGCCTGGGTGCGTCCCGCCTCGATGCGGGAGAAGTCCAGCAGCGTGTTGACCAGCTTCGTCAGCCGCAGTCCGTTGCGCCACACGACGTCGAGCTCCCGGCGCGTCGCGTCGTCGAGCGTCTCGGTTCGGCGCAACTCGGACACCGGGTCCAGGATCAACGTCAGGGGCGTGCGGAACTCGTGGCTGATGTTGGAGAAGAAGGTCGTCTTCGCGCGGTCCAGCTCGGCGAGCTCCTCGGCCCGACGCTGCTGGGTGCGGTAGCTGCGGGCCAGCCCGATGCCCGCGGCGATGTGCCCTGCCACCAGGGTCACGAAGCTGCGGTACATCCCGTCGAACGGCCGGTAGCGGTTCAGCCCCGCCACGAGGAAACCGACGGGCGCTGCGCCCTGCTGCAGCAGCGGCGCGACGAGCGCGTGGGTGGGCGGGTCGCGCCAGTCGCCGGTCGGCAGCCGCGGATACTCCTCGCCGGACAGCTCGACGACGACGACCTCACCGGCGGCCGGTTCCGCCACCGGCCAGATCCCGCCGCCGGGGGTCAGCGTGGGCACCGCGACAGGGTGGTCCGCGGCGATCCCGCTCCTTCCGGCCAGCCGCGCGGAACCGTCGTCGTCGAAGAGGTAGGTCAGCGTGAAGGGCAGATCACGCAGGTTGTGCGAGAGCTGCAGATCGGCGAACGCGAGGATCTCGGCTTCGGTGCGCACCACGCTGGGGTCCGAACCGAGGTCGCGCAGCGTCGCCATCCGGCGTTCACCGATCACCCGCGAGGTCTCCTCGCTGACCACACACAGCAAGCCGACGATGTCGCCGTCATCGTCGCGCAGCGGGCTGTAGGAGAACGTGTGGTACGACTCCTCCGGATAGCCCGAGCGTTCGACGAACAGCAGTAGAGACGTGTCCCAGGTTGCCTCCCCGGTGGTCATCACGTGGTCGATGCGCGACCGGATGTCGTCCCAGATCTCGGCCCAGACCTCCCGCGCGGGGCGGCCCAGGGCCCACGGGTATTTGCTCGCCAGGGTGTCGCGGCGGTAGGCCTCGTTGCAGAAGAACGTCAGCTCGGGTCCCCACGCCAACCACATCGAGAAACGCGACGACAGCAGGATGCTCACCGCGGTCTGCAGGCTCTGCGGCCAGTCTTCCGGCGGTCCGAGCGGCGTGGCCGCCCAGTCCACGCGGGCATGGTCGCGGCCCACCTCGCCACCCGCGGCGAAAAGCGCGGCGGCCGAGGCGTCTTGAGAGCCCTCGCCGGTCACCGGGCGTCCCGGGGAGCGAGCGCGTCGACGATGGATTTGAACGGACGCAGCACGCTGTCGAGTTTGGTGACCTCGATGGGTCGCAGCACCTCCGCGTTGTCGGCCACCACCCGCACCTCCACGCCGTCGGCGACGCCGCGCTCGAAGCAGCCGACGACGGCGTTCAAGCCCGCGCTGCCGAAATAGGTCACCCCACCGAGATCCACGATCAGGACGCGCGACGGTGCATCGACGGCAGCAGTGAAGGCGCCGTCGAGCGCCGCGGTGAGCGATTGCACTGTTCCCGAGTCGACTTCGCCGCGCACGCACACGACGACCGCGCCGTCGGCGATGTCCTGTTCTACGTCCAAGAGACCCACGCGCCCGCGCCACCCGTCCTTCGACACCCGGCTCTCACCGGGCTTCTCCCGCGGTCGCGGCGCCGACGCGCGTATGGACCGTCAACAGCAGATGGTCGAATCGCCGGCGCAGCGCTTCGGTGTTGTACTCCACGGTGGTCAATTCGGAGACGAGTTGCGCCGCGAGCGCGCGCAACTTGGTGTTGGTCTGCTGTGAACGCCAGAGCAGCAGCTTGAACGCTTGATCGGCGTCGACCCGGTACACGAGCATCAACGCGCCCTTCGCCTGCTCGATCGCCGCCCGGGCGTCGAACAGATCGGGCAGTGACTCGTCGAGCGCGGTCCGGCGCGCCTGGTCGAGCGTGTCGGTCAAATCGACGTAATAGCCTTCGGTGCCCACGACGGCGCCGTTCTCGTCGTACATCCGGTCGGCGAGCACGATCACGGTGTGTTCGCGGTTCTGCGTGTCGATGAAGCGGTGCCTGCTGGAGAAGGACCCTCCCTGGTGCAGGGCATGGTCGAGCAGCTCCTGCACGTGCCTGCGGTCGTCGGGATGCTTGTGGGACAACAGCAGTTCGGTGGTCGGGGTCACGGTGCCGGGCTCGTAGCCGTGCATCCGGGCGACCTCGTCGGACCACTCCCATCGCTGACCCAGGAACCAGAACCGGAAGCCGCCGGCGCGCAGTTCGCCGGGTGACGCAACGATCCCATCCGCCTCGGAAGCGGATGTGCGAACAGGATCCGGCATTGACGCATTATTCCACTCCGCCGACGGGCGCAAACGTGTTCGCGGTGCTTCTCGCAAACGTCATCGGCGTTCATGCGGCTGTGATGATGCTGCGGTTTCGATTTCGCGCTCGACTGGCAATACTGCGACGGGAACACTGGGATCCACCATCGGCGAAGGAAGTGCATGTCTCAAGCGGCAGGGTCGGAGTCCGACGATCAGCTCGTGGACCAGGGCAACGAGCCGACGGAGATCACCTTCGACGAACATCTGCACCCTGCGCGTCCGCGCTCGCTGCGGTTCCGTCCCCGGGTGCGCAACCCGTTCACCCGTCACTCGATCGCCCGCGACGGCGCCGCCTCCGGGGACAACCCGGCCTACGTGTCGTGGCTGCTGAGCCAGTCGATGCTCGCCGACGCCAACCAGATCAGCAGGCAGTTCTCCGGCCAGGGCTCCATGTGGCAGAACCCCTACGCCACGCCGAGCCCGCGCGGTGCGGTGGAGACGGCGTCGGTGTGGTTCACCGCCTATCCCCTGTCGCTGATCACCCGGCCCAACGAGTCCTTCCTGAAGGCCATGGCCGACGAGGAGATGTGGAAGGCGTTCGCCGAGATCGGGATCGAGGGCATCCACACCGGACCGGTCAAGCGCGCCGGCGGCATCTCAGGCTGGGAACACACGCCCAGCGTCGACGGGCACTTCGACCGCATCAGCACCCAGATCGATCCGGCGTTCGGCACCGAGGACGAGTTCCGCACGATGTGCGGCACCGCGAACTGGTACGGCGGCACCATCATCGACGACATCGTGCCGGGCCACACGGGGAAGGGCGCCGACTTCCGGCTGGCTGAGATGAAGTACGCCGACTATCCCGGCATCTACCACATGGTGGAGGTCGACCCGCGCGACTGGGAGCACCTGCCCGCCGTCCCGCCCGGAGCCGATTCGGTGAACATCGACGCAGCTACCGAGGAGTGGCTCGACAAGGCCGGCTACATCATCGGGCGGCTGCAGCGCGTGATCTTCTACGCCGAAGGCGTCAAGGAGACGAACTGGAGCGTCACGCGCCCGGTGATCGGCACCGACGGCGTCGAACGGCGGTGGGTCTACCTGCACTATTTCAAAGACGGGCAGCCCTCGATCAACTGGCTGGATCCGTCCTTCGCGGGCATGCGGCTGGTCATCGGCGACGCGCTGCACTCGCTGACCGATCTGGGCACCGGCGGCCTGCGGCTCGATGCGAACGGATTCCTCGGTGCGGAGAAGACCGCCGCCGAGGACAGCACCGCCTGGTCGGAGGGCCATCCCCTGTCCGAGGCCGCCAACCATCTGATCGCCAGCATGGTGCGCAAGGTCGGCGGCTTCACGTTCCAGGAACTCAATCTCACCATCGACGACATCCGGGAGATCGGCGAAGCCGGGGCCGACCTGTCCTATGACTTCATCAACCGGCCCGCCTATCAGCACGCGCTGGCCACCGCCGACACCGAGTTCCTGCGCCTGACGCTGCGCACCACGCTCGAACTCGGCGTCGATCCCGCCTCGCTGGTCCACGCGCTGCAGAATCACGACGAGCTGACCTACGAGCTGGTGCACTGGTCGACCGGGCACCGCGACGACGTGTACACCTACAAGGGCGAGGAGGTGACCGGCGAGGCGCTCGGGGAGACGATTCGCACGGACCTCTCCGAGAAGCTCACCGGGGACACGGCTCCCTACAACCTCGTGTTCACCACCAACGGGATCGCGTGCACGACCGCCACCGTCATCGCCGCGACGCTGGGCATCACCGACCTCGACGACATCGAGCCCGACTCGGCGCAGATCGACCACATCAGGAGGGCGCACCTGCTGCTCGCGATGTTCAACGCGCTGCAGCCGGGGGTCTTCGCGCTGTCGGGGTGGGACCTGTGCGGGATGCTCACCCTCCCGCGGTCGCAGGTGTCCGAGCTGCTGCGCGGCGGCGACACCCGCTGGATTCACCGAGCCGCCCACGACCTGATGGGAGTCAACCCGTCGGCCACCAAGTCGCTGGCGGGAATGCCAAGGGG
Organism: Mycolicibacterium chubuense NBB4; assembly: GCF_000266905.1. Next base: position 1,682,250 of record NC_018027.1, on the reverse strand, counting down.
CAGAAGTCTCTACGGTTCGATCCCGGAACAGCTCGCCGACGACACCAGCTTCCTGCGTCAGCTTCAGGCGATCCTGAAGGTCCGGTCGCACTACGGCATCGCCACCAGCAGGCAGGTCGACATCCCCGAGGTCTCGCACCGCGGCATGCTCGTGCTGGTTCACGAACTCGACGGCGAGGGACGCTTCCAGCTCACGGTGCTCAACTTCGCCAACGAGGACGTCGCCGGCACCGTCCGGTCCGAGAAGCTGCCGCCCGGTGGCGCGGTGTCGGACATGTTCACCGGCGAGCCCGTGGCCACCGTGGACGACCTGCACAGCTTCGCCGTGCAACTGCCCTTCCATCACGGCATGTCGCTGCTCGTCGAGGCGCCGCTCCCCGATGAGGACGAGGCCTGATCCTCGGCGGAATGCTGCGCTGCCGCGCGACGACCGGTTGTCCAGTGGTAGCCGATCGGCTACCGTGAGCTCTGGCCGCGGGGCCTCGCGTGGCCGACTCCGGGGCGGAATCACCTCGACGGGGAGGTCTCATGGCGACTGGGCGCAGGACGGCTGTCGGGCCGGTGGGCGGGCGCGCTGTCGGCCGGGTGGGCGGGCTTGTGGTCGCCCTGGGAATCGGCGGCGCGATCGCGCTCGGCGCGACGGGAACGGCGTGGGCGACGGGTGACGAAACGGCATCGGCCGGCACCGGCCACGCGTCATCTCAGCATTCGAGCACCGCACCAGGGCGGAAAGCGCAACGCCGGCACCATGATTCGAGGAAGAAGGCCGACTCCACGACGTCACGGACAATCGAATCGACCGAAGCCGGCGACGGCGACGGGCCGTCGCCGGCCGCGGAATCGGCGCGCCGTAAGCCCCTGAAGCACTCCCCCCGCGACGAGAAGCCCGCCGAGACGGTCACGCGCACCGTCCGGAACGTTGCCGACACCGTCGTCGCCCCGCGCAGGCAGGCAGGCGATCCGCCCGAAGCCCCGGCCGCGAACCCGGCACTGTGGACCCTGTTCGCAGCATCGAGACGGGAGACGGACCGCGGCGGATCGGTCGCCGCGCCCACGCTGCCGGCGACCTCCGGTAAGACCTTCCGCCCGGCCACCGATGCCGCGACGAGTCAGGCCGGCCCCGACTGGGAGAAGGACTACACCGGCACTCCCTCGGTGGTGGCCGACGTGGTGACCGCCGGCCTCAAGGCCCTCCAGGTGGCGCTCAAGCCCTTCGGTGGCCTGCTGACGTTCACCAGTCTGCGCATCCCCGTCTTCACCGACGGCCTCCCGCCGATCGGGCTGATGGGCGGCCTGAAGGTGCACCGCACCGAGTACGAGGGCATGCCCGTGTGGTCGCTCGAGCCGCGGAAGGAGGCGACCGACAAGGTCGTCGTCGCGATACACGGTGGCGCCTACGTCGGGCAGGTGAGCGTCTTCCACTGGTGGACGTACGCCGGCATGGCCCGCGACACGGGCGCGACCTTCCTCGTCCCGATCTACACGCTGGCGCCGAAAGGCACTGCCGCCACCGAAGTTCCCCGCATGGCGGACTTCATCGCCACCACGATCGACGACCACGGGGCGGACAACGTCAGCGTGCTCGGCGACTCCGCGGGCGGTGGTCTGGCGCTCGCGGCGATTCAGGAGATGGTCCGTCGCCGCGAGACCACGCCGGGCAGTCTCGTGCTGCTCGCTCCGTGGCTCGACGTCTCGATGAGCGACCCCCGCAGCGCCGAGATCGACGACCCGCTCCTGGACATCCCCAACCTGACCAAGGACGGCGTCAAATGGGCGGGCGGACTGTCGACCACCGATCCGCTGGTCAGCCCGCTGTTCGGGTCGCTGGACGGCCTGCCGCCCACCTACGTCTTCAGCTCGTCGCGCGACCTGCTCACCGTGGACACGCTCCGCCTGCGGGATCGCGTTGTCGCCGAGGGCATTCCGAACGTGACGTTCACGCTGCGCAAGGGACTGATCCACGACTTCGCGACATTCCCCTTCCTGCCCGACGCGCACTGGGTACGGCCGGAGATCTACCGCGATCTGCTGGGCTCGGCCACCTCGGAAGCCGTTGCCTGACGCTTCTTTCCGCTCACCGTGCGCGCCAACGCGTAGAGCAGTGCGCCGACTGCGAGCAGGGCGCCGCCGAACAACCACACCGTGGCGCTCTGCTGCGTCAACAGCACGACGCAGGAACCGATGCCGAGCACGGGCACGGCCGTCCAGACCCTGAAATGGTCGTGCGGGACGTGGTCGCGGCGCAGCACCAGCACCGCGATGTTCGTCGACAGGAAGACGAAAAGCAGTAACAGCACCACTGTTTCGGCGAGAGTCGAGAGCTCACCGGTCAGCGTGAGCAGCATCGCCACGGCCGTGGTCGCCACGATGGCGACCCACGGAGTCCGCCGATGGGGCAGCACGCGGGCCAGTATGCCCGGCAGCAGACCCTGCTCGGCCATGCCGTAGGCCAATCGGCTGGACATGATCATGGTCAGCAGCGCGCCGTTGGCGACGGCGATCAGAGCGATCAGGCTGAACAGCCAGTCGGGGATCCCGACGCCTGAGGCCGCGACGACGTCGAGCAGCGGACCCGACGACAGCGAGAGCTTGTCGGCGGGCAGGGCGATCGAGCTGGCGATACCCACCAGGGCGTAGACGACGCCGGCGGTGATCAGCGCTCCGAACAGCGCCCGCGGGTACACCGTGCGGGGGTTGGTGACCTCTTCGATGACGTTGGCCGAGGTCTCGAAGCCCACGAACGAGTAGTAGGCGATGACCGCGCCGCTGAGAATCGCCAGGGCCGGACTGGTGTCGGCGGGGAACTCGACCACCCGCCCGATGTCACCGTGGCCCCTGCCGAGCATGACCGCCACGACGGCGATGACGATGAGCAATCCGGACAGCTCGACCACCGTCATGACGACGTTGGTCTTGAGCGACTCGCTGATACCGCGCGCGTTGAGGCAGGCCACCAGCAGCAGGAAGACGAGTGCGGCCGGGGTGGCGGGGGTGTCGAGGAAGGCCGCGAGGTAATCGCCGGAGAAGGCCAGCCCGAGGCCTGCCGCGCTGGTCACGCCGGCGGCCAGCATGCTGAACCCGACGAGGAAGGAGATCACTGGCTTGCCGTAGGTGCGTTCGGCGAACACCGCCGCTCCGCCGGCGCGCGGGTACTTGGTCACCAGCTCGGCGTAGGACCCGGCGGTGAGCAGCGCCATCAGCAGGGCCATGACCAGCGGAGCCCACAGCGCACCGCCCACTTTGCCGGACAGCACGCCCATCAGGGCATAGATTCCCGCGCCGAGCACGTCGCCGAGGATGAAGAGGAACAGCAGCGGACCGGTGATCCTGCGTGCCAGCTTCGACGGCGCAGCGCTGCTTTCGGTGGTGTCGGAAGACATGTCCCCCCTCGACGAACTGGTCTCGGCACGTGGTCCGGGCGAACGCCCTCGCACGACATACCCCGTCGTGGGCGTTTGATGCATCAGCGTCGCGGGCGGGGGCCAGAATGAGCGGATGCGCTTCGGGAATTTCATGGCACCTTTTCATCCGGTCGGGCAGAACCCGACGCTGGCCCTCGAGCGGGACCTCGACCTGATCGTGGCGATGGACCGCCTCGGTTTCCACGAGGCGTGGGTCGGCGAGCACCACTCCGCGGGGTTCGAGATCATCGCCTCCCCCGAGGTGTTCATCGGCGTGGCCGCGGAGCGGACGAAGAACATCAAGCTCGGTACCGGCGTGAGTTCGCTTCCGTACCACAACCCGCTGCTGCTGGCCGACCGCATGGTGCTGCTCGATCACCTGACCCGGGGCCGGGTGATGCTCGGCTGCGGCCCGGGCCAGCTCACGTCGGATGCTCACATGCTGGGCATTCCCGCCGACGAGCAGCGACCCCGGATGGAGGAGTGCCTGGATGCGATCATGCGGCTTCTGCGTGGCGAGACGGTCAGCATGCAGACCGACGGGTTCACCCTGCGCGACGCGCGGCTGCAGTTGACGCCCTACAGCGACCCGTGTTTCGACGTCGCCGTGGCAGCGTCCTTCTCTCCCACCGGCCCGCGCGGCGCCGGCAGGCACGGGATCGGCATGCTCTCGATCGCGGCCACCGCTCGCCAGGGCATGAATCTGCTTGCCCAGCATTGGAACACGTGGGAGGAAGTCGCACTCGAGCACGGGCATGTCGCGGATCGGTCGAAGTGGCGACTGGTCGGGCCCATGCACCTCGCGGAGACCCGCGAGGAGGCCGAGCGCGACGTCGAGTACGGCATCGCGGAATTCTCCCGCTACTTCTCCCACATCCTGCCCGCCGGCCCCGTGCAGGGCGACACCGCCGCCGAGATCATCGCGAACAACCGCGAGTCCGGTTTCGCGGTGATCGGTACGCCCGACGACGCGGTGGCCAAGATCGAGGAGTTGGTCGAGGCCAGCGACGGGGGCTTCGGCGCGTTCCTGCTCTTCGACCACGACTGGGCCCGACCCGCGGCGAAGCTGCGCAGCTACGAGCTGTTCGCACAGTATGTGATGCCGCACTTCACCGGTCAGTTGGCCGGTCCCGCCGCGTCCTGCGACTGGGTCGCCGGACGTGGTAGCACCTTCGTCGAGCAGGCCGCGCACGCGATCGGAAAGGCCATCGAGGACCACGCCGCCGAACAACAGGCCAGACACGCCGCATCCTCCGAATAGCCTGTGCCAGAGGATTTCTCGGCGACCGAGCGGGCCGAACACCTCAACGCTGCGGCGCGGGATCACCTCGAGCGGTGGCGGCTCGCGCCCGACGGGCCGGTGCGGCGCGGACCCCACGCGCTCGTGGTGCCGGTGCGAACCGCCGACGAGATACCGGCGGTGCTGAAAGTCAGCCTCCCAGAGGCCGACTCCGAGTACGAGCACCTCGCGCTGCGTCGCTGGGGTGGTGACGGGGCAGTGCGTCTGCTCAGCGCCGACCCGCCCCGGCGCGCCCTGCTGCTGGAGCGGCTGCACCTTCGCGACCTCTCGACACTGCCGGACACCGAGGCGTGCGAGGTGGTGGCCGGGCTCTTCGCACATCTGCACGCGCCCGCGCTACCCCGATTACGCTCGCTGACAGCACAAGTCGATCGGTGGCAACTGGATCTGCAGGAGTTGCCGCGCAGCGCGCCGATACCGCGCCGGCTGGTGGAGCAGGCGGTCGCCTCGGGGCGCGAGCTGGCCGGGGCGTCGTCGGCGCCCGAGGTGCTGCTGCACGGCGATCTGCACTACGCCAATGTGCTGGCCGCCGATCGCGCGTCCTGGCTGGCGATCTCGCCGGACCCGGTCAACGGCGATCCCCACTACGAGCTGGCTCCCATGCTCTGGCACCGGTGGGATGAACTCACCGGAAACATCCGCGACGGAGTCCGTCACCGCTTCTACACCCTCGTCGACGCCGCCGCTCTCGACGAGGACCGCGCCCGCGCCTGGACGGTCGTGCGGGTCGTCCTCGCCGCCGTCCGTGCGCTCGAACGTGCAGACGACGCCGATCGGAACGCCCTGACCAGGTACGTCACGATCGCCAAGGCCGTGCAGGACTGACCGGGTCGAGGACCGCTTTTCGATCGGGAGCACGATGGGTATCCGCAGCCCTCACCCATTGCCCGCACAAAGGAGCCGACATGAGCGAGACGAGTCAGCGCGAGCTCGGCGACTCCGACAGTCCCATCGAGGACGAGCTGGAGGCCGCCTTCGGCCGGATGGTCGACGAGGGCACCCAACGTCTGCACCGGACGTGGCGCGAAGTGCTGGTGACGGGGTTCTTCGGCGGTACCGAGGTGGCGGTCGGCGTGCTGGCCTACCTGTCGGTACTGGCCGCCACGCAGAACAAACTCCTTGCCGGCCTTGCCTTCTCGATCGGATTCCTCTCGCTGTTGCTCGGCCGCAGCGAGCTGTTCACCGAGGGCTTCCTGGTTCCGGTCACCACGGTGGCCGCCAAACGCGCGAGTTTCCGCCAACTGCTCAAACTGTGGAGCGGCACGCTGATCGCCAATCTCGTAGGCGGCTGGGTGCTGATGTGGCTCATCATGACCGCCTTCCCCCAACTGCACGAGCAGACGGTCGAATCCGCGAGCCACTACGCCCTTGCCCCGCTCAACGCGGAAACCGTCGCGCTGTCCCTCCTCGGCGGCATGGTGATCACCCTCATGACGCGGATGCAGCACGGCACCGACTCGATGACCGGCAAGATCGCCGCCGCGGTCGTCGGAGCCTTCCTGTTGGCCGGCCTGCAGATGTTCCACTCCATCCTCGATTCGCTGCTGATCTTCGGAGCACTGTCGACGGGCGACGCGCCCTTCGGTTACCTCGACTGGCTCCGGTGGTTCGGCTACACCGTCGTCGGGAACGTCGTCGGCGGCTTGCTTCTGGTCACGCTTCTGCGCCTGCTGCGCAGCAAGGACCGCCTCCAGGAGGAGCGCGCAGCCGCGGACGCGACGTGAGGAGGCCGGCATGTCCCTGATGGACGGCTGGATCCTCCTGGCGGTGCAAGCCGCCGCGGTGGTGCTCCTCGCCGCCGCAGTCCTGCGCCGCAGCCGGGCGTGGAACAGGCGGTGGATTCCGGTGCTGATCGCGCTCGGTGTCTCCGGCGCCCTGGCTGTGCGGTGGTGTCTCGACGTGCTCGGCCTCGCCAGCGAACCGGCCCCGGTCTGGCTGTGGGTGTGGACCGGGGCGTGCGCGGCGGCGGTGGGGATGACACTGGCCGGCTGGAGAGGCGCGGGCTGGGCCACGCGCAACGCCGACGTCTTCGCGGCGTCGATGTGCCTGCTCAGCGTCGGTCTGGTCGTCAATTCGTGGATCGGCTACTTCCCCACCGTCCAGACCGCGTTCGGCCAACTGACCTCCAGGCCGCTGCCGCACCAGGTCGATCCGGCCGCCATCGCCGGCATGCAACACCGACCGACCGCGCCGTCGCACGGAGCCGTGGTGCCCGTCTCGACCGGAGCCCACGCGTCCGGCTTCGAGCACCGGGAGGAGTACGTCTACCTCCCGCCGGCGTGGTTCTCCCGAACCCCGGCGGTGCGGCTACCTGCGCTCATGATGATCGGCGGCCAGTTCAACACCCCGGCCGACTGGGTGCGCGCCGGGCGAGCCGTCCACACCCTCGACGGCTTCGCCGCCTCACACGGCGGGTATGCACCGGTGACCGTGTTCGCCGACCCGAACGGCACCTTCGCCAACGACACCGAGTGCGTCAACGGCGCCCGCGGCAACGCCGCCGACCATCTCGTCGAGGATGTCGTTCCCTATGTCGCACGGCGCTTCGACGTCCCGGCAGCGCACTGGGGCGTCGTCGGGTTCTCCTCCGGCGGCACCTGCGCGGTCGACCTCACGGTCATGCACCCCGGCGTGTTCGGCGCCTTCGTCGACATCGCCGGTGACCTCGGGCCGAACGCCGGCACCACGGATCAGACGATCGCGCGGCTCTACGGCGGGGACGCCGAGGCGTGGGCGCGCTTCGATCCCAGCACGGTGATCAGGGGGCACGGCCACTACATCGGCGTCTCCGGCCGTTTCGTCGTACCCGCCTCCACGGACCCGTCGAGAGATCCCTACCTGCAGGCCGCGACCACGCTGTGCACCCTCGGCACCGCGCACGGCATCGGCTGCTCGATCGACACCCGCGACGGCAGACACACGTGGCCGTTCGCCGCCGATGCGTTCGCCGCAAACCTGCCCTGGCTGGCGGATCAGCTGCGCAACGGCTTCACAGCAACCTCGACCGACCGCTGAACCGCGTTCAGTCCGTTCGCGGTGGGGATGGTGAGGGTTTCGCCGACGTCCACCGATGCATCACCGCCTCCGCCGACAGCCCGGCCGAGAAGCGTCTGCCGACCCCGCCTCAGCCCACTGGTCGCCTGATTGCCGACGCGTCACAACGCGGGTCTGTGTCCAGGCGCGCGGCGTAGCGTTCCGTTCGACCCGGTCCGCTCCTCGACCGAGGGGTGGACCGGAGTCCAACCAGAGAGGAGAAGACAGTGGCCGACGCAGCTCTTTTCATCGGTTTCGGAGAAGTAGTGCGGGGGCGGGAGAAGCGCGCCCTGCGAATTTACGAGGACGGGATGAAGTATTGGTCCGGCCTCCAAAGCGAAGGCAAGATCTCGAGCTTCGATGTGACTCTGCTGGGACCGCACGCACATCTGAACGGCTTCATCCTGGCGCGCGGCAGCGAGGAGCAACTCGATGCGGTCCGCCATAGCAAGGAATTTCGGCGGCAGATGGCCCGAACCCGGTTGATCGTCGATCAGGTGGTGGTGGCCGAGGCGTTCGTCGGCGACAGCATCGGCCAGTACCTGGCGGAGTACCAGGAGGAGGTCGACCACCTGGACTGAGGCATACCCAGCAACGGGTCCGGACCCGCGCCCGGACTCACCAACCGCTGTCCTGCAGATCAGGGTGCAGGCCATACAGACAATCGAGACAGCAGAACCGGTCGCCCTGCGCCAGGTGCGGCCAGCGCTGGCCGTCCGGGGGTATGCGCTGACAATTCGCGCAACGACTCATCGGACCGATCACGACGACGCTCATGGATTCAATCGACCTTTCAGCCCCGCCCTGTGCGAGGGGGTATACCCCGCCGTGACGGACTTATTCCCCCGACCCGCCACGCGCAGCCTTTCGACCGGCCCGAGCGCCCCCCGCGACCCGTCTTGACGGTGGCGATGCAGCCAACGACCTGCGGAATTCCGTCATAACGCACGCCGGTTTGTAGGCTCTGTGCATGCCGTTGAACAACGGCGAGGAATTCGCCGGGTACCTGATCCAGCGGTTACTCGGCACCGGTGGGATGGGTGAGGTCTACCTCGCGCAGCATCCCCGGTTGCCTCGTCAAGACGCCCTCAAAATCCTGTCCCCGACCTCGACGGCGGACACGGAGTTTCGCGCGCGGTTCATCCGCGAGGCCGAGCTGGCCGCTACGCTGCGACACCCGCATATCGTCGGCGTGCTCGATCGTGGTGAGTTCAACGGCCGGCTGTGGATCACGATGGACTACGTCGACGGCACCGACGCGGGCCGACTGCTCAAAGACTCATATCCCGGCGGCATGCCGGAACAGGATGTCGCGGAGATCGTGACGGCGGTGGCCGACGCACTCGACTTCGCTCACGAGCGCCGGCTCCTCCACCGGGACGTCAAGCCTGAGAACATCCTGGTGACCGCCAACGACGGGCGTCGGCGACGGGTGCTCTTGACCGACTTCGGCATCGCTCGTCGTATCGACGACGTCGGCAATCTCACTGACGACAACGTCGCGGTGGGGACGGTGAACTACATGGCCCCCGAACAACTGCGAGGCCAGTCGATCGACGGCCGGGCTGACCAATATGCCTTGGCGGCCACGACTTTTCACCTACTGACCGGTGCCCCACCGTTCCACGACGCCAATCGCGCCGTCGTCATCGGCCACCATCTGGGTACGCCTCCCCCGCGGATATCGGAGCGCCGGCCTGAGCTCGCGCACCTCGACGGCGTCCTCGCCAGAGCGCTGGCGAAAGATCCCGACGAGCGGTACCCCAGCTGTCTGGACTTCGCCCAAGCCCTCACGCAGCAGGGTCCCCGAGACGATGTCACGCAACCGCATCCGCCGTTCGGTGCTCAGCCGACGCGTTCGCCGGGCCGGTCGGCCACACAGCGCCTCGAACGTGTGCTTCTCACGGGGACAGCACACAACGTCAGGCGAAGCGCGGTCGGCGCCGGAAACGGTCTCGGAACCCTGTCGTTCCTGTTGACGCCCGGGGAACCCGCCTACAACCTGCCGGCATCCGTTCCGGTCGAGATACGAACGCAACTCGTCGCGGGTCAACTCTCCGACGGCGACCAGGTCCAGGCGAGCGGTGTCTGGGACGGGCGGACCCTCGACGCCGACGAGCTCGCCATCCTCCCGGGCGGTCAGCCGTCGACGCGTCGACCGGCACGTGCGAAAGGCCCGCAGGCAACGTCGCCGCTGACAACGTCGCCGCAACGCAGGAGTGGCCGGACCAAGGCACTCGCCGCGCTCGGCGGCGTGATCGTCGTGGCCGCGGTTGCGCTGGTGTGGTTCACCGACGGATTCGGCCTGTGGAATCGCCCCGGCCCTGTCGTCAAACCGGTGAGCGCAAAGGTGTTCTCACCCAGTGGCGCCGCGGACAATCCGCAGAAGGCGGGCTTGGCGATCGACGGCAACCCGGACACGGCCTGGCCGACCGTCACGTACACAGACCCCGTCCCGTTCCCGAATTTCTCCGAGGGAGAGGGACTGATGCTGCACCTGGCGGAACCGACGGCGCTGAGCGCCGTCACCGTCGACTTGTCCAGCACGGGAACCGAAGTGCAGATCCGCTCGTCGCCCACCGAAGACCCGGCCAAGCTGGCCGACACCACAGAGCTGACCCCGACGACACCGCTGCAACCGGGAAGCAACCGCATCGAGGTCCACGACCGGACCAAGACCTCGAATGTTTTGGTGTGGATCAGCACGTTGGGTACCACCGACGGCCAGAGCCGGACGGAGATCTCAGAGATCACGCTGCAGGCGGCGCGGTAGAGCGCTGCTATCCGGCGGGTGCGTGAACCGCCTGGGCCGCGGCATCACGGTCCAGGCGGTTCGGGGCAAGACAAGGCACGGGCTCAGAAGTATGTCGTCGCCGTCGTGCTGGTTCCGTTGTCACAGGTGATCGTGACGGTCCAGTTCCGGAACCGCGGAACAGCAGGGACGATCCGCAGGTCGTACTTCGAATTGGCCGGCAAGGCGAAGCCGCGGCTGTAGTTGTCCGTCGCATACGTGCACTGCGACGAGACCCCGCTGCGATCGGTGATGTGAGCCACCAGACCCCCCAGAACGGGGTCGAACGAGACCGTCGGGCCTTGCTTCGGCGCGGGGGGCGGCGGCGGATCGTTCGGCGGCGGCGTCGATCCGTTCGCGCAACCCGACACGATGACCTTCGCGCCCTGCTGGTTCTGCAGCTGACTCTTGGCCTTGCTCTGCGCGGTGGCGAGCGACGGGTCGGACGCTCCCGTCATTTCGCCGTAGTCGTTCGAGGCTGCCGCGGCGCATGCGTTCGTGGCGATGACCTCGGCGACGCAGTGACTGCCTCCGTTGCCTGAACAGTTGGTCAGCGCGCCCTGGGCCGCCTGGTCCTGGGCCGAACTGATCGCCGAACCGCCTGCCATCGTCACCGGCGGATTCTCGTTCACATAACCGAGTGCCAGTGCGATGTACTGGTCGGCCGCATGTGCCGGCGCGGGCGCGGTGATCATGCCGGCGACGGTCGCCGACGCGGCCAGCAGAACGGCCGCAGCCGCGGTGGTCCGGCCCTGCCGGCTGGTACGGGTGTGATGGGCGATTGTCATCGGTTCTCCTCCTGGTCATCGCTGCCCCGGCGAGGCTGCCTCTGCACGTAATGGTCGTGCTCAGCGAATGACCAGGTAATCGCCGGGAAGTCAGAATCCACCGACGCAGGGAAAGAGTTTTCTATCCGCCAGGTAAGCACCACCCTTCGCCGGTGACGGCGACGAGTTCCTCGGTTCGGTCAGGGTCCGGGCCAGCTGCCGGGCGCATACGCCCAGCCGAGATATTGTGCGCCCGGACTCGGGTTCCAGGAATTCAGTATCTGCACGGTGTGGCGAGATCCGTAGGACTTGCTCACTCCCCCGGACACGAACGAACCGTCGCCCCGGGCCAGAACCACATGACCCTGGTGTACGCCGTTGACGACGTCCCACTGACTTTCCGAGAACACAAGCGCCCCTTTGGGAATGTTTCGATCCATGTGGATCTGCCCGGCGCTCGCCAACTGGTCGTGAAAGATCTGTGCCGAACTGACCCCGAGGGTGGGCTTGCCGTAGGCATTGGCCACGAACCGCCCGCACAGGAAGTCATAGCCATCCGAGCCGACCTGGCCGTTGGCCCACGCCACCGCGCGGTCCTCGCGCGATCCCTGTGGCGCCGAAGCCGGCGGCGCAGGCGCCGGAGAGCAGTCCGGCGCGACTGAGTTCAAGGTGCCGGTCTCGATGTCGACATCGGCGACGTAGTTGCCGTCAGAAGTCCTGTACCACAGGCTGTCCCAGCCGCCCGGGATGTTGAAGCTGAAATAGCCCTTGACTTGCTGACCCCGTTTGGAACACACCAGCGTCAGACGGTCGCCCTCGTTGTACCAGCCGTTCTGTTGAGCATTGAGGTCCGCATCCGACATGCGCTGCGTATGCGCCTTGACGGTCGCCGAGGCGTCGGCGACTGCAGGCGCAGCGAAGGTCAGCCCGCAACCGGCGATTCCCGCGACCGTCAGGGCGACAAGGGACCGGCCGCAATGGTTTCGGCCCAGCGAGCGGATCGAAATTTTGGCGAACATTGACTCCCCCGTTTTACTGTGTTGACTTGTTTTGGTGTTGTAGTACTTCTCTGCCCAAGAACCATTCGCCTTGGGGTTGCGGCTCCACTAGCTTGCGCGCCTTTCTGATTCAGTTCAGCGCGAACGACTTCGACCCACGCATGAGAGATGTTGCCGACGTCAGGAGTGATGCCTTTTCATTGCGTGGGCCCGCATCACTTTGTCGACTTTCCCTGGGCCGAAGCACTTCTCAGAAGGTCAGTGACTCGAATCCAAGCGGGCCGGTACACAGCGCACCGAGGTGCTCACCGTTACAGCGTGTCCGGACACAGGAAGCGCCTCGCCGCATCGACCATGCCGCTGACCTGAGCCGGTGTGATCGGGTCCTGATCCATCGCATGGCGGGTGTGGGAGTTGATCAGCAGCATGCGCTGCTCGTCGAGTACCGAGTAGCCAGTGTGCAAGTTATTGCAAATGTTCTGTCCCGCAACCAAGTTGCTCCGGTCTTCTGTGGCGTTGTCGCCCACGTGCCCGTGATAGGAGCTGATGCCCAACTCGTCCATTGCGTCGAGAAAGCCCTGGTCGTCTGCAGACGCCGGAGCGGCAACCATGATGGCCACCGCACCCAGCCCTGCGGCTACGAGCGCCCTCACCAGAAGATCTGTTCCGGCGGAGGTGAAGGCGCGACCTGACCGTCGGCCCAGCGCCAGTTGCAGCTGCCACTGTTCCACTTCGCCCCGCCGAACCACTGGCAGTGGTAGTGCATGCCGGCCAGGAGCGGCGGGTAGTTGCAGAACTGCATGCTCAAGGGGCCGATGCCGCCGCCGCCCGAGGTCCCCGGGTAGTTGCACACCCCCGGCCCCGGCAACGTGAATCCCGGATCAGCCACCGCGACTGGAGCAATCAGCCCGGCCGCGCCGATCGCAGTGGCCGACACGGCGCCGGCCAACAGTGTCCTCGTTGTTACCTTCACAGTCCCCCCGAGCTTCTCGTGTCTTCCGCCGGACCCGTTGGGTTTTCGTTGTCACCCCGAGATCCGGTCGGCTAACGGTCTTCGGCTGTGCTTGGAAGTTTCTTGGAGCTGCAATCGCAGAGTCGCGCTCAGCCGACGTCGCGCGTACGTTCCCCCCGGCGCGCCGACTGCAGGCACACGAGGGCTTCAGCGGGACTGGCGAGCGCGCTCACCTGCACCGCGAACGCCCGCAAACCGTTTGCACACCTTCACCCTCCGCGGAGGCTGCAGACGGAGTCACTCCTGCACTCTGCCGCGCAGAGTGTCCCAGTCGTGTTCGGCTTCGAGCTCGGCGATCAGTTGCGATGTGCGCTCACGCACGAGGATGGTGAAGCCCACACCGATGACTACGGCCACGACGAGCGCGATCCACGAGAATCGGGAGAGCCAGCGTTCCGCGGCGATGCCGGCGTAGTAGACCACGGCCGTGGTGCCACCGGCCCACACCAGTCCCCCGCTGGCATTCGCGGCCAGGAAGCGCAGGTACCGCATTCGCAATGCGCCCGCCAGGGGGCCGGCGAAGATCCGCAGCAGCGCCACGAAGCGGCCGAAGAACACCGCCCAAACGCCCCACCTCGTGAACAGCCCTTTGGCCAGTGCGACGTGTCCGGGCCCGAAGTGCTTGGGGAACCGCTTCCCGAGGCGCTCGAACAGCGACATCCCGAAGCGGTGACCGATCGAGTAGCCGATGGAGTCGCCGATGACCGCACCGAGCGTGGCCGCCGCTCCGACGCCGGCTGGGCTGATGTCCAACGAGTGGCGCGACGAGAGCAGCGCAGCACTGACGAGGACGATCTCGCCCGGCAGCGGAATGCCGAGGCTCTCGGCGCCGATCACTACGCCGACAACGACGTACACGGCCAACGGCGGGATCGACTCCAGCAGGGCACCCAGGCTCATTGGGCTAACGATGCCATCGAGAGCGGCTTGTCTGTCGCGATAGGACCTATGTCCGGCCGGTCACCTGCGGCACATTCCCGGTGTTCTTCGCCGGGGCGCACCGCCTAGGGGCGTCAACAAGCAATGTCTCGATCGACGTCGCGCTCATCGGTCTGGACCAGCAGCGTCGGTCCGCCGGTGAATTGATGACCGATGCACGCTTGTCTGCCCTGGGCGCTGGAAGCATCGTGGGCACCGATCCAGCTGGGCCAGTTGTTCTGCCAGTCATTAGTGATCGCCTGCCACTCTGCTGTGGTGCTGTAGACACCGACGGTCGTGGCACCGCGATCGGTCAAGGCGTCGTGCTCGCCTTGCAGACTGCTGCGGTTCTGGATCGCGTCGTCGTTCCAGGTGTTGTCGGACTCGACATCGAGCCACCACGTGGTGCTGACCACTCCGGCCGCACTCGCCGCGTCGTAGGCTGCCAGGCCGGCGTTGTATCCGTAGTTGTAGGCCAGGCAGTTGGCATCACCGGGCAGGCATGCGTGGGGGCTGGCCGCGTTCAGATGGACGGAGTGATCGTTCCAGCCGCTGTTGGCGTACAGACTCGCCGTGTTCGGGAAATGAGCCGCCTGGGCGGCAAGGCACGGGTTGGTGGTGGAGTAGACGGTGCGTTCGGTCACGCCGATGATCCCGAACGTCGCATCGGCCGGAATCTGCGCCGTACAGTTCGGCCAGCTCACATCGACTCCAGGGCTCCCGGACGAATACAGAGTGGCCGCACTGGCCACACCTACAGCGGAGTGCAGAAGGCAGCCGACGGCGGCCACCACCCAACCATGTCGCTTAAGCATGCGGTGATGTGTTGACCGCTTGGACTGATCGGAAACATCAAAGGGTCCGCGTCGTCGCGGCAGCGGCAGTACGGGCACCTCTTCCCCGGCCTGGACGACGTGGGCCGACAGGATGGACGGACTCGCGGGAAAGTGTGCCCACAAAGGAAACAGGTCAGAGCGACGATATCGCTCTGACCTGCTCTTTCACCACATAATTGTTGTAGAGCTGCCGGGAATCGAACCCCACGCAGAAATCACTCTGCCCTGCCGAAATGCCGACTATGGTGACGCCGGATGCCGCGGAGCGACGGCGTTCGACCTGGGGATTCATCGGGCGATGTTGATGACATCAACACGTCGGCGAGCACGCTGTCGTGTCGATTGGGCGGAGCGAGTGGCTGGCTAGGTTGCGGAGGCAGCTGGTCTGTCGTTCTTTCCGGGCGGTCCGGCCGCGATCAGCCGGACTCGCTGGCGGAGTGGTTCGCGCGTCCGGTCACGACGAAGACTTTGTCTACGGTCTGCACGTGTTCCGATTCCTGACTTACCCTTTCGCGGCGGCGCGCAACGTCGTCGCCGTCACTCATCTGTGCGACTACGAACACCATGGACCGCCTAAAAGGTCAGGATTCTCGGAGTGGGAGCCTGGTGGTGGAACAGCAACACCGCTTGGCTTGAGTTGCACCCCTCCCGCTCACCGGGCACTCGGCCCCCGGTTGGCGTCACCCCCTGTCAGCGTGTGGTGGCTGTGCACTTGCACGGTGCGGGCGACGGACGGGTCGATTCGCTGGGTTCAGACTGACGGCTGGTTCGGCGTCGACGAGGCCAGGGTGTGACCAGCCAGCGAGCCGTCAGGAGAGGACGACATGAAGTCGGTGTTGATAAGCCTGATAGTGGCGTGTGCGTCGGTCCTCGGTGCGCCTCCGGCCCTCGCCGACACTCCCCACGGCAACTTCGAACTCCGTCTGGATGGCAGGTATGACTTCCATACGTGGATCTGGGCGTTGGCGAGCTGCGACGGCGACTGTGTCCACGTTCAGGCGATTCCGCAACCTATTGCGAGAGCGTTCCCCTACGCGGGTGACGCACGACTGGCGGACGGCCGATACACCCTCGCGGTAGATGTGCCTGACGGATTGCGCTGCGGCAACGTATATTACGGCGCAACGATACCGACCCACGACGTCTACTCCTGGGACGCCACCACACGCGTCGGCGTGCTCACATCGTCCTTCGACGCCGGGTGCGACGGCAACCCGGGGACACTGACTTATCCGTTCGTGTTGTCGCTCATGTAGCTCTGGCCCCGAGGCGGCAACCACGACGCAGGTCGGTCGGTGCGGCGCCGTCGAGCCAGGCGTGCAGTCGGGTGACGGTGTTGTGCGGACGGTCTGACGATGCCGAACGACCAGTTCGATGATGGTGGTCAGGGCGTCGAAGGTGTCGGTGGCGCTGCTCACGTGGCGTCGGCCGGGCGGGCGGCCATGGTCTTGGCGTCCATTCCGCCGAGGGATCCCGCGCCTGTCTCGGCGTTGTGCGCATGGGCGAAGTGGTGCAACCCGAAGACGGCTTCCATGCCGTTTCGCAGACCCATCTGGTCTTCACACTGGTTGACGGCGCGTTTGGCCAATGCCAATCCGAAGACGGGCATCTGTGAGATGCGCTCGGCAAGGCCGAGTGTCGTCCTCTCGAGCGCTTCCCGGGGTACTACCCGATTGACCATTCCCACCTCGTAGGCGCGCTGTGCGGTGAATCGGTCTGCGGTGAAGAGGATTTCTTTGGCGAACCGCGCGCCGAGAGCCCAGGGGTGGGCGAAGTACTCGACGCCGGGAATCCCCATCCGGACGACGGGATCGGCGAAGAACGCGTCGTCGGCCGCGACGATGACATCGCACACCCAGGCCAGCATGAGGCCGCCGGCGATGCAGGCACCGTGCACCATCGCGATCATGGGCTTCGGGATGTCCCGCCAGCGACGACACATCCCGAGATAGACCTCCATCTCGCGGGCATAGCGCTGGTCGCCGCCGTCTTTTCCGACGTGATCCCACCACAGCACGGCCCGATTGTCGTAGGACAGGTGGTGGTCGCGTCCCGGAGTTCCGATGTCGTGGCCGGCGCTGAAGTGCTCACCGCTGCCGGCGAGCACGATCACGCTGATGGTGTCGTCGTCCACGGCACGTTGAAATGCTGCGTCCAACGCGTAGGTCATCGCCGAATTCTGCGCGTTGCGGTACCGGGGGCGATTCATCGTCACCACCGCGACTCGACCGATGGACCGATAGGTCACCACGTCGTCCTCAGATGTCGCCATAGGTGCCCCTTCGTCCGCTATTCGTCTTCGGTCCAGGGTGCGTGGCACGAAGACTCTGCGGCAGAAAGGGCTTCCGCTCATCGGGAGTTGAGCGGATCACATGTCATATGACTGGCGTCAGGCCGGATCGAACGAAGAGATGCGCCAGGTGCCGTCGACCTTGGTGAGTCCGACCTTGACGCTGCTCGCCGCCTGGGCGGATGTCGGATTGTCGCGGCTGGTTGTCGTCTGATTGATGAAGAGAAGGACCCGCGCGGTATCGGGGCGGACGTCGATGACGGCGGCGCGCACCACCGTCGCGGTGGCGTGAACGTCCTTCTGCTTGGCCGCGGGTGTCAGGATCTGCTCGGCGAACTGGCTGTAATAGGTGAGGAAATCGCCGGTGAGGTGGGACCGCGCGTTGGTGAGGTCTCGGTCCAGGCTGTCGGGCGCGTAGGACAGCAGCGCTACGGCGCCCTGCTGCGCGGCAGCGAGCGCCTGCCCGGTTGCAGCGGCCGTCTCGCGGTCCTCCCGATGGGGTCCGTAGTAGACCGCCGCTGCAACCGCAAGGGAGATGACCAAGAAGGCGATGGCCGCGAGCAGTCGCCAGCGTGCCGCCACCGACCGCGTCCACGTTCTCGTGGCGGTGTCGGCTTCCGGGGCCGGAAGCGTCTCGGTCGCTTCCTTGGCCGTGGGCGTCACGGTGGAGGTGTCCTCGTCGAGGCTGGTAATCACGGAACGAACTCCACTTTCGTAAGTTTCATCTGTTGGCCGTCGTCGACCATGTCCACGCTGAGGCGCCAGTTGCGCGGCTGTTGATCCGCGCCGGCGGAATTGCTGACGGTCGTGGCGGCGGTGACGAGGACGGTTGCGGAGTTCGGGGTCATCGATTCCACAGCCACCGCCTGTGCGCTGGCCTTGGTCGCCGCCTTCGACTGCTGCGCGGTCTTGACGAAATCGTCGGCCTCGGACCGAAAGTCGTCACGGAACTGTCCCGTGGAGTTGTCGAGTATCTGGCGGACGTTGTCTTCGGCTTTGGCGCTGTCAATGGACATCAGGGTGACGACCGCTTGAGACGCGGCGGCGGCGAAGGCGGCGCGGCGTTGCTGTTCACGCTGCTCGAGGTGGTGCCCCCACAGCAGGTATCCGCTTGCCGCCAGCAGCGAGATGCCCGCCAGCATGGCGGCGACTGCCACCATCGACGCCGGCTTGGGCCGCCGCCATCGAATGGCCGGTCGGCTCTTCGAGGCGTCGAGGCCCGGCAGCGGATCGGTGGTGTCCTCGGGTGCGCTCCCGTCATCGGCGGGATGCCGGCCCGCGTTCTGGCGCAATTCGTCGGCCCGGGCGCGAGCCTCCGTCGCCCGCGCTTCGGCTTCGACCGCCTCAGCTTCGGCTTGTTTTAACAGCGTTCGGCCGTCGGCAGGCTCTGATGCGTCCGCATCGATCTCGCGAACGGTGGCGCGTTTCCTGTCGACGCGGCTCGGTAGCCGCATAGCCCTTACCTCCGGATGCGTTGGTGTGGGCGATCGCCCGACTATGACTGCTGCCACACGCTAGGTGGACTGCGTGCGGGGGGCACCGAGAGTTCCCACCCAGCGGTCAATGCCGAGCAGCGCGCTTCGCCGAGGAGTTCCCTACCAGTGCCGCATCGAGCACAACGCCCCGCGTGGGCCCTCGGCGTGATCGACCTCTGCACCGTCGACGATCAACTGGCAGCGCAGAGAGTTGGTGGTCTGGGTTGCCGGCCCCACGGCACTCACCGTGACCAACGCCCATCGATCAGGGTCGGCCAGCGTGGCTTCGTGGACCCACGGGGTGCCGGGCTCGAGGCGGACGTCGTCGCGCGGACTGAACTGGTAAGGGTTGTGGCTGTAGTCGGCCCACGTCGGGGGATCCACGTCGCGGTAGTAAATGTTCAGGGCGGCAGGGTGATCCACTGTGACAATGTAGGTCACTCGGTGCATCGGCGACCCTTCGTCGGCGCCTGCCGTCGATGTGACGCCGGCGCACAGCGCGGCCGCGGTCCCGCACGCGCCAGCTAAACGCGACCACTTGAGCAACATCGGCCATCTCACCTCAGACGTCTCCACGAACCCATCGGGTGGCCCCCTCCACTGCGATGCAGGATAGGAACAGCCCGTCGGGTGCCTGGGCGACGGTGTTGAGCGCACCCTCGCACGACGAGTTCTCCGCCCGGACGCCTTGCAGGGGCGGTGACCGGAAGTAGCGCGGTGCGTACCGACGCGGTGAGCCGCAGAACACCAGCCTCCCCCACGAGGTCGTGCCGAACACGAAGTGGACGGTGTCGTTGCACGGCGCCCCGAGGACGACGCCGCCGATGATCCCAGGTACGCAGGATGGGTCGTTGCACTCCCCGGGGGCGGCACCGGCTCTTACCGGGACGGCGAGACCCGCGGCGAGGAGCGCTACCGTCGCGACCACCCGTGCCTGCACGCCCGACACTGTGCCATCGCCTGCGGGCGGCGCCATCACGTCGCCCACTGGATGGGAGGTTGACGGTCACACGGCGTCAAACCATGGACAGTCGGAGGCGCCGTAGCCCCCACGGATGGCCGGGGGCGTCGTATGGTGCGGCGCGAGGTGGCCCTGGACCGGAGCGGTGCCTGCCCGGCCGCAGGGGTGAGATTGAGGAGTGGGTCATGCGGTTGTCGAAGACCTCAGTCGCGCTGGGGATGCTGGCCGGCGTGGCGGCGTCAGTCGTTGCCCCCGACCCCGTCGCCGAGGCGTCCCCGCAGTGGGGTCTGAACGGCACCTACGTCGCCACCTCCAACGGCGAATGGGCGAAGACCAACGACGTCTTCCACAACGAGGCCAGCATCCGTAGCACCTGGTCGATCACCACGACGTGCAGCTATCCCGGCGAGTGCACCGGCACGATGAGCAGCGACTTCGGTTGGAGCGCACCGATTTACCAGAAGAGTGGGGTCTGGTATGTCAAGAAATCGGTGGACAGGTGGCAACCGTGCCCCGACGGCAGCGCCGGTCCGGGGCTGCAGGTGTTCCGGTTCTACCCTGCGACCGAGGATGGCAGCGGGACCGATCCCGCCTCGACGACGTTGATGGGTGAAGACTCGACGACCGGGGTGAGTGGATCGTGCGGAAGCAGCAAGGTGCTGTTCATCACCATGCCTTTCAAATTGGTTAAGAACAGCTGAGCCGCCGTTGAGGGCGGCGCACCGGGCCGCGGGCAACCCGCGGTCCGGTCGTCGGCGCTCCGGTCGCGTCCCCTCTACGCGCAGGCGCTCAACTGGGAAAGAGGTCTTTCCAGCTTCGTTGGCCGGTGTGCGGAACCAGATCGGTCTGCCGATACACCGCGCCGTCGGGGGTGGCGTACCGGCCGGTGCGCGGGTCGTAGGTGGCAACCGCCACCGAGGGGCCGCCGGATTCCTTGGGGCTGTACGCGCTTGGCGCGGCCGGCACACTGCCGGAGGGCGGTGCGTCCTGCGGCGCCGAAGGGGCTGGGGCAGGCGCGGGTGCCATAGGCGGCGATGAGGCCCCGGTGTCCGCCGGGCCAGGGGTTGGTGGCGCACCAGGTGCGGGCGGGGTGCCTTCCAGCGGTCCGTAGATCGTCGCGTCACGGCCGACGCGGGAGTCCGGCGGAACGCCTTGCGCAAGCAAATTGGGGTCGATCGGGTAGGGGCCGAGGGCGTGCTGGCGCATGGCCAGGGGTTCATAGGGTTTGTCGCTGTCACAGATCTCGACGGTCGGTGCACGCTTTCCGGGGTTCCCCATGCACGGATAGTTGCGGGCGCCGCGCACTCCGATGGGCGAGTCCTGCGGGAGCTTGCAGTACAGGCCGTCGGGGGTGTCGATGTCGCTCGTGTCTTCCGGTGACCGCCACTGCGACGGAGGCAGGAAACCCACAGTGCACGCCGGCGGGTCGCCGATGTTGAGCGTGAAGTCGCCCAGTGACATGCCGGTGGGGTTGTTCTTCGGCGCGCCATAGGACTGCGTGGAGGCGACCACGGGAGGCAGCAGCACCAGGAGCTGCTCCAGGGCCGGGTGGTAGGTGACACCGACTTGACCGAGGCTGGTCAGGTTCGCCAGCAGCAGAGGCAGGGTGGGTTTGACCTGGTTGAACAGCCGGGACGCCTCGTCGGCCGCGCCGGGCCCGGTGGACAGCAGGGTACGAACCTGGGGGTCGTTGGTGGCCAGCTGTCCGGTGATGCCGGCGACGCTGCGGGCCCAGGTGCGGATGGCGTCGGTCGATTCGGCCTGGCCGTCGAGCAGAGGCGCGCTGTCATCGATGAGCGCACGGGTGTGATCGGCGTTGGCATTGGCGTCGCCGATCAGCCGCGACGAGGAGTCCAGCAGCGATCCGATGTCAGGACCGGTTCCGTTGAAGGCTGTGAATGTTTCGTCCATGAGTGGATTGATCTTGTCTTTGGGGATGCTGCCGATCAGCGCGCTGACTTGGTCGAGCATCGGCCCGACGGCTTGAGGGATCGACGTGTTGGCCGCGGCGATCACCGATCCGTCGCGCAGGTAGGGGCCTGCTTCGTGGCGGGGCTGCAAGTCGACGTATTGCTCGCCGACCGCGGAGACGCTCAGCACGGCCGCGTGGAGGTCGGCCGGGATCTTCGGTGAAGTGTTCAGCGACAACGTTGCTTCGGCGCCGTCGCGAGTGGGTCGCACGTCGGTGACCTTGCCGATCTGTACGCCACGGTAGGTGACGTTTGAAAATTGGTACAGCCCACCGGTTCCCCGGAGTTGCAGCGTCACCGTCATGCGGCCGACGCCCAACAGGGTGGGCGCCTGCAAGTAGGTCACCACCATCACCGTCATCCCGATCACCGAGGCGACCGCGAACAGGATCAGCTGGGTGCGTACCAGGCGGGTGAGCACTAGTTGCCTCTTGCGTTCGGGGTCGCAGGCGAGCTTTCCGGACCGGATGACGGAGCGGGCGCGGACGCCGCCGGCGATGCGTCGGCTTGCGCTGCCGGCGGGTCGATCAGTGGTGGCATCGTCGCGACGGCGGTCGGCGTGGGTGTGATCGGCATGTTGAGCGGATCCTTGGTGTAGTTGGCGTACCAGGGGTCTCCGGGTGCGGGCACCAGTGGTGCGCCTTCCTGGCCCCATCGGGTGCCCAGAAACAGCCCCCGCTTCAGCCGGGGAATGGTGAAGTCGAAGGTGATGAACTCGTTGAGGTAATCGCCGCGGATGGCGCGGTCGATGAAGTTCTGCGGGTACGGGTAGGTCGGGACGAACGCCAGATCTGAGGCCAGGTTGGGGCCCACGTCGGCGAGGGCGCGCACCGTGGGTTCGAGGTTGCGCAGGTTGGTCACCAGATCGTCCTGGGTGGCGTGGATCAGTGTGGTGGCGGTGTCGCTGAAGTGGCCGAACTTCTCCAGCGCGGTTGTGATGCGAGGCCGTTCCCTGACCAACACGTCCAGTGCCGGTGGGATGCGGTGCAGCGCTTGGGTGATGACATCGCGTTGGCCGGCGAGCGTGCCCGAGAGCCGGGTGAGCGCCGCGATGGAGGCGTTGATGTCGTCGCGTTGGTCGGCGAACGTCCCGACGAGGTCGTCGAGGCGGGTGAGCAGATCGCGGATCTTGTCCTGGCGGCCGTCGAGCGCGGCGTTGAATTCGTTGACCAGTTCTCCGATCTTGCCCAGGCCGCCGCCGTTGACGAGCACCGACAGAGACGACAGGGTTTGTTCGGTGGACGGATAGGTCGAGGTGTGGCTGAGCGGCAGCGTCGCGCCCGGCGAGAGCCGTCCGGTCGGCGGTTGACCGAGCGGCGGGTCGAGTGCGATGTGCATGGAGCCCAGCAGGCTGGTCTGGCCCACGGTTGCTACCGCGTTGGCAGGGACGACGACACCGGGCTTCACGGAGACCTCGACGTCGGCGTGCCAGTCCCGCGGGGTCATTCGCGAGACGCTGCCGACGATGACGTCACTGACCATCACCGGTGAATTCGCCTCCAGGGTACCGACGTTGGCCAGTTCGAGGTGATACGTGGTTGCGTCGGATCCGCGTCCCACAGTGCCCGGCAGCGGCAGCGAGTTGAGGCCGTTGAACGCGCAGCCGGTCAAGGTCAGCACGGAGGCGCACCCGATCGCGGCGAGGCGGGCGACGGATCGTCGGGGGCTCATGGCGTGCCTCCAGGCGCCGGTGCTGCCGGGGCCGGCGCGGCCTCGGCGGGCAGCAGCATGTCGCGCAGGGAGCGCGGCGGCGCGCTGGCGGGTGCGGGGACGCCGGGCGGGATCGGCGCGCCGGGGAACAGTGCAGGAGATGGGTTGGCCGGCACTGCGCGGTCGGGCGCGTATGCCCCGGGTGGGCCCGGGGGCGTGCCCCATCCTGCGGGGGGCGGCACGTCCCCGACGCCGGTGTAGGCCGAGACCGCCGGCGGCGCAGAGACAGGCTGCGGTCGACCGCCCGCGCCGCCGGGGGCGATGTTCGGATCGGTGTAGACGAGGTTGTCGGGGCTGGGCGCCTTGCGCAGGTAGGCGTTGAACGGAAGCGGCAGATAGTTGAAGTTGATCAGGGACAATGCCGGTCCGAGATATTGGGCGCACAGCTTGGAGGTTTCGGCGGCCGTGGCGTTCTTCACCGCGGCGATCGCCGAGCAGACCACCGCCACCGGGTCGGCGAAGTTCGACATGGCGAACGCGCCGACGGCGGTTCCGCTGTCGGGGTTGTAGATGTTGTAGCCGTTGGCGATGGCGTTGGGCGCGACGTGCAGGACGTTCTCGAGTTTGAGTTTGTTGTCGACGAGGTTCTGGGTGACGTTGGTCAGGCGCTGCACCTGTTCGACGGTCTGGTCGCGGGTTCCGGCGATGAAGCGTTGGACGTCGCCGACGGCCGTCGACAGGTTGGTCAATGCCGCGTCCAGGTCGGTACGGCTGCCGTCGATGACGCTGGTGACGCTGGCGAGGCGATGCTGGAACTCGACGATCTGAGTGTTGCTGTCGCGCAGTGCGGTAACGAATACCTGCAGGTTCTTGATGATGTCGACGATGTTGCCGCTGCCTTGGGCCAGGATCCGGCCCACGCCGGCGAGTTGGCTGAGAGCTTGATGCAATTTCTCGCCGTTGCCGTCCATGGCTGCTGCGGCGCTGTCGATGAACCGGCTCAACGAGGTGGCTGACGCCCCGTTGAGGGGTCCGAGGTCGGTGGCCAGCCGCATGACCTGGTCTTTGACCTGGTCCCATTCAACCGGAACCGCGGTGCGGTCGAGGCCGATTCGGGCTCCGTCGGCCATCACCGGACCGCTGTCCTCATAAGCGGGGGTGAGCGCAACGTAACGGGCGGCGACCAGGTTCTGAGCCATGATGATCGCCTTGGCGTCGGCGGGGATGGCCACGCCGTGATCGATGGCCAGAGTGAGTGCGGCTTGGTCGCCGGCAGGTTCGATACTGGTGATGGTGCCGACTCTCACCCCGGCAACGCGCACTTCGTCGCCGGGATAGATCGCGGTGGCCGAGGTGAAATCAGCGGTGATCGTGGTCGGCCCGAAGACGGTCTGTCGCACCAGCACCCCCGCCCCGGCCATGCCGAGGACGATCAGCACGATGAGCGCGACGCGGGTGATGGATGCTCGGTGACGGGTGATCATCGGCTACCTCCGGGGATGCCGTTGCGGGGCCAGGGGAACTCCGCACGGGGCCCGGCGTTGTCGGGGGGCTGACCGGCATTGGTGCCGCGCCGGAATCCGAACGCGTAGTCCAGAAACGGCTGCAGCGTCTGGGAGGGCAGCAGATTGCCGACGAACGCGTTGTAGTAGAACCCGTTGTTGACCGACTCCCCCTGCGTGACTTGATATTTGGCGAGCCCAGCCAGGGCGCTGGCGATATTGTCCCGGTTCTTCTCCAGCATCGCGGTCACCGAGTTCAGCTGTCGCAGTGTCGGAGCGAGTTCTGATTCGTTGTCGTGAACCAGGCCGGACAACTGCTGCGAGAGGGCCGAGGTGTTGGCCAGTAGGTTGACGATGGCGTAGCGGCGCCGGTCGAGCACGTCGGTGAGCGTGTTGGCGTCGAGCAGCAAGGTGTTGACCTGTTGGCTGCGCTCGGCCAGGACCCCGGTCACGTCCGCGGCGCTCTTGAGCAGGTTCGACAACGATTCGTTGCGGCCGTTGATGATTCGGGACAGCTGGGTCAGACCGTCGAAGGTGGGGCCCAGCTGGGGCGCCATCCTGTCGATGGTGTCCGACAGCGTGTCCAGTGACTGGGTCAGCGCGCCGGTGTCGGTGCCGGCGGTGTTGACGGTGAAGTCGCTGACGGCGTCGGTCAGCGTGTACGGCGAGGACGTGTGGGTCAGCGGGATGGTGTCTGCGGCGTGCAAGGTGCCGGCACCGGCGGGTTCCAGGGTGAGCATGCGTGCGCCCAGCACGGTTCCGGTACGGATGTGGGCGGTGGTCTCGGCGCCGAGGTGAACTCTGCTGTCGAGGGTGAACGTCACCAGTGCCTTGCCGTGACTGAGCGCGACGTCGGTGACAGAACCTTTGGTCACCCCCGACACCTTGACGTCGTTGCCGGCGGTGAGACCCCCGGCTTCGGCGAAGAGAGCTCGGTACTTGATGGCCGTGGCCCACGACCACAGGGCTTTGGGTTGCAGGCCCACAGCGATCACCAGCACGATCAGTATCAAGCCGATGAGCCCGCTGCGCACGAGCTGGGATCCGCGGTACTTCAGCATCAGGGCTCCCCACAACGGCCGGTGGTCTGCATGATCCAGGGGAAGTACGCGGTTCGTCCCTGCAGGTCGGTGACGCGCACGTTCATCCCGCACAGGTACTGGTTGATGAAGCTGCCGTAGGAGCCCAGTCGCACGAGTTTGCGGTAGTTCGCAGGCGCCTTCTGCAACGACAAATCCAATCGGGCCTTGGCGTCGTCGTTGGCCAGCAGGGGCGCCATCCGGGTGAGCTGGTCCACGGTGCCCGACAGCGGCGGACGCGCCTGGGTCATCAGATCGGCCAGGGATGCGGTACCGGTGTCCAGCGCGGTGATGGCCTCGCCGATGGGATCACGTTGCTCGGCCAGTCCGGAGATCAGTTGTTGCAGGCGCTGCACCGCGCCGGAGAATCGGTCACCGTCTTTGGCCACCGTCGCCATGACGGTGTTCAGATTGTCGACCAGCTGTTGCACGGTCTGGCCGTTGTCGGCAAGCGCTTGGGTGAACGACGACGTGTGCGACAGCAGTGATTCCACCGTGCCGCCCTGACCTTGGAGGATCTGGATCAACGAATTGGTCAGGGCGTTGACGTTCTGCGCGTTGAGGCCCTGAATGACGGGTTTGAGTCCCCCCAGCAGCAGATCGAGATCCAGTGCCGGCTCGGTGCGCTCCCGGGGGATCTGTGAGCCCGGCGGTTGCAGGCGGGTGGAGCCGGGACTGTCGAGCAATTCCAGATACCGGTTGCCGACCAGGTCGAGATAGCGGATGGCGACTTTGGTGGAGGTGGTCAGCGCGACGTCGCGGTCGGCGTCGAACCGGACCACCACCGTGTTGTCCGGCTGCAGCGCTACGTCGTCGACCGTGCCGACGCGCAATCCCGCGACTCGGACCGAATCGCCGGTCTTGAGGCTGGAGGCATCGGTGAACACCGCGGAGTAACCGTTGGTGGACCCGGTGCGGAACTGCCCCATGATGACGAACAGCGCGGCGGTCAGCAGCGTCATGACCAAGCCGAACACGCCGAACTTGATCGCATTTCCGTAGCGGCCGGTCATCCGGGCTGACCGATCTGGGCGGTGTTTCGGGGTGGGCCGTCCAACGGGCCGAACAACGCTTGCTTGAGGGCGTCGGAGTTCAACAGGATTCCCTGGTTTCCGTATTGCGCCGGATTGGCGTCGATGTCGGTGACCACGAACGGAGGGCGTTGCCCGAAGCCGACATTCGGCAGATCCATGCATTGCGGGCCGCCGGTGGCGGCGACCTTCGGCAGATTCTTGGGATACCGGTAGCGTTCGGTGCCGAGCAGGAACGAATCCAGCAGCATGACCCCGGGCAGCGGCTGGGGCGCGCCCATGGCCAGCGGTTCGACGCCCTTGAGCGCGCACGTCAACGCGGGGTTGTACTGGTTGGTCAAGGTGGTGGTGGGAACCAACAGGCGCATGGTGGTGATCAGCGGATCACTGTTGGTGGCAACGACGTCGTTGCCGATGTCGGCCAGTCCTATCGTGCTGATCAGCAGGGTGTCGAGGTCCTGCTGTCGATCGACGACGGTGTCGCTGAGCCGGGTCGCATTGGCCGCGGTGTCCGTCAGGTCGGGTGCGGCGTCGGCGTAGGCGTTGAGGACACCGGGTGCGACGGCCAGTTCATGGCGCAATTGAGGCAGGCTGGGGTCGAGTTCAGCCAGCAGCTCATCGAAGTCGGTCATGGTTTGTCCGAGCTTGTCGCCGCGGCCGTCAAAGGCTTGGGCGAGCGCCCCGAGGGTCTCATTGAGCTTCTCGGGCTGAATCTGGGCGAGCACCGTGACCAGTTGCTCAAAAACCGTATTGATCTCGACGGTGACGTGCCCGGCGTCGAGGACCTGACCGGCGCGCATCGTGTCCGCCGAGGGTACGGCAGGGGCAACCAAGTCGATGAACTTCGCGCCGAACACGGTGCTCGAGGCGATCTGGACACCGGTGTTGGCCGGGATGAGCGCCAGGTCGTCGGGATTCATCGCCAGCCGGATCGCGGCTTGCCCATCAGGTAGCGGGTCGATCGAGACGACCTTGCCGACCTGGGCGCCGTGCAACTTCACCTTGGCCTCGGGGTTCATGACCAGACCGGCTCGTGGCGAAATCACCGTGACCGATGCTGTTCTCGTCGCCCCACCGCGGAACAACACGACGGCACCGGTGATGACAGCAGCGATGAACATCAAGGCGATCACGCCGGTCAGCAGTCGAATAGCCTCGCGCGACATCATCTGCCTCTTAACCGGAGAGGTTGAAGTTGCCGTTGGAGCCGTACACGGCCAACGAGATGAGCAGCGTGATCGAGACGACGACGATCAGCGACGTGCGCACCGCGTTGCCGACCGCGACCCCGACCCCAGCCGGGCCACCGGTCGCGAAGAAGCCGTAGTAGGTGTGGACCAGCAGGATGGCCAACGCCATGAGCAGGGCCTGCAGGAACGACCACAGCAAGTCAATCGGATTCAGGAAGGTGTTGAAGTAATGGTCGTACAGTCCGCCGGACTGCCCCAGCAACACCACGGTGGTGAACTGACTGGCCAGGAACGACAGGATGACCGCGATCGAGTACAACGGTGTGACGGCCAGCATGCCGGCCACGATGCGCGTGCTCACCAAGTATTCGACGGCCCGGATGCCCATCGATTCCAGCGCATCGATCTCTTCGTTGATGCGCATCGCGCCCAGTTGCGCGGTCACTCCGGCACCGAAGGTGGCGGCCAGACCGATGCCGGCGACGATGGGCGCAGAAATCCGTACATTGATGAAGGCGGCCAGAAACCCGGTGAGCGCTTCGATGCCGATGTTGCCCAGCGAGCTGTACCCCTGGATCGCCAAGACTCCACCGGTCGCCAGCGTCAAGAATCCGACGATGACCACCGTTCCGCCGATCATCGCGAGTGTGCCTGCGCCCATGCTGATCTCGGCGATGAGGCGGATGACCTCGCTGCGGTAATGCGCAGCCGCGTACGGCATGGCGCGCAGCGCTCTGCCGTAGAACACGATGTGGTCGCCGAGGCCACCGACGACGGTGGCGGGTCGTTTCGTGACCGCCGTCAGACGCGGGTAGGTCGATTGAAGACTCAAAAGAGTGATCCTGTCATCGTGTGGTCATCTGAATGCCGATGGCAGTGACCACCACGTTGACCACGAACAGTGCCATGAAGGCGTAGACGACGGTTTCGTTGACGGCGTTGCCGACGGCCTTCGCGCCACCGCCGGAGATCGTCAGACCTCGGTAGCAGGCCACCAGCCCGGCGATGAGCCCGAAAAGTGCTGCCTTGACGCACGAGATGATGACCTCGGGAATTCCTGTGAGCAAGGTGATGCCCGCGGCGAACGCACCCGGGTTGACGTCCTGGACGAAGACCGAGAACAGGTAGCCGCCGAGGATGCCGATGATCACGACCAGGCTGTTGAGCAGCAACGCGACCAGACCCGAGGCCAGCATCCGCGGTGTGACCAGCCGCTGCACCGGGTTGATGCCCAGCACCTCCATGGCGTCGATCTCCTCGCGGATCGTGCGTGACCCAAGGTCAGCGCACATCGCCGTGGCACCAGCGCCGGCGACGATCAACACCGTCACCAAGGGCCCAACCTGAGTCACCGCGCCGAATGCCGCACCCGCTCCGGACAGATCGGCGGCGCCCAGCTCGCGCAGCAGGATGTTGAGGGTGAAGGACACGAGCACGGTGAAGGGGATCGCCACAAGCAGAGTCGGCGCCATCGACACCCGCGCCACGAACCAGGACTGGTCGAGAAACTCGCGCCACTGAAACGGCCGTTGAACCACGAACTTGGCGGCGTCGACCGACATGGCGAACAATCCGCCGACTCCCTGTAGGGGGACGGCGAGCTGTCGCTGCGGCATCACTTCCTCCTGTGACCGGGGACACGTCTTGACCGGGGAACCCTCGCAGCTTCTCGGCGGTCAGACCATCGCGCGTCCCGCCCATCGGGAGAACGCAAACCAGCGCCTCGGGCGGCACGCGGGTCACCGGTCAACGGAACGCGGCGTTGCGCCTGCTGGTCGGCGCGTGTGACGCTCGGCGTGACGATCCGGCGGCGAGGAAAAGAGGACCCGTGTCACATCCAGCTGCTGTCCCGGCCACTGCCGGCGCAGCCGAGGCTTTGCGTGAAACATCCACCAGTGCAGGGACTTTGCGCTACTACGACATCGGGGGCATCGGGCAGGGGCCGGTGGTGTTGTTCCTGCACGGGTCGGGACCCGGCGTGACGGGGTGGCGGAACTTCCGTGGCGTTCTCCCGACGTTCGCCGAGCACTTCCGGTGTCTGATCCTGGAATTTCCCGGCTTTGGGGTGTCCGACGACTGGGGTGGACATCCGATGGTCACCGCGCAAGGCACAGTGACCCCGTTCCTGGACGCGCTGGACATCGAGCGGGTGCACATCGTCGGCAACTCCATGGGCGGCGGAGTGGGAATCAACACCGCGATCACCGCGCCCGAACGTGTCGACCGACTGGTGACCATCGGCGGGATCGGCACCAACGTGTTCTCCCCCGGGCCCAGCGAAGGCATTCGGCTGCTGCAGGAGTTCACCGAGGACCCGACACGGCAACGTCTGGTCGACTGGCTCAACTCGATGGTCTATGACCAGACGCTCGTCACCGAGGAGTTGGTCGAAGAACGCTGGGCGCTGGCCACCGATCCCGAGACGTTGGCCGCTGCGCGCCGCATGTACGGCAAGGCCGCGTTCGCAGCGATGATGGCCGCGATGGCCTCCTCGGAGGCGCCCCTGCCGTGGGCACGCATGCACAAGGTCGCTGCGCCGACGTTGCTGACCTGGGGACGAGACGACCGGGTCAGCCCGCTGGACATGGCGTTGATTCCCATGCGCACGATCCCCAACGCCGAACTGCACGTGTTCCCGCGGTGCGGGCACTGGGCGATGATCGAGGCCAAGAACGCCTTCGAGTCGGTGGTCACCGCATTTCTCCGGCGGGTGGCCTAGCACACGTCCGCTGGGCGGAACACGACCGCCTGTTCTGCGCGGCCCCGTTCCTAAGGTGGCCGTACTGCCCGAAGGGACCTTCATGCTCGACACCGCGACCCGCGACGCCGCCGCGCGCATGCTGCGCTGCGCCGAACAACAGCGCCGCCCGATCGAACCGATCATCGACGCCTACCCCGATCTCGAGATCGCCGACGCCTACGCGATCCAACGCGCCAACGTCGTCGAACGCCTAGCCGGGGGCGCGCGGATCTGCGGGCACAAGATCGGCCTGTCGTCGCCGGTGATGCAGCAGATGATGGGAGTCGACGGAGCCCGATTTCGGGCATCTGCTATCCGACATGATCGTCGAGAACGGCACCGTCGTCGATCTGTCGTCGCTGTGCCACCCCCGCATCGAAGTGGAGGTGGCGTTCGTTCTCGGCGCCGCGCTCCCCGCAGACTGCACCTCGGAGGATGTCCTGAACGCCACCGATTACGTCAGCGCGGCAATCGAACTCATCGACAGCCGGATCCTGAGTTGGCGCATAGGCATCATCGACACGATCGCCGACAACGCGTCTTCGGGCAAGTTCGTCCTGGGCCGTGACCGCGCGGCACCCGATGCGGTGGACCTCGCCGATGTCGATGCGGCGCTGTACTCGGGCTTCGGCGGCCGCGACGTCCTGGTGACCCGCGGGTCCACCAGCGCGGTCCTCGGTCACCCGGCCAGTGCGGTCGCGTGGCTGGCGCGCACTTTGTCCGCATACGACGTGACGCTCGAAGCAGGGCACGTCGTGCTGTCCGGCTCGTGCACGCGCGCCGTCGATGTGGCCAAGGGTGACCATTTCCGAGCTGAACTGACCGGACTCGGCGAAGTCTTCGTCGAATTCGTCTGAGACAGTGCACCTTCGATATCAGGATTGAGCCTCATGGCTGACAAACTGTCTGTGGCGATCGTGGGGTCGGGCAACATCAGCACCGATCTGCTGTACAAGCTTCTTCGGTCGGAGTGGTTGGAGCCGCGTTGGATGATCGGCATCGATCCCGAGAGTGAGGGGTTGGCGCGGGCGCGCAAGCTCGGCCTGGAGACCAGTCATGAGGGTGTGGACTGGCTGCTCGCCCAGTCTGAGAGGCCGGACATGGTGTTCGAGGCGACCAGCGCCTACGTGCACCGTGACGCCGCGCCGCGCTATGCCGAGGCCGGCATCCGCGCCATCGACCTGACCCCGGCTGCGGTCGGTCCGGGGGTGATCCCGCCGGCGAATCTGCGCGAGCATCTCGATGCGCCGAACGTCAACATGGTGACCTGCGGGGGTCAGGCGACCATCCCGATCGTGCATGCGGTGAGTCGGGTCGTCGAGGTGCCCTACGGCGAGATCGTGGCGTCGGTGTCCTCGGCGTCGGCGGGGCCGGGAACGCGGGCCAACATCGATGAGTTCACCAAGACCACCAGCGCGGGTGTGCAGAACATCGGTGGCGCCCGGCGGGGCAAGGCGATCATCATCTTGAACCCGGCCGACCCGCCGATGATCATGCGCGACACCATCTTCTGTGCGATCCCCGACGACGCTGACCGCGAGGCGATCGCCGCCTCGATCCGCGACGTGGTGGCCGAGGTGCAGACCTACGTGCCCGGCTACCGGCTGCTCAACGAACCGCAGTTCGACGACCCGTCGATCAACTCGGGCGGCCAGGCGCTGGTCACGACGTTCATCGAAGTGGAGGGTGCGGGTGACTATCTGCCGCCCTACGCTGGAAATCTGGACATCATGACCGCCGCGGCCACCAAGGTCGGCGAAGAGATCGCCAAGGAGCGGGCGTCGGCGGGAACGGGAGCGCAGGCATGAACAGCGAGAAGCGCAGCGGATCGCGCATCGACCGGGCCGACGACATCTACTTCAACCCGATGTGGGACATCCGGATGACCGACACGTCGCTGCGCGACGGGTCGCACCACAAACGCCACCAGTTCACCACAGACGAGGTGGGTGCCATCGTCGCGGCGCTGGACGCCGCCGGGGTGCCGGTCATCGAGGTCACCCACGGCGACGGGCTGGGCGGGTCGAGCTTCAACTACGGGTTCTCCAAGACCCCGGAGCAGGAGCTGATCAAGCTGGCCGCCGAGACCGCCACCGAATCCAAGATCGCGTTCCTGATGCTGCCGGGTGTGGGCACCAAGGAGGACATCAAGGAGGCGCAGAACAACGGCGGGTCGATCTGCCGCATCGCCACGCACTGCACCGAGGCCGACGTGTCGATCCAGCACTTCGGGCTGGCCCGCGAACTCGGCCTGGAAACCGTCGGGTTCTTGATGATGAGCCACACCATCTCCCCGGACAAGCTGGCCGCCCAGGCCCGGATCATGGCCGATGCGGGCTGTCAGTGCGTGTACGTGGTGGACTCCGCGGGGGCGTTGGTCCTCGAAGGCGTGCGCGACCGGGTCGCGGCGCTGGTGGCCGAACTCGGCGACGACGCGCAGGTGGGTTTTCACGGCCACGAGAACCTCGGGCTCGGGGTGGCCAACTCCATCGAGGCCGTGCGTGCCGGGGCCAAACAGATCGACGGCTCCTGCCGCCGCTTCGGCGCCGGGGCGGGCAACGCGCCGGTCGAGGCGCTGATCGGGGTGTTCGACAAGATCGGGGTCAAGACCGGCATCGATTTCTTCGACATCGCCGACGCCGCCGAAGAGGTCGTCGCCCCCGCCATGCCCGCCGAATGCCTGCTCGACCGCAACGCGCTGATCATGGGCTACTCCGGCGTCTACTCGAGCTTCCTCAAACACGCCATCCGCCAGTCCGAACGCTACGGCGTGCCGGCGCACAAGCTGCTCCACCGCGCCGGCCAGCGCAAGCTCATCGGCGGCCAGGAAGACCAACTCATCGACATCGCACTGGAGATCAAACGCGAAATGGACGCGTGAACAATCGAACTCAACGGTTCTGGTGACGCGCTGCCCTCGAGAAGGCGGCCAACCGGTACAGGTAGCGCGGGATCATGGTGGTGGGGACACGTCGGGGCCAATGATCGGCGCGGAAGTACGCATCTGAGCCGCCATCGACGAAGATGACACTGCCACAGAGGAAGTCTGCGTCGTTGGAGAGCATGAACCGTATCCAGGCCGCGAGCTGAGCGGGATCTCCGAAGCCGCCGACGGGCACCGGAAAGGTCCTGACGGCCTTGGCTTGTCGCGGTGTGGCCAGCTGTTCGCCGAGCAGCGGAGTATCGACGGCCCCGGGCGCGATCGCGTTGAGCCTGATGCCTGCGCCCGCCCACGTCGGCTGCACCGCCGTGCGTCGGACCCAACGCATCACGGCGATCTTGGATGCGCCGTAGGCCATCGCCGGTGCGGTCGAACCGAATATCCGGACAGCCCGCACGGCGGTGGGCAGGTCGTCGCGCAGCAGGGCGCGCACGGCGCGGCCGGGCACCATCGGCATCGTCGTCGCCGAATTGCTACCCACGACGACGACCTTGGCGCACCCGGCAGCGGCGAGCGCCGGCCGCCACGCCTGGGTGAGTTCGACGACGCCGAAGTAGTTGACCGACATGATGGTTTCGGCACTGTCCCTGCCGGGGCGTGGCCCCACGCCGGCGGCCAGGACGGCACCGTCGAGATGTCCCTCAGCCGCCGACAACACCGCCGCCGCAGCGTGCGCGCGCCCGTGCGGAGTGGACAGGTCGGCGACGATGTCGGCTTCGTGTCGATCGACGGTGATCACGCGGTGCCCGTCGTCCCGCAGTCGTTTCGCGGTGGCGAGTCCCATCCCTGACGCTGCACCGGTGACGACATGAACTCCCACTACGGAACCTCTCTTCTCGGAACGCCGTCGTCAATCTCACTGCGCCTTGAGTAGTTCGAATCCCTTGTATCCCGCCGCGGCTACCTCGTGGCAGATGTCGAGGTACGTGCCGAATCCGCCGATGAACAGCATGAACTGCCGGGGCTTGCCGGGCACGTTGGCGCCCATGTACCAGGAGTTGGCTCGGGTGAACAGGGTTGCTTCGGCCCGCTGGGCGCATTCGGCGACCCAGCTGTCGACCGCGTCAGCGGTCGGTTCGATCGCCGCGTACCCCTGGTCGTCGAGGTAGGCGATGGCCTCGGCGATCCAGTTCACGTGCGCCTCGGCGTGCAGCACCATATTGGCCAGCACCGCGGGCGCCCCCGGACCCGACACCAGGAACAGGTTGGGGAATCCGTCGGTGCCCAGCCCGAGGTAGGTGCGCGGCCCGTCGGCCCAGTCGTCGACCAGCTTCCGTCCGCCGCGGCCGGTGATGTCGATCTTGGCCAGCGTACCGGTCATCGCGTCGAACCCGGTTGCCAGCACCAGCGCATCGATGTCGTAATGCGTCTGCGAGGTGTTGATGCCGCTCTGGTCGATCGACTCGATCGGCGTCTTGCGGACACTGACGAGGGTGACGTTGGGACGATTGAAGGTCTGGAAGTAGTTGGTGTCGGTGCAGATCCGCTTGGTTCCGATGGGATGGTCGGTGGGGATGAGCAATTCGGCCAGTTCGGGGTCGTCGATGACCGCGCGGATCTTCTCCTCGTAGAACTTGCGGGCTTCCTCGTTGGCCTCCAGGGAGATCATCTGGTCACCGAAGGTCTTGGAGAACAGCACGCCGCCCAATTCCCAGCGCTGCTCGAACGCGGCGCGCCGCTCCTGGGGGGTCGCCTCCATGGTCAGCTTCGGGTGGGCGACGTGCGGTGAGCCACCGCCACTGCGCCAGGACATTTGGCGACGCTGCGCGTAGTTCGCCTTGATGTCGGCGACCTCGTCGCTACTGAGCGGTCGATTGCCGGCCGGCACACTGTAGTTGGGGGTGCGCTGAAAGACGTAGAGGTGCTCAGCCTGCTCGGCGATGAGCGGAATGGATTGGATACCAGAGGATCCGGTGCCGATGACCGCGACACGCTTGCCGGTGAAGTCGACCTCGTCGTGCGGCCAGTGCGCGGTGTGGTAGACCTCGCCGCCGAAGGTGTCCAGCCCGGGGAAGTCCGGAGTCATCGCCGCCGACAGCGGTCCGGTGGCCATCACGACGAACCGGGCACGCACCACCTCACCGGTGTCGGTGGTCACCGTCCACGTCAACGTGGATTCGTCGAGCACCGCGCTCGTGACCCGCGTGTTGAACGTGATGCCGCCCCGCAGGTCGAGCTCGTCGGCGACCCAGTTGATGTAGGCCAAGATCTCGCGTTGGGTCGCGTACTTCTCCGACCACGTCCACCGCTGCTGCAGGTCATCGGAAAACGAATAGCAGTAGTCGACGCTTTCGACGTCGCAACGCGCGCCCGGGTAGCGGTTGTAGTACCACGTGCCCCCGACGTCGGGGGCGGCTTCGAAGACCCGCACCGACAGGCCCTGCCCGCGAAACTTGTGCAAGGCGTACAGGCCGCCGAAACCGGCACCCACCACGACAGCGTCCACTACTACGGCGGCCTCGCGTGTACTCGATCCACTGCTCACGAGCCGAACCGTAGGCCTTCACCGATGTCGTGCCCGCCAGATCTCCCGGTCACCGGACGTCGTGACCCGATCTCCCGGCCATCGGACGGACCGGGTTGGCGAAGGGCGCGACGACCGCCAGAGTCAGCGGCCATGACCGACGTCGAAACCGGCACCGAAATCGTCGGTGCGGGCCGTGGGGTACTGGTGCGGGTGGCCGAGGTCATCGACGAGAGCGCCGACGCCCGATCGCTGATGTTCGACATCCCCGACGGCCAACGCGACCTGTTCGCCTACCGGCCCGGACAATTCCTGACGTTGCGGGTGCCCAGTGACCGGACTGGGTCGGTGGCCCGCTGCTACTCGCTGGCCAGCTCCCCGCACACCGATGCGGCGCCGAAGGTGACCGTGAAACGCACTGTCGACGGCTACGCCTCGAACTGGTTGTGCGACAACGTCTCTGCTGGGGATCATATCGAGGTGCTGCCCCCGGCGGGTGTGTTCACCCCGCAGAACCTCGACGCAGATTTCCTGCTGTGGGCCGCCGGCAGCGGCATCACCCCCGTGATGTCGATCCTCAAGTCGGTGCTGTCCGTCGGCTCCGGGCGGGTGGTCCTGTGCTACGCCAACCGCGACGACGCCTCGGTGATCTTCGCCGCGCAGTTGCGCGACCTGGCGGCCCGTTACGCCGGCCGCCTGACGGTGCTGCACTGGCTGGAGTCCCTGCAGGGGCTGCCCACCCGCGCCCAGATGAGCGGCTTCGCGCACACGGTGTTCGCCGGATCGACCGCCGTCGAATCGTTCATCTGCGGTTCGGCCCCGTTCATGGCGGTGGTCAAGGAAACCTTGAGTGAGGCCGGGGTGCCGCGCGAGCGGATCCACCTCGAAGTCTTTCAATCGCTCTCCGGTGATCCGTTCACCGACGATGCCGGCGACGCGGCGGCGGCGCTCACCGACGACGCCGACGCCGCCATCGTGCACGTCGAGCTCGACGGCCACGCTCACCAATTGCGGTGGCCGCGGCGCGCCACGCTGGTCGAGACCATGCTCGCCGCCGGTCTCGATGTGCCCTACTCCTGCAGGGAGGGTCAATGCGGGTCGTGTGCGGCGACGCTGGTGCGCGGTCAGGTCGACATGGCCACCAGCGACATCCTCGAACCTGACGACATCGCCGACGGACTGATCCTTGGCTGCCAGGCTCGGCCGGTCTCCGATGACCTCCACATCGAATTTTGAGCCCGCCCACCGGGGTTCCGCTGACCGGGAAAACCGACCGCCGCGTGGCACACCGCGGTACACCATTACTGACAGCCAGCGAGGAAGAGGACCACGAGATGACTGAGCGGGTAATCGACCGGGTGCGCGAGCACGCCGAGGCCCTGCGCACCCAAGGCGCGGAGGCCGAGAAGATCGGCAAGCTCACCGACGAGACGGTCAAGTTGATGAAGTCGGCGGGCAACATCCGGCTGCTGCAGCCCACCGCCCACGGCGGCCTGCAGGTCCACCCGCGCGAGTTCGCGGAGACGGTCATGGCCACGGCGGCGCTGGACCCGTCGGCCGGCTGGATCAACGGTGTGGTGGGCGTGCACCCCTACCAGTTGGCCTATGCCGACCCGCGGGTGGCTGCCGAGATCTGGGCAGACGACGTCGACACCTGGGTCGCCTCACCGTACGCCCCGCAGGGCATCGCCACTCCGGTCGAGGGCGGCTACCTCTTCAACGGCCGCTGGCAGTTCAGTTCCGGCACCGACCACTGCGACTGGATCTTCCTGGGCGCGATGATCGGTGACGCCGAGGGCAAACCGCTGATGCCGCCACAGATGCTGCACATGATCCTGCCGCGCGCGGACTATCAGATCGTCGAAGACTCCTGGGACGTCGTCGGTTTGCGCGGCACCGGCTCCAAGGATGTCATCGTCGAGGGCGCTTTCGTGCCGTCCTATCGGACGATGGATGCGATGAAGGTCATGGACGGCACCGCTCAACGCGAGGCCGGCATGACCGAGACGCTCTATCTGATGCCGTGGTCGACGATGTTCCCCCTGGGCATCAGCTCGGCGACCATCGGCATCGCCGAGGGCGCGCTGGCCGCCGCGCTGGACTACCAGCGCCAGCGGGTCAACTCCAGCGGCGTGGCGATCAAGGACGATCCTTACGTCATGTACGCCATCGGTGAGGCTGCCGCCGACATCAACGCCGCCCGCCAGGAACTGCTGGCCAACGCCGACCGCATCTACGACATCGTCGACTCGGGGCGCGAGGTGTCCTTCGAGGACCGCGCCGCCGGGCGGCGCACCCAGGTCCGCGCGGTGTGGCGCGCTGTGTCGGCCGTCGATGAGATCTTCGCGCGCTGCGGCGGAAACGCCGCGCGGATGGACAAACCGCTGCAACGGTTCTGGCGTGATGTGCACGTCGGTCAAGCACACGCCATCCACGTCCCCGGCACCGTCTATCACGCCTCGGCATTGAGTTCGCTCGGGGTCGATCCGCAGGGTCCGCTGCGGGCAATGATCTGAGAGGCCGTCATGGGTGGAATCAGTGGCATGGGAGTGATCAAGAGCCTCGGCTACGTCACCGTCGCGGCTACCGATATCGACCGCTGGCGTCACTTCGCCTTCGACGTCCTCGGCTTCGCCCGTGGGCAGGGCCCCGACGAGTCCGCCCTCTACCTGCGCATGGATGAACGCGCCGCGCGCATCATCGTCGTGCCGGGTGACGTCGACAAGGTCGTCACCGTCGGGTGGGAGGTCCGCGACCATGCCGACCTCGAACGCGTGAAGGCGGCCCTCGATGCTGCCGGCGTGCCCTATAAGCAGCTGTCGCTGGAAGAGGCCGACGCGCGACGGGTCGAGGAGGTCATCGCCTTCGAGGACCCTGCGGGCACGTCGCTGGAGGTGTTCCACGGCGCGGTGCTCGACCACTCCCCCGTGGTGACCCCTTTCGGTGCGCGCTTCGTCACCGGCAGCCAGGGGTTGGGCCACGTCGTGCTGCCCGCCCTCGACGTCAACGGACTCTTCGGGTTCTACACGGAGGTACTGGGTTTCAAGTCCCGCGGCGCGTTCCGCGTTCCGGTGCCCCCGGAGTTCGGGCCGGTGCGCGTCCGGTTCATGGGCGTCAATCAGCGTCACCACAGCCTGGCGATCTGCCCCGCTCAGAATCTGCGCGACCCCGGCCTCATCCATCTGATGGTCGAGGTCGACACCCTCGACGCGGTCGGCCAAGCGCTCGATCGGGTCAACGCCGAAGGATTCCAGCTGTCCTCGACGCTGGGACGGCACACCAACGACAAGATGGTGTCGTTCTATGTCCGTGCCCCCGGCGACTGGGACATCGAGTTCGGCACCGAAGGCATGCGCGTGGACGAAGAGCACTACACCGCCGAGGAGATCACCGCCGACAGCTACTGGGGCCATCAGTGGGTTTCCGACCTGCCCGCGGCGATGCGCCCATGAGGGTAGATGACGCCGGCCATGGAGGTGTCACCCCGATCCCCGCTGCCGCCGTCACCTCCTGGGACCACCACGCCGACGTCGTGATCGCCGGTTACGGCGTCGCCGGCGCTGCGGCAGCGGTCGAAGCCGCGCGGGCGGGCGCCGACGTACTCGTCCTCGAGCGGTCTGGATCGTGGGGCGGGGCGGCCGCCATGGCCGGCGGGTTCATCTACCTCGGCGGCGGAACGCCGATCCAAAAGGCCTGCGGCTTCGCCGATTCCGTCGACAACATGGCCGCCTTCCTCAACGCCGCCATGGGGCCGGGCGCCGACGAACACCGCATCGCCGACTACTGCGCGGGCAGTGTCGCCCACTTCGAGTGGCTGACCGGTTGCGGCGTTCCGTTCAAGGCCGAGTTCTTCGATCAGCCCGGCTGGGAGCCCATGGGCGATGAAGGGCTGATGTACAGCGGTGGAGAGAATTCCTTCCCGTTCAACACCATCGCCGAGCCTGCTCCGCGCGGCCACGTGCCGCAGATGCAGAACAAGAAGCAGGGAGAGTCCAGCGCCGGACTCATGCTGATGACGGGCCTGGTCGATACCGCCACCGCCGCCGGTGCCCGGGCGCTCTATGACGTCCGCGTGCAGTCGCTCATCGTCGAGTCCGGCGGCCGCGTCGTGGGAGTACGGGCCCGCCGCTACGGCACCTCGATCGACATCCGAGCCAAGCGGGGCGTGATCCTGGCCATGGGTAGCTTCGCCTACAACGATGCGATGGTGGCACGGTATGCGCCGCGCATCGCCGGCCGGCCTGCCGCCTCCGTCGAGCAGCATGACGGACGAGCGATCCGGATGGCACAGGCGCTCGGCGCGGACCTCGCGCACATGGACGCCACGGAGGTGGCGCTGTTCGTCGACCCGCAGCAACTGGTACGCGGAGTCCTGGTCAACGAGCGAGGTCAACGCTTCGTCGCCGAAGACACCTACCCCGGTCGGGTCGGTCAGCTCACCCTCTACCACCAGAACAACACCGCCTACCTCATCCTCGATGAGACCGCGCAGGCCGACGCGATGGCCGCCCCCTCGCCGCACCTGATGATGCGCCCACCGACCTGGGTGTGCGAGACCGTCGCCGAACTCGAGGCCGAGATCGGACTGGTGCCCAACTCTCTGCAATCCACCATCGCCGCCTACAATCACGACGCCGCCGAGGGGCGGGATCGCCTCCTGCACAAGAAGTCTCGCTGGCTGCGACCTCTCGGATCACCGGTGGCAGCGATCGATCTGCGCGAATCCACCGGAGGGTTCACCCTGGGCGGATTACACACCACACTCGACGGCGAGGTACTCCACGTCAGCGGAGATCCGATCCCCGGACTCTTCGCCGCAGGACGCTGCACCGCCGGACTGGCGGCGTGGGGTTACGCCAGCGGCGTCTCGCTGGGTGACGGCAGCTTCTACGGGCGCCGCGCCGGCCGCGCCGCAGTACACGCCTGACCCACCCGTATTCGCCCAGGCACCTGCGCAGGTGCCT
Organism: Mycolicibacterium chubuense NBB4; assembly: GCF_000266905.1. The sequence goes on along the minus strand of NC_018027.1, from coordinate 1,640,937 downwards.
GGGCGTCAGCCTGCCGCCGTCTCGGCACGCCGATTCCGCCATCTATGTGACAGCGCCCACATCGTTGTGCTACAAAGAGGCATATTACTAATAGGCATATGCCAGCATATGCCTGCGCGGCACATGCTGTGAGCGGAGGAGGCCCGTGTGACGATGGCTGTTGAGAAGGCGAACGAAACACCCAGCGCGGTCATCGACCGGATCTCCTTGGTGCTCGACGCCTTCGACGGACCGGGACGGCTGACCCTGGCGCAGATCGTGCGCCGGACCGGGCTGCCGCGTTCCTCCGCGCATCGCATGCTCGAACGCCTGGTCGCGCTGCGGTGGCTGCGCCGCGACGGCCGCGACTACGAGCTCGGAATGCGGCTGGTCGAGCTGGGCTCGTTGGCGCTGCACCAGGACCGAATCCATCGCGCCGCGATCCCTCTGTTGCGCGACCTGCATCGGGCCACCGGATTGGTGGTGCACCTTGCCGTGCTCGACGGATCCGACGTGGTGTACCTGGAGAAGATCGGCGATCAGATGGCCGCCGCCATCCCGACCCGGGTGGGGGGCCGTCAACCGGCGCACTGTACGGCCGTGGGCAAGGCCATCCTCGCCGACAACGACAGCGCCAACGCCCATGCCGTCGTGGACCTGTCCGCCCGCAAGACCCGCTACTCCATCGCCAGCGCCTCCCAGCTGGCGGCCGACCTCGCCAAGGTGCGCGCTCATGGCATTGCCGTGGAGCGCGAGGAGTCGCTGCCCGGCTTCGGGTGCGTCGCCGCGCCGATCGGCCCTGCGGGTCAGGCCGTGGCCGCGGTATCGGTCTGCGGCCCGATCGCGCGCATGACCTTCGACCATCGGATGGCCGCGCCGGTGCGCATGACCGCGATGGGCATCTGGCGTAACGCCGAAGACGGGCCCGACCGTGTCGCGCCCACTCTGCAGCCCCTGCGCCCGTTGCGCAGCGGACCGGCGCCACGGCCCGTCGAGGCACGCCGGGCGACGACACTGCTGCCGGCGTGACGCTCGACCCGCAGGTCGCGGCCATCATCGAGGCGCTCGATTCGGGGTTCCCGCGGGTCCACGAGATGACCGGCGCCCGGGCGCGCGCCGAAATCCGCGCCAGGTTCGTGCCCAACCCGGCACCTGAGCCGGTGTCCGTCGTGGAGAACCACAGCGTGGACGTCGACGGGGGCTGCGTCGCCGTCCGGGTCTATCGACCCCCAGCCTCGGAACCGTTGCCGATGCTCGTGTTCGCCCACGGTGGCGGGTTCGTGTTCTGCGACCTCGACAGCCATGACGGCCTCTGCCGCGGACTGGCCAATCTTCTTCCCGCGGTGGTGGTTTCGGTCGAATATCGGCTGGCACCCGAGAACCGTTGGCCGACCGCCGCCGAGGATCTCTACACCGCCACCGAGTGGGCGATCGCCCGCGCCGCCGACTTCGGCGCCGACCCGGCGCGGGTGGCCGTCGGTGGTGACAGCGCCGGAGGCAATCTGGCCGCGGTGACCGCACTGATGGCCCGTGATCGGCGGGGCCCGCACCTCGCGGCACAGCTGTTGCTGTACCCGATGATCGCGGCCGACTTCGACACGCCCTCCTACCGTGCATTCGGACGCGGGTTCTACAACCCCCGCCCGGCGCTGCAATGGTATTGGGATCAATACGTGCCCGCGGTCGGTGACCGCATCCACCCCTACGCCTGCCCTCTGGGCGCCGATCTCAGCAATCTTCCGCCGGCGGTGATAGTGCTCGCCGGGCACGACCCGCTGCGCGACGAGGGCAGCGCCTACGCCGACGCGTTGTCGTCGGCGGGCGTGCCGGTGACCCGTTGCCTGTACGACGGCGGCATCCACGGCTTCATGACGATGCCGATGCTCGACATCGCCCATGAGGCCCGCCGCCAGGCCAGCGAGGCGCTACGACAGGTGCTCGGTGGGTAGCGGCACCGCCACCGGTGCGCCCTCGCGCGGCGACACCCGCCCGTAGCGCTGGTCGGGGTCGAGCACGCAATGCGTCCGGTCGAACACCGTGACCATGCACTTGTTGTTGTGGTTGCAGCGACTGCGTGATGCCGGCTCGGCCATCATCGTCTTCACGCGGTCGGGTTCGCGCAACAACGCCCGCCCGATGGCGAAGAAGTCGAATCCCTCGGCCATTCCGGTCATCAGGTGGGCGCGTTCGGTGATGCCGCCCAGCAGGATCAGCTTCGTGTTGTTCATCAGCGGCACGAATTGGCGTGCCGCGTCGAGCATGTAGAGATCGTGGTAGGGGTAGTCGCCCATCGCGTGCTTGCCCACCACGCGTATCGCCGGGCGCAGCACCGGCGGCATCACCTTCGCGAACTCCCTCACCGGCGCGTCGCCCCGGAAGAGGTACATGGGCTTGTAGACCGATGATCCCTGGGTCAGTTCCAGAGCATCGAGGGTGGCGTCGGCGTCGAGCAGCTGCGCGGTGCGCAGCGCCTCATCGATCCAGATGCTGCCCGGCACTCCATCGTCCATGTCGAGCTTGGCGATCACCGCGATCTGGTCACCAACGACGGCGCGGACGTGTTCGGCGATCTCGCGCACCAGCCGCGATCGGTTGTCGATCGACCCGCCGTAGCCGTCCTTGCGCCGGTTGATCAGCGGACTGAGAAACGAGCTGGGCAGATACAGGTGACCGAAGTGCAATTCCACCGCATCGAAGCCGGCGTCCACCGCTACTTGGGCGGCGGTGCCGAATTGTGTTATGACAGTCCGGATCTCCTCGACGGTGATGGCACGGCAGTACGCCATCGACGTCGGGTTGATGAACCTGCTGGGCGCTACCGCGGTGACCCCGGTCAGCTTGCGGGGGGCGACCACTCCGGCGTGGCCGAGTTGCGCGGAGATCGCCGCACCGGCGTCGTGCACGGCATCGGTCAGTTTGCGCAGGCCCGGCAGGGCCGCGACACTCATCACGATCTGGCCGGGGGCGCTGGCCGCCTGTGGTGACACGCAGCAGTACGCGACCGTCGTCATGCCGACCCCGCCTTCGGCGAAGCTGCGATGAAAGGCGATGAGATCGTCGGTCACCGCACCGTGGGGCGAGCGGCCCTCTGACGTCGCGGCTTTGATGACACGGTTGCGCAGTGTCACCGGCCCCAGTCGGGCTGGGCTGAAGGGATCGCTCATCGAATCACCATCGCCCCGGTGGCGAGGGCGGTCAACGGGGGCCTCCCAGTGGTCGGGAACGCCGTCACGTCGACGTCCCAGGCGGCCGTAGCCTCGCGCCATGGGTGAGGTCTTCGTCGTCGACCGGGTGACCACCGCTGCGGGCTGCGCGCGCGCGTTCATCGACGCCTATCTTGACGGCTATGCCCCCGGCGCGCGGGCGCGCGGGATGACGCTGCGTGACGTGCTCGTCAGCCCGCCGATCTGGTTTCCCGACCGCACCAACGTCGTCACCATCACCTGGACGCTGCCCAGCCCGCTGGCGTGGTGGCAGATGACCTGGCAGGGCCGGCCGGACCCGACGGTGGCCCAATGGTGGTCCGGTGTCGATGATCTCGTCGTCGACCGCACCCGCAGCGTCGCCACGGCCGCCGACGACGTCGAGAACTCCTCCGGCACTGCCAGCGCGCTCCCCGACGCCGCAGTCACCCAGACCGTCGCGGTGACCCGGTTGATCGACGTCGCCGAGCCGGACCGTGATCGGGTTCTCACCGAGCTGCAGGCCGCCGCAGGACGCAGCGGGGCCTCTCGAAGCGTCGTGGCTCCGACCCTCCCGGGATCACGCAACGGTGGCGATGTCCTGGTGCACTTGCGATTCGACGATCCGAAGGCGGCAGCCGACAGCGACTTCGATGCTGCACTGTCAGACCCCGCCATTTCCCACGTCAACGGCGCCACCTACCGCGGCAGCGCGGTTCGCACCGCTACCGGCACCGTGTACCGGGCTCTGCTGCTGCGTGTTTCCCCCGAGACCGACGCCGCGGCGGTGGCCGAGTTCGAGGCGGAGCTGGCGATGATGCCGCGCTACGTGCCGACGATCGCCGCCTGGCAATTGAGCCGCGTCGACGAGGCGATCGGCACCAGCAAGTGGACACACGTGTTCGAACAGGAATTCACCGACGTCGCGGGACTGATGGGCCCCTATCTGATGCACCCCGTTCACTGGGCTGTCGTGGACCGGTGGTTCGACCCGGAGACCACCGACGTGATCGTCCGTGACCGGGTGTGCCACAGCTTCTGCGACCTAGCCGACCCGGTGTTGTAGCAGAGGCCCGCTCAGAGGCCGGCGGGCAGGATGTTCGGATTGGCCGCCGCCGGAGGGGCGAGTGGCGCCAGCACGGTGCTGCCGTCCAGGGTGTGCACCGGCAGGTTCTGTGACCACGGGTAGTGGAGGCTGAATGCCACCAGTCCCGTGCGCGTTTCGGCGGGGAGGTGACACATGGCCAGCACGGTCTCGGCCAGGTACTCCACCGGTTCGGTGGGGAAGCTGTCCGGGATCAGCGACTCCGCGCCGGGGGTGCGCACCGCCGTCGAGGGGCCCACGCAGTTGACCGCGATGTTGGCGTCGAGCAACTCGGCGGCCACGCCCTGGGTGAAGCGATGCAACGCGGCCTTGCATGACGCGTAGATAACGTCGCCTGCCGTCTTGTTGTATTCGCGGTAGGGGCGGACGGGCGCGACGCCGGTGACCGAGCCGATGTTGACGATCCAGCCCGCACCCCGACGGCGCATGTGCGGTATCGCGGCCTGGGTCAACGCGAATGGTGTCGTCAAGTAGTGGGCAACGGTGCGGTCGAACGTCGCCCTCGGCATCTGCTCGACGACGGCGTAGTCGGCGAAGCCTGCATTGTTGACCAAGATGTCGAGGCCCCCGGCGCGGTCCACGACCGACTGGATCAACCCGGCGCGGGCCGCATCGTCCTCGAGGTCGGCGGCCACCCCGAACGCCGATCCACCCGCCGCCTCGATGAGTGCGATGGTCTCGTCGATGGCGCCGGGGACGACCTCGCTGATCCCGGCGCGCACCGACGGTGACGGGCTGTGGGACCGGGCCGTGACCGCGACGGTGGCGCCTTCGGCAGCCAGCCGCTGAGCGATCGCCCGCCCGATGCCGCGGCTACTCCCCGTCACCAAAGCCGTTTTTCCCGAGAGGATTCCGGTCATCGTAGAACGAAGTCCGATTCGATGGGGGCGCGGTGCTGCTGCCACAGGTCGACCAGCCGGAAGGGGGTGGCCACGACGACGCGGCCGGACTGCGACCGGTAGTAGGTGTGGGCGTTGGGCGTGTGACACCACACGGTGCCCTGCATCGCCTCGTCGATGCCGGCCACGTAGTCCTCGAATGCTCGCTCGGTGACCTCCATGGAAGTCACCCCACGCAACGCCATCAGTTGCAGGCATTCGATGATGTAGTGCGCCAACACCTCCATGGAGAAGTTGGCACCGGCGCCGTGCCCGGGACTGTAGTTCGGTGCCGAGGTGATGAACAGATTCGGGAATCCCGGCACGGCCCCGCCGCGGTACGCGCGCGGACTGTCACCCCACTCCCCGGCCAGGGTCTTGCCGTCGCGACCGCGGATGTCCACCGTCGACAGGAAATCCAGGTGATAGCCGGTGGCGTAGATGATGACGTCCAGGTCGATCTGGCGGCCGTCGGCGGTGACGATGCCCGTGGCGTTGATCTGCGCGGGTTCGCTCGCTTCGACGTCGACGTGGTCGCGGGTCAACGCAGCGTAGTAGCCGCCCGGGTCCCGAATGATGCGCTTCCCGTACGGCGCGAAGTCCGGGGTGACCTTGCGAGCCAATTCGCTTCCGGCGCCGAAGGTCTGGTCGATGTAGTCCAAGCACATCTTCAGCAGGACATCGTTGGTCGGGTTGATGGACAGGTGGGTCTTGGACCACTCCGGGTCCTGCAGGATGATCGGGTAGTTGTTGTCGGCGGTGCCCCAGTAGGACTTCACCCGGTGCCACATGGCGTAGTACGGCAGCACTCGGCCCAGGTGGCGGCGGTGTTCGGGAACATCGTCGGAGAGCCGCTTGCGCGGTGCCACCCAGTGCGGTTGGCGCTGGAACACGGTCAGATGCTCGACCTCATCGACGCACGCATCGACGATCTGCACCGCCGTGCAGCCCGCGCCGATGATCGCCACCTTCTTACCCGTCAAGTTCAGCTCCGGGTCCCAGTGGGCGGAGTGGACGCTGATGCCGCCGAAGGTGTCCCGGCCCTTGATGTCCGGGAAGCGAGGGCGGTTCAGGTAGCCTGTCGCGGCGACCACCACCCGAGCGTGGTCCACCGACTGCGTGCCGTCGGCGCGTCGGGTGTGAATCTCCCAATGTTGTTGCTGCTCATCCCAGTGCAGGGCCTGCGCCTCGGTGCCGAACCGGATGTGCCGGCGCAGGTCGTGCTTGTCGGCCAGCGCCACCAGATAGGCCTGATACTCCGCGCCCTGCGGGTAATAGTTCGACCACTCGGGGTTGACCTCCCGCGAGAGCGAGTAGTACGCCGACGGGGTGTCCACGCCGATACCGGGGTAGGTGGTGGTCAACCAGGTGCCACCGACCTCCTCATTGCGGTCGTAGATGGTGAAGGCGACGCCTTCCTCCGCGGCGGCCAGGGCCACCGCGATGCCGGCCAAACCGGCGCCGACGATCGCCACGGTGGTGGTCTCGGGAATCGGGACGGTGCGCGGCAGGGTGGGGGCCGAAGGCCGGAAACCCCCCTGCTCGAGCAGCAGGTCGACCTGCTCGTCGTCGACGTCGCCGCCGAGCGCCACCGGCAACAGCGCGGCGAAGAACTCACGGTCGTCCGGGGCCGGGGCGTCGGCCGGCCGCTCGGTTGTCAGGGCGGCGATGATCTCGTCGGCCAGTGCCTGCGCGGTCTGCGGATCGGTCCTGCCGGCCCGCTCGGGCGGGTCCGGCACGTAGGAGATCTTGTCGGCGTACCTGTCGATCACCGTGATGTCGCCGGTCATCTGCGCCAGCACCGCCACCAGAACTCCGGGATCGGCGTGCAGCAAGTGGGCGCGCAGAACGGCGGGATCCGACGCGCTGCCGGCCGATGGTGACGATTCCGTGGTGGCAGTCATGGAAGCGAGTATCGAAGCAGCGGCGCCTCGGTGGTGACGGGCTGTCTACTGAGCGGGAGATGAACCACCGCGGCGCGCCGACGGGTGCCTACGCTGCGGCTCATGCACCACGACGACCTGGCCGCCGTCATCGCCCGATCCCGAAGCCACAGCCTCGCCGACATCCCCCGCCGCTCGGCGCGCAAACAGCCCGACAAGACCGCGATCATCGACGGCGAGGTCGTCCTGTCCTTCGCCGAGTTCGATCACTGGGTCGACAGGGCTGCAGCAGCTCTGCGGGACAACGGTTTTCGTCCCGGCGACCGGCTGGCCTTGTTGGCACGCAACTGTTGGCAGTACGCGGTGCTGGCGTTCGCGACCGCCCGCGCCGGCGTGGTTCTCGTGCCGATCAACTTCATGCTCACCGCCGAGGAGATCAGTTACATCCTGGGGCACAGCAAGGCACGAGGCTTCATCGTGGAGGCCGACCTCGTGCCGGTCGCCGAGCGCGCCATGAAGCTGGGCACCGTCGTCACCACCCACGCCGCAATCGTTCCGCCCGGCCAATCCTTGCCTGCGGGCTGGCATGATTTTGCCGCGTGGCTGGCGACTACCAGCGCCGCGCCGGACTGCCGCCTCGACGATGACCAGCTGGTACGGGTGATGTACACCAGCGGCACGGAATCCCGCCCCAAAGGAGTGATGCACAGCAGTCGCAGCTTGATGTGGCAATACATCAGCACCATCGTGGCGGGATCGATGTCCGGGGACGACGTCGAGGTCCACTCCCTGCCGCTCTACCACTGCGCCCAGCTGGACAACTTCCTGGCCACCGACGTCTACCTCGGGGCGACCAGCATCATCCTCCCGCGCCCCGACCCCGAACTGGTGCTGCGCACCATCGAACGCTTTCGTGTCACGAACTACTTCGCACCACCCACCGTGTGGATCAGCTTGCTGCGCAGCCCGGTCTTCGACAAGGTGGACCTGTCCAGCCTGCGCAAGGGCTACTACGGCGCATCGCCGATGCCCACCGAGATCCTCCACGAGATGCGTCAGCGCCTCCCGCAACTGCGGCTGTGGAACTTCTATGGCCAAACCGAGATGGCACCGTTGGCCTCTGCTCTGGGCCCCGACGAGCAGGACGCCCACGCCGGGGCGGCGGGACGCCCGGTGATCAACGTCGAAACCGTCATCCTCGACGAATCCGACACACCGGTCGCCGTCGGCACGGTCGGTGAGATCGCCCACCGCAGTCCACATTTGATGCTGGGATACCTCGACGACGCGAGAAAGACCGCCGAAGCCTTCTCCGGGGGCTGGTTCCACTCCGGAGATCTCGGCTACTACGACGAACACGGGCTGCTGCACGTGGTGGACCGGAAGAAGGACATGATCAAGACCGGCGGGGAGAACGTCGCCAGCCGCGAGGTGGAAGAAGTGCTCTACCGCCACAACGGCATTCAAGAGGCAGCCGTGTTCGCGCTGCCGCATCCACTGTGGGTGGAGGCGGTCGTTGCCGCCGTGGTCGCGCGCGCGGACTGCGAGCTGACCGAAGACGACGTGGTGGCACACTGCCGCGAACACCTCGCCGGCTTCAAGACGCCCAAACAGGTGTTCTTCGTCGATGCCCTACCCAAGAACCCCAGCGGAAAGCTGCTCAAACGCGATCTGCGGCAGCGGTTCGCCCTCCACCCCGCCGACAACTGAAAGGCCACATCAGCGTGTACACCGGCCGTATCGCCCGCTTCGACGAACCCGGCTCACCCTTCGACATCCAGACCGTCACCCTGCCCGAGGTCGGCGCCGGGGAGATCCTCGTCCGCGTGTTGCGCGCCAACATCTGCGGGTCCGACGTGCACGCCTGGCACGGCACCTTCGCCACCCGCGGGTTGGGCGGTCAATTGCCCACCGTGCTCGGTCACGAGATGGTCGGCGCGGTCGAGGCGCTCGGCGACGGGGTGCGCACCGACTCCAACGGTGCGCCCCTCACTGCCGGTGTCCGCGTGGTGTTTCCGTACTTCTCCAGCTGCCACACCTGCCGCAACTGCCTCGCGGGGCGCCGCAACGCCTGCCTGAACCTCTCGATGGCCATGCTGGGGCGCGCCGACGAGCCGCCCTACTTCGTCGGCGGGTACGCCGACTACTACCTCCTGCCCGCGGGGGCGGTGGTCTACACCGTGCCCGACAGCGTCGGCGACGACATCGCCGCCGGCGCCAATTGCGCACTGTCGCAGGTCATGTACGGCCTGGAACGCGTCGACATGACACTGGGCGAGCACGTCGTGGTCCAAGGAGCGGGCGCGCTCGGGCTCTACGCCGTCGCGGTGGCCAAAGCACGCGGCGCCGCGCAGGTGATCGCCATCGACGCCGTCCCGGAGCGGCTGGAACTGGCCGCCGCGTTCGGCGCCGACACTGTGATCGACCTCAACGAGGTCGGTACGCCCCGGGAGCGGGCCAAGGCGGTCCGCAAGCTCACCGGCGGTCACGGCGCCGACGTGGTCGTCGAAGTCGTCGGCCACCCCTCGGCCATCGACGAGGGCCTGCAGATGCTCGGGCAGTTCGGCCGTTACGTCGAGATCGGCAACATCAACGTCGGGCAGACCTTCGCCTTCGACCCGTCCCGGTTCGTGTTCTCCAACAAGACCATGGTCGGTGTGTCGCTCTATGACCCGTCGGTCCTGTTGCGCGCCTTGACATTCCTCGAACAGCATCAGCATCGGCTGCCGCTGCACCGACTGGCTGCGGCGTGCTATCCGCTCGCCGACATCAATGACGCGTTCGCCGCCGCGGACGGCAAGCGTGACGTGCGCGCCAGCATCGTCCCTCACCCGACAGAAGGATGACCATGCCCACCTACGAGCGTTCCTTGCTGTTCATCGACGGCCGATGGGTCACACCGGCCGGCGCCGGCGTCATCGACGTCGTCGATCCGGCCACCGAGAAGGTGATCGGCCACGTGCCGGCCGGCAACGCCGAGGACGTGGACGCCGCGGTCGCGGCGGCTCGTCGGGCCTTCGACCCCACCATCACCGTCGCCGAGCGCCGCGACCGCCTTCACCGGGTGATCGACGCCCTCGAGAAGCGCCTGCCCGACATCGCCGAGCTGATCACCGCCGAGATGGGCGCCCCGGTACGCATCGCCCAGACCGTGCAGACGCAGGTGCCGCTGGCGGTGGCCAAGGGCATCGCCGAGGTGGTGGACACCTTCGACTTCGAGGAGCGCATCGGCAATTCGCTGGTGCTGCGCGAACCCTACGGCGTCGTCGCGGCCATCACCCCGTGGAACTACCCGCTCTACCAGGTGGTCGCCAAAGTGGTCCCGGCGATCGCCGCCGGGTGCACCGTGGTGCTCAAGCCCAGCAACGACGCCCCCCTGTCGGTGTTCGAATTCGTCGAGGCCTGTCACGACGCCGGGCTGCCGCCGGGGGTGCTCAACGTCGTCTCCGGCCCCGGCCGGGTGATCGGCGAGCGCCTGGCCACCCACCCCGATGTCGATTTCGTCTCGTTCACCGGCAGCACCGAGGTGGGAGCCCGGGTCGGCGAGCTGGCCGGGCAGTCGGTCACCAAGGTCGCGTTGGAGCTGGGCGGCAAGTCGGCCAACGTCATCCTCGACGGCGCCGACCTGGCGACCGCGGTCAAAGTGGGAGTCGGGAACGCGTTCCTCAACGGCGGGCAGACCTGCATGGCCTGGACCCGGATGGTGGTCCCGCAGTCCCGCTACGGCGAGGCGCTGGACCTCATCGAGGCCGCCGTGGCCCGCTACACCGTGGGCGACCCGTGGGATCCGGCGACGCGTATCGGCCCGTCGGCGTCATGGTCGCAGTTCGACACCGTCCGCGGGTTCATCGAGCGGGCGGGGCGCGACGGGGCGCGCCTGCTCGTCGGCGGCGCAGAGCGGTTGCGCGACGTCGGATTCTTCATCGCTCCCACCGTGTTCGCCGACGTCGACCCCGCCTCCGAACTCGGCCAGGAAGAAGTGTTCGGCCCCGTGCTGGCGGTCATCCCCTACACCGACCATGACGACGCCCTGCGGATCGCCAACGCCACCCCCTACGGCCTGTCGGGGGCCGTGTGGGCCGCCGACGACGACACCGCGATCGCCTTCGCCCGCGGCGTGCAGACCGGTCAGCTCGACATCAACGGCGGCGCGTACAACCCGCTCGCCCCCTTCGGGGGGTACAAGAAGTCCGGCATCGGCCGCGAACTGGGTCGGTTCGGCTTCGAGGAATACCTGCAAACCAAGTCCCTTCAACTCAACGAGCGCCGATGAGCACCCCACTTCGCGTCGACACCGACGGGCCCGTCCAGGTGTGGACCATCGACGCACCCGAGGTGGGCAACGCCATCACCGGGCCCGAGGTGATCGCCGGATTCGAGGCACTCGTCGACGCGGCCAACGGCGACAACACCATCCGCGCGATCATCCTCACCGGAGCCGGCAAGATCTTCTCCGCCGGCGGCAACGTCAAGGAGATGGCTGACCGCCAGGGCATGTTCGGTTTGGCGCCGATCGATCAGCGCCGCGCCTACATCGACGGCATCCAACGCATCCCCCGCGCCCTGGGCCGACTCGAGGTGCCGCTGATCGCCGCGGTCAACGGTGCGGCCATCGGCGCGGGCTGCGATCTGGCGATGATGTGCGACATCCGCATCGCCTCGCAGCGCGCGTCGTTCGCCGAGAGCTTCGTCACCCTCGGCCTGATCCCCGGTGACGGCGGCACCTGGTTCCTGCCCCGCGCCGTCGGCTACGCACGCGCCGCTGAACTGACCTTCACCGGCGAACGCATCGATGCTGAGACCGCCGCAGAGTGGGGCTTGGTCAGCCGCGTCGTCGCGCACGACGAACTGCTCACGGCAGCAAGGGCATTGGCTGATCGGATCGCCGTCAACCCGCCACACGCCCTGCGGATGGCCAAACGGTTGCTGCAGGAATCGGTGAGCGGATCGCTGGAATCCACCCTGGCCATGGCCGCCGCGATGCAGCCGTTGGCCCACCACGACGCCGAGCACGAGCAGCGCATCGCCAGATGGAGGACCTCATGAGCGCTCCACGGCTGCGCCTGGTCCCCCCCGCCGGCGCCGACGCCGCCGCCGAGGGGCTGCGCGCCGAGGTCCGCACCTTCGTCGCCGAGCAACTCGCCGCCGGTGCATTCACTCCATCGGTGGACTCGTGGCTGTGCGGGTGGGACGAAGCGTTCACCGCGGCGCTCGCGCGGCGCGGGTGGCTGGGGATGACGGTGCCCGAGCGCTACGGCGGGCACGGCCGCACCTTCGGTGAGCGCTACGTCGTCACCGAGGAACTGCTGGCCGCCGGCGCACCGGTGGCAGCGCACTGGATCGCCGACCGCCAGATCGTGCCGTCGCTGCTGAAATACGGCACCGAGGAACAGAAGTCGCACTATCTGCCGCGGATCGTGGCCGGTGAATGCTTCTTCGGAATCGGCATGAGCGAACCGGATTCGGGTTCGGATCTGGCCAGCGTGCGCACCCGCGCCGTGCCCGTCGACGGCGGTTGGTCGCTCACCGGCACCAAGGTGTGGACCTCCGGGGCGCACCGCGCCCACGCGTTCATCGTCCTGGCCCGCACGGCGCCGGCCGATCCCGCGCGCCGCCACGACGGGCTCAGCCAGTTCATCGTCGACCTCCGCAGTCCCGGGGTTCAGGTGCGTCCCATCGTGTCGATGAACGGGCGACATCACTTCAACGAGGTCATCCTCGGTGCGGCGTTCGTTCCCGACTCCCGGGTGTTCGGTCAGATCGGGCAGGGCTGGGCCCAAGTCACCTCCGAACTGGCCTTCGAGCGCAGCGGCCCCGAACGGTTCCTGTCCACCTTCCCCCTGCTGCCCCACGCCGTCGAGCACAGGGCGGAACCGCCCGCGGTGCCCGATGCCGAACTGGGGCGGCTCGTGGCGAGGGTGGCCGGCTTGCACCACATGTCCACAGCGGTGGCCGGGTCTCTGCAACGTGGGGAAGCCGCTGACGTTCCCGCCGCCGTGGTCAAGGTGCTCGGCACGACCGTCGAAGGCGACCTGGCCGACTTCGCCGATCGCGACACTGGTGACGACGGCGCCCAGACCGCGCCATGGGCAGACCTGGTGGCGTCCGCGGTCGACCAACGCCCCGGCTTCACCCTGCGCGGCGGCACCAACGAAGTACTGCGCGGGGTGATCGCGCGGGGATTGGGCATGAGATGACCAGCACCGACCTGTCCGCGGGCTCCGCGCCGAGAGTGGACACCGACCTCGTCGCCATGATGCAGTCGGTGTTCGCCGACTATGACCGCACCCGCGAAACCCCGCCCACCAATGGGCGTCTCGGCCTCGACCGCGCCCTGTGGCAGCACCTCGACGCGCTGGGACTGATCACGCTTACCACTCCGGAACGTTGGGGCGGCAGCGGCGCGGGCTGGTGGGAATCGATGGAACTCCTCACCGCGGCGGTGGTTCACGGTGTGCGACTGCCCTTGGCCGAGCACGACCTGCTGGCCTGTTGGGCGCTCAGCGCCACCGGTCATCCTGTTGACGACGCGATCCGCACCCTTCACGTGGTCACCCGCGACGGCGCCGCGCAGCTACCGACGCCGTGGGCCGGCGAAGTCGACCGCATCGTGCTCGTGTGGTTCGACGGTGAGCGCTATCGCCTCGCCGATCTCGAGGCCGAGGGGATCTCGATGCGACCGGGACACAACCTCATCGGCGAACCGCGCGATGTTCTCAGCGTCGATACCGGCGCGCTGGCCGGCGACGCGGTGTCGCAGGAGCTGGTGGACCAGCTCGCCCGCAAGTCGGCGATGGTGCGTGCGGTCCAGGTGTGCGCTGCAGTGGACCGCGCGGTGGAGATGTCCATCGACCACGTCGCGTCCCGCGTGCAGTTCGGCCGTCCGCTGGCCAGATTCCAGGCGATCCAGAATCTGGTCGCCGACGCCGCCGCCGAGGCGGCGCTGGCCCGCGCGGCGACCGAGGCGGCTCTCACCACGGCGGTCGAGTCGGATTGGTCCGCAGCTACTTTGGACTTCCGCATCGCCACGGCGCGGTCCTGCGCGGGGCACGCCGCCTCGGTGGTCACCCGCAATGCCCACCAGGTTCACGGCGCGATCGGCACCACCCGGGAGCACCGCTTGCACGAGGTGACCCGCGCGGCCCTGGCGTGGCGTTCGGAGTGCGGCTCGGTGCGCTCCTGGGACGAGCGAGTCGCCGCGCTCGCCGTGACGGCAGGCGCGCGGGGCTTGTGGCCCTTGATCGCCGACAACGGCTGAAAGGCGATCTGCTGGTGTTCCGCTGACCGGTCATCCACGCTGTTACCGGGGCCACATCGCGGGTTGACTAGCCCGTCATGAGCGACGAGATCACGCTGCCCGAGATTCAAGAGTTCATCGCCGGCTTCTGGTACCACTACGACGAGGGGCACTTCGACGAAGTGGGTGCCCGCATCGGCGAGGAGATGCACTACCTGAGCCGATCGCAGTCCGGGAACTGTCCGTTCGAGCACCTGCTGGCCGCTGAACTGCACGACGGCGCGGAGACCCTTGCCTGGCTCATCGAGCACCGCAACGAGAACCCCTATCCGTGTCGACACCACGCCACCAACGTGTTTCGCCTCAGCGTCGACGGCGACAGCGTGCATGTCCGCTTCTACCTCTACGTCAACCAGATCACGAATCACGTTCCCTTCGGCGTCTCCAGCGGCGTCGTGGACGTCGGTATCCGCCGCGCCGGGGACGGTCTGGTGTTCACGTCGATGACCGTGACGCTCGACGCCGACGACTCGATCCCCTTCGCCCAGCACGCCGCCGAGGCCGCGTCGGCGAGCACGCAGCCCGCGTGAACGCCCGCCAACTCTTCGGTGGCGGTGTCGCGGTCATCACCGGCGCAGGCGCAGGCATCGGCGCAGGGTTGGCCCGTCACGCCAGCCGGCTCGGTATGACCACGGTTCTCGTCGACGTCGACGCCGCGGCCATCGCGGCGCTGCGCGACGAACTGCGCGCTGCCGGCGCCTCGGCGGTCGACAAGGTCTGCGATGTCCGCGACGCCGAGGCAGTGCAGGCCCTTGCTGACGAGGTGTACCGCGATCTGGGGCCGGTGCGCCTGCTGGTCAACAATGCCGGCGTCGAGCAGTTCGGCTATCTGTGGGACACCCCCGTCGAGAATTGGCGACGGGTCGTCGACGTGAACATCAACGGCGTCTTCCACGGCATCCGGGCGTTCCTGCCGCACATGATGGCCGGCGACACCCCGGCATGGGTGTGGAACCTGTCCTCGATCGGCGGAGTCGCCGTGGTTCCCCTGCAGGCGGCCTACATCATGAGCAAGCACGCGGTCCTCGCGCTCACCGAATGCCTGCACTTGGAAGTTCAGGCCGCGGGGCACGCCGACCATGTCCACGTGCAGGCGGTCTTACCCGGCGCCGTGGTGTCGAACATCTTCGAATCCGCCGGCGGCGTCGACGGCGGCGACACCAGTGCCGCCGAGACACAGCGCGCCGCCATGCTCGACATCAAGGCCGGCGCGATGGATCCCCTGGTCGCTGCTGAAGTGGTCTTCGACCAGGCCGCCCAGGGGCGGTTCTATCTGATCACCCAGCCCGACTACGTCGGCTCGGCGATGACCGAACGCGCTCGTGTCCTCACCACCCACGAAGCTCCCCGACTGCGCACGGAGCGTCGCTTCGACCCCGCACAGAGCTGACATGCGTTCCCCGCGACTGGATCCCGATGCCGCCGCACGGGTCGCCTCGTTCGGCACGTCGACGCCGATGCGCGCCCGCGGGCTCGGTGCCGTGCGCGCGGGCGTCGAATCCGCACCGCGTCCGCCGATGCCGACCATGGCGCGCATCGAAGACCTCATCGCGCCCGGCCCGGCGGGCCGTCCCATACCGGTGCGGCTGTACCGACCCACCACCGCGGCGCGGTCCCCGGTGCTCGTGTACTTCCACGGCGGTGGACTGGTGATGGGATCCAACCACTCGTTCGAACCTCTGGCGCGCGAGTTGGCTCACGCCAGCGGCGCCGCCGTCGCCGCCGTCGACTACCGGTTGGCGCCCGAGTCCCTACCCCCGGCGCAGTTCGACGACGCCTACGCAGCCACCAAATGGGTTGCGGCTCAGGCCGACCAACTGAGTCTGGACGCCAACCGGCTGGCCGTCGTCGGTGACAGCGCCGGCGGATCTCTGGCCGCTGCGGTGGCCCTGGCGGCCCGCGACCACGGCGGACCCGCGATCGCGGTGCAGGTCCTGCTCTACCCGGGGCTGGACCGCGACATGGGGGCTGCGTCGATCACCGCCATGCCCGAGGCACCCATGCTGGCCCACGACGACATCGTGTTCATGCACGAGACCGTCGACCGCGGCGCCACCCCGCACTCGCCCTACCAGGTTCCGGCTCACGCCACCGACGTGAGCGACCTGCCCCCGGCGATCGTCGTCACCGCCGAGTGCGACCCGATCCGCGATTGGGGAGAACGCTATGCCGGCCGGCTGCGCGACGCCGGGGTGCAGACCACCCTGACCCGCTATCCCGGCATGTATCACGGCTTCTTGATGCGCTCGGACGCCACCGCCCGCGGCCGGTTGGCCATGGCCGAGATCGGTGCACTGCTGCGCGCGAAGTTCACTCACGCCGTCGATTTCGCCGTATGTCCCGATCACCGGACGTCCACCGCATCGCCGGCCGCGGCGCTGCCCACAATCGACAACCACATCACTGAAGGAGAACACCATGCTGACTGACGAGCGACGCCGGCAACTGTCCGACGTGCTGCGGCCCGTCGCGCCACCGTACGAAATCACCGACGTCTACACCGCAGACCAACGGGAACGCCTCTTCGACGTCGTCCGCACCCAGGGGCCATGGAAGCTCATCATCGCCCAGCACTTCGCTTCGGCAGACGAACTGATGGCCACCATGAGTGGCGCCTTCCCCGAGGGGTTCGAGCCGTCGTTGGATCTCTTCCTCACCCCCACCTTCCGCGGCTATCTCGCCAACTACGGCACGGTGCTGTACCCGGAACTGCACGACTGCTTCTACAACGCTCCGTTCCTCGAGCACGCCAAGCGGTATTGGAACGCCGAGTACGCCAAGCCCGAGTTGATGCTCTTCAACATCAACGGTCCGTGCGCCAACCGCGATCCCGGCCATCTGGACTCCCCCAGCTTCCGCGGGGTGCGCCACGAGAACGCCCCCACCTGGCTGTGCAGCGTGATGGGTAAGTCGGGGTTGTTCACCGACTATCTGATCAAGATGGCCCAGGTCATCACCTGGTTCTCGCTCGATGAGGGGTCCGGGTTCACCTATTGGCCCGACGGTCCGCTGAAGCAACCCGCACGGGTGCTTCCGCCGATCAACAACCGCGGCGTGGTCGTGCAGAACGAGATGATGGTGCACCGCGGCGAGGCCAATGGTCCACTGGAGCAACAGGTTCCGGCCGGACTCGCGTTCGACACCGTGTTCGCCGGCGATCCCGCCGACCGCGACTCATGGGTGCTCAAGAACGGCGATGACGTGATCGCCCGCCATCGCACCGACGAGCTGCGGTTCCTGGTGCACTGGTCGGCCGAGGTGTTCTCCGACTACGACGAACTCAAGAAGAACATGGACGGCTCCGACGACCTGACCACCGACAAGGCCATCGACATGCTGGTCGACAACCTGGCCAAACAGGGTGTCGCACTCGACATCCCCAGCAACCCGCTGCATGACCCCGCGTTCATCGGCGCTCTCAATGCCGCTTACGACCTGGGTGGACCCACCGCCTATCCCGAAGCCGCCCCGCTGAGCGCGTTCCAGCTGGCATAGAGCGAAAGGCGCATCGTGATGGATCGTTTCACCGATCGGCGCGTCATCGTGACCGGGGCCGGCTCAGGCATCGGCGCGGCCACGACCGCACGACTGCTCGACGAGGGCGCCACCGTGGTGGCCTTCGACATCTCCACCGACGGCCTGGCCGCGACCGCGGCCGCTGCCGCCCAGGCCGGCACCGACAAGCAGTTGACCACCGCGGTGCTCGACATCGCCGTCGAAGACGACGTCGTCGCGGCCGTCGACACCGCGGTCGCCGACTTGGGCGGGCTCGATGTTCTGGTCAACGTCGCGGCCATGCAAACGTGCTCCCACACCCACGAGACGACCCTGGCCGACTGGAACCGGACGCTGGCGGTCAATCTGACCGGCACCTTCCTGATGACCCGCCAAGCATTGCCGGCGCTGCTGGCCTGCGGCCGTGGCGTGGTGGTCAACTTCACCTCGACCGCCGCCACGTTCGCTCACCCCTATATGGCGGCCTACGCGGCGAGCAAGGGCGGCATCCTCAGCTTCACGCACTCGCTGGCGCTGGAGTACTCCAAGCAGGGATTGCGCGCGGTGAACATCCAGCCCGGCGGGGTCTCCACGGCGTTGGCGAACAGCACCCTGGACAAGATGCCCGAGGGCTACGACCTCGGTCTGTGGGCCAAGCAAACTCCGTTGTTGCACGGCACCGACAACGCGATCCTGGGCGACGCCAGCGCCGTCGCCTCGGTCATCGCCATGGTGGCCTCTGATGACGGCGCCTTCATCACCGGAACAGAGATCCGCGTCGACGGCGGCGCCCACGCCTGACGCAACGCGGCATATCGCGCGCTGCCTCGACACGGTGACGTCCATGAGTGGAAGCCGTTCCATGGCGGTTGCGCGAGGGTCGGGCGCTGACTTGGACGGCGATGCCGTCGAGACCTTGGTCGAAGCGTTCAGCACGGAAGTGCCCCGGCGCGGACGGATGGACGTCGACCGCGCATTCCTGGCCCTGGTGATCAACGATCCCCAGTATCGGCTGCGCTGGCTGGACTGGGGCCAAGACCTTGTCGAGCCGATCACTGCCTTCCTCGATCGACGTTTCGACCTGGAAAGAGAACCGTACGTTCGCGAATTACCCGCTCAGTTGATTGTTCAAGCCTGTCGGTATGCGTACGAAAACTGGGCCGAGCACGGCGACTTCCCACGCCTGCGAGCGACTTTGTCGTCGGCCATGCGGATGATCACCGGGTCTCTGACATCCCTCGATCGTCGCTGACACGCCTCATACCGGGGATACCGGGCTCAATGAGGGTCTTATGGGTGCGGAATCGCAGGCACGTCTGTGTCGACGATCGGTAGGGAACCGCTACGCGCCGCTTCGGCGATCGTGTCCGCGAGGGCATTGCACGCCAGGAACAACCCGCCGCCGTCGGGTTTCAATTGCGATGCTTGACAACGTTCTTGGCACTGCTCCGACGCCCCTGCCGACCATTGCACGCTGGTCTGATTCCAGCTGGCCTTGCGCGCCAGCACCGACGCACCGCACCGCTGGCACGCCACCGGCACCATCGGAGCGTCGGCCAGCCGGATGTCGGGGCGGATCGTCATCCGGCTGTCGCTGACGTCGCGGCCGCCCGGGCGGCGATGTTGGCCTCCACCTCTCTCATCCACGCTTCGTAAGGGCGGGTTGTGTCGAGTTCGAATTCGAAGCGGTCCACCATGTCGGGTGTCACGTCGGCGGCGTCGACGTAGAACTGCTCGTACCAACGACGCAGCTGGTAGACCGGGCCGTCCTCCTCGACCAGCAGCGGATTGTCGATCCGGGTCTTGTTGCGCCAGATCTCCACATCCTGCTCGAAACCCATCTTCACGAAATCCCCCAGCGCGATCGCGGTCTGCAGCGCGAGGTCGTCTGGCATGAACGCGTTCTTCTCGACCACGATTCCGTACTGGAGCACAAAGGAATTCGCGTCGATCGGATAGTGGGAGTTGATCAGGACGGTCCGCTGATCGAACTCGGGGTAGTGGTAGGTCAGGTCGTCAATCATGAAGGAGGGGCCGTGGTAAGACGCCAGCGACGTGGTGCCCAAGATCCTCGACCCCTCGGGGTCATCGAGGTCAGGGCGGCCACCACTCTTCATGTACTGGGTGGCGACGTGACCTTCGAAGATGTTCTTGAAATGGGTGGGCAGAGAGCCGTGGATGTAGAAGAAGTGCGCCATGTCCACGACGTTGTCGATGATTTCGCGGCAATTGGTGTGCACGACGGTGCTGTACCAGTGCCAGTCGGTCCAGGCGTCGCTGGTGGCGCCCTCGATGCGCGGGATGGTGACCTCCGCCGGCGGCGTCTTGCGCTCGGGGTCGTTCCACACGAACAGCATTCCGTCTTGCTGCAGCGTGGGCCAGGACGCCGTGCGGGCCAAGCGCGGAGTGCGCTTGCTGTAGGGCACCGACTTGCAGCGGCCGTCCCCGCCCCAGCGCCAGTCGTGGAAGGGGCAGGCGATCTCGTTGCCCTTGATCGTGCCCTGCGACAGGTCGCCGCCCATGTGTCGGCAGTAGCCATCGAGGACGTTGACGGCCCCGTCGTCGCCGGCGAAGACCACCAGCTTCTGCCCGAAGGCGTTGATCTGGTGGGGTTCGCCGTCGACGAAGTCGCGGATCAGACCCAGGCAATGCCATCCCCGGGCGAATCTCGTCGGCGCCGATCCGGCCTCGATGAGCCGAATGTCCTCGGCGTCAGCGTGAGTGGTCATCGTGCGGTCCGTCCTTCGATCGGTGCGGTGTAGGGCTGTGTTCATCGAATGTCCATCCAAACGCGCGACAGCGCCGCGCACAGGTGGGCGTTCCGCTCACCAGGACACCGGAATCTCCACCGGCCGGACCGCGCTTATCGTCCCCCCGTGATCGCCTCCAGCCACCAGACCATCCCCGCCGGATTGACCGTCTCCGACACCGAGGTCGACCTGTTGGTCGTCGGGTCGGGCACCGGCCTGGCCGCCGCACTGGCGGCCCGCGAGCAGGGACTATCGGTACTCGTCATCGAGAAGTCAACGGTCGTCGGGGGCTCGACCGCTCGCTCCGGTGGAGCGTTGTGGCTACCGGCCAGCCCCGTCATCGCCGAAGGCGGCGGCAATGACCCCTCCCCTCGCGCGCACACCTATCTGCGTGCCGTGGTGGGCGATTCCGCCCCCGAGTCGCGATCGGAGGCATACCTGCAGCAGCTGCCCGCCACGATCCAGATGTTGCGGCGCACGACCCCGATGAAGCTGTTCTGGGCTAGGGAGTATTCCGACTACCACCCCGAGGCAGCCGGCGGATCAGCGTCCGGACGCACGTGTGAATGCCGCCCGCTGGACACCGCAATGCTGGGGCAGTATCGATCGGCGCTGCGCCCGGGGATCATGGAGGCGAGCATCCCGATGCCGACCACCGGCGCCGATTACCGGTGGCTGAACCTGATGAGCCGGGTGCCTCGCAAGGGCATCCCCACGATCGCCAAGCGGCTGGCGCAGGGCGTCGGCGGACTCCTGCTGGGTCGGCGCTACGCTGCGGGCGGTCAAGCCCTGGCCGCGGGACTGTTCGCCGGCGCCATCCGTGCCGGCATTCCGATCTGGCTGAACACCACGCTGACGTCGCTCACCACCGATGGCGACCGGGTCACCGGCGCGGTCATCGAGCACCATGGCACCACGTACACCGTCGCAGCGCGGCGCGGTGTGGTGCTCGCTGCCGGAGGGTTCGACCACGACATGGCCATGCGCCACAAATTCCAATCCGAAAGCCTTGGCGCCCATCTCAGTTTGGGTGCGGAGACCAACACCGGCGACGCCATCCGCATCGGCCAGGACGTCGGCGCCGACATCGCCTTGATGGATCAGTCGTGGTGGTTCCCCGCGGTCGCACCGCTGCCCGACGCGGCGCCGGCAGTCCTGTTGGCGGAGCGGTCCCTGCCGGGATCGTTCATCGTCGACCAGAACGGGCAGCGATTCGCCAACGAATCGTCGGACTACATGAGCTTCGGGCAGCGCATCCTGGCCCTGGAGCAGGCCGGCACGCCCGTGGAATCGATGTGGATGGTCTTCGATCAGCAGTACCGCAACAGTTACGTATTCGCCGCCGAACTGTTCCCGCGCATGCCCATCCCGCAGCGCTGGTATGACGCCGGTATCGCCGTGCGCTCCGAGAACTTCGGCGAGTTGGCCGGGAAGATGGGCGTACCCGTCGACGATCTGTGTGCCACCGTGGCCCGCTTCAACGAAAATGCCTCAGCCGGACAGGATCCCGACTTCGAACGGGGTCGCAGCGCCTATGACCGTTACTACGGCGACCCCACCATCACGCCCAACCCGAATCTGCGCCCGCTCGTGAAGGGCCCTTTCTACGCGGTCAAGATGGTGCTCAGCGACCTCGGGACCTGCGGCGGGCTGCGTGCCGATGAGCACGCGCGGGTACTGCGGGAGGACGGCACCGTCATCGACGGGCTGTACGCCATCGGCAACACCGCGGCCAACGCCTTCGGCCACACGTATCCGGGCGCCGGCGCGACCATCGCTCAGGGACTGGTCTACGGCTACATCGCCGCACTCGACGCCTCGCGGCGACAGCCAGTCCCGACCTCGCGTTAGTCGGCGTCCTCGGCTTCGACCTGCTTTTCGATCTCGTACCAGTACGTCGGGTCGGGCCACGGGATCTTGGCGTCCTCCCCGACTTTCGGAAATTTCGCTTCGGCCTCGTCGAGGTCTTTGATGAGCTTCAGCGTCAGCTCCCGCTCGGAGGTGTAGTAGCGGTCCGCCCAATCGAGCGCGATCTTGGCGTACGCCCAGGAGGGATCGGCGCCGGCCCACCGCGCCTCCGTGGCGGCATCGCGTTGCATCCGGTCGACGTAGGCGATGTGCTCGTGAAGCATGTCCTTGAGCGCCGCGGGATCGCTGAGGTGGCCCAGCGCAATCCGCAAGACGGCTGGGTGCTTCAACGAGGGAGGCTCCAACGGCGCCTCGCGGGCCCACCGGGTGACCGCGTCCAACCCGCTCTGCGTGATCTTGTAGAGCCGACGGGAGCGGGTGCCGTTGTTCTCGACCCGCGACGTCAGCAGGCCCAACTTCTCGAGCTTCTTCAACTCCGAGTAGATCTGGCTGTAGGCGGGGCTGCCGTAGAAGAACCGCATGCTCCAGTCGATCCATTTACGGATGTCGTACCCGGACAGTTCCTGCTCGTAGGACAGCAACCCCAGCAGCGCCCAACTGGTGGCGGCCAGCTGCGGCTTGCCGGTCGATGCAGGTTCTGTCACGCGGCCAAGCGTAACAACCGAGGTCATAGCCTTGGCGCGATGAACCGCTGGGTGGGACGCGCCGTTGCACACCGCCGCGGTAGACGACGATCGTGGATGGGCCAGCACCCGAAGGGACGGAAGAGAAATGGGATCCGACGAGCCCAGGCCTGCGGCGCCCGTGCGCCCGGCGCCGCAGGACATGCGCGCCGTGCTCGGTCATTTCTGCACCGGCATCGCCGTCATCACCGGCCACGACGGCCACAATCCGTTGGGCTTCACGTGCCAGTCGGTGACCTCGGTGTCCCTCGACCCGCCTTACGTGTCGTTCTGTCCTGCCCTGTCCTCGACGAGCTGGCCCATGATCCGCGCCACGGGCCGGATGTGCATCAACGTCCTCGCCGACGACCAGGAAGCCGTCTGCGCGCAGTTCGCCCGCCGATCCCACGATAAGTTCGCCGGCGTCGACTGGAGCTCCGCCGGCAACGGCTCCCCCCGCATCCACGGCGCCTTGGCCACCATCGAGGCCGACCTGGAGTTCGAGCACGGCGCCGGTGATCACACCATCGTCGTCGCCCACGTCACGGCGTTGGAGGCGCACAGCGGCCGACCGCTGTTGTTCTACCGGGGTGACTACGGCAGCTTCGCCGACAGACCGGCCGAACCGATGAACTATGCCGCGTCGGCGACGTGACCGCGGCCAGTGAGCCCGTACCGGAGGCGCTCTACGCAGCTTTGACCGATTCGGTCCGCCGGCTGGTCGATGTGACGATCCGCAGTCAGGCCGGCGTCGCGTCCCTCGCCGCCGCGAAAGCCAGAATCGATGACGCTGCCGATGAACTGAGCCGGGAGCCGCTCGCCGACTCCTTCGGCATCCGGCCGGCACCCGACGGGACCTCTCGTGCCTGGGGCAATGTCGTCATGGGCTTGCGCAACCCCTTCGCCCCGCCGCTGATCGTGCACCACGATGCCGACGGCCGCGTCTGGGCCGATGTGACGCTCGGCGCGGCCTATGAAGGCCCGCCAGGCCACGTGCACGGGGGCGTCTGCGCTCTGCTGCTCGATCACATACTGGGCGCCACCGCGCACAAGCCCGGCCAGCCCGCCGTCACCGGCACCCTCACCGTCCGCTATAAGGCCGGTACCCCGCTCGGGCCGCTGCACGCCGAAGCTCGTATCGACCGCGTCGAGGGTCGCAAAACCTTCGCCGTCGGACACCTCGCGACCGCGGGGAGTGTCACTGTCCGCGCACACGGCGTGTTCTTCCATCCTCATCCGGTCATCAGCGATACGACAACCCCGTGATTTCAGTAGCGAATATTGGCGGGATGTTGATGAGAAAGAACTGGCCAGGACGATCAACGTCCTGGCCAGCACTTCCTCTGTGGAGCTGCCGGGAATCGAACCCGGGTCCTACGGCATTCCCTCGAGGCTTCTCCGTGCGCAGTCCGCTATGTCTCTACTCGGATCTCCTGATCACGCGAACAAGTCAGGATGACGATCCCAGTCGCTGTTTGATGTCCCCGTAGGTCCCGCGACCGGACCTACAGGTGGGTCCCTCTAGATGACGCCAGGCTCCGGGTCGAGGGCGTTCCCGGTCTGACGGACTAGCTGTCGCTTAGGCAGCGAGAGCGTAGTCGCGCTGATTGGAATCGGCGCTTAATTGGTTGCAACGACGCTTACGGTGGTCTCTTGCCTGCACCGGCACGCTTCCCTTGATTCGATGCGCGAAGTCGAAACCGTTCAGCCCCCTGTCTTGGTATTTCTTGGCGCAGTCCCGCCGACCATCGGCAGGACAGTTCAGTCTACCGGCATCTTCAACACCGCCCAACGAATTATTAGTCCCGACCCGCCCTGCCGGCTGGGGGCCCAAGCTCAGCCCGGATCGCGGGCGAACTGCCCGTGCCGACGCGACGGACGCACCCCTACCCGGCCGGATTCCCAGGCGAGCTCGGTGATGGGCGCGGGCCGGCCGAAGAGGTGTCCCTGCGCCAGCCGGCACCCTGCGGCCAGAATCGTCTCGGCCTGGGCCGTCGTCTCGATGCCTTCGGCCACCACGGCCATACCGAGTTCGGTGCACAGACCGATCACGGAGCGGTACACGGTCAGGTCGCGGTGCGGATCGGCCCCGACGGCCAGGCTTCGGTCGAGTTTGACGATGTGCACCGGCAGCGCGTGCAGATACGTCAGCGAGTTGTATCCGGCACCGTAATCGTCGAGCGCGACTCGCACACCGATCGCCTGGAGCCGGTCGATCTGCGCTGCGGCATCCGCCAGATCGACGATCGGCAGCGTCTCAGTGATTTCGACGACGAGGCGGCTCGGTCGGATCCGGTGCCGCTCCAACGTGCGCCGCACTTGCTCTTCGAACTCGAGGTTGCCGAGGCGGGCGGCACCGATGTTGACGTGGATGTCGACGTCGAGCCCGGCGGCCTTGACCTCGCGGCAGGCCAGGTCCAGCACCAGCGCATCGAGCACGGCGCCCAAACCGGCCGCCTCGGCCACGGCGACGAATGTCTCCGGCGGAATTTGCATGCCGTTGGGGGCCACCCATCGGGCCAGCGCCTCGAGCGCGACCAGGGTTTCATCGGGCAGCCGGACGACCGGCTGGTACGCCAGGCTGAAGCCGGCGGGCACGCCGCCGTCGGCCTCACGCAGCGCCCTCGGGAAGTCCGCGCGGACGCCCGACGCCGGTTGATAGATCACCGCGGTGTTCTTGCCCAGCCGCTTGCCGGCGTACATCGAGCTGTCGGCCTGGCGGAGCAGGTCGTCGGCGGTCTGCGACAGTCTGCCGTCCCCGGAGCGCACGAGGCCCATACTGGCGCGCACCCGCACCGACGAGCCGTGCACGGGAAACGGATCCCGTAGCGCCAGGCGAAGTCGGTCGGCGACGAATTCCGGATCCTCCGTGGCGGCCACCGCCTCGTCCTCGATGAGGATGGCGAACTCGTCACCACCGATACGGGCCAGCGTGTCCGCTTCGGTCACACAGCGCTTCAGCCGCTCGCCCACTGCGCGCAGCAGGTCGTCGCCTGCGGCGTGCCCGTACCGGTCGTTGACCTCTTTGAAATCGTCGAGGTCGACGAAGATCAAGACGAACTTTCCGTCGCGCATCGCCTCGTCGAGCCGCTGGCCGAACAGCAGCCGGTTCGGCAGGCCCGTCAGAGAGTCGTGCAGGACCTGATATGCCAGGCGGTGTTGCGCGTCGTACAGGCGGCGGGTCAGCTGGCGCTGGGCACCCAACGCGACCGCTTGCCGCGCGGCGACGAGCAGAACCATCACCAGAGTGAGCGCGACGACCATCGCGGACAGTCGATTACCTCTCAGCACGTGAAAACTCAGCAAAATCGTGATGCCGAGGAACCCGGCGTACGGCAGGCTCAACTGCGCCCAGTCCAGCGGGCGGTAGCGAGTGGCGGGCCGCGCTTTCGCCGGGATATCGCGCATCGACAGCCCGACGAACAAAGGCCCGAGGACGAAGCCCATGCGGCTCCACAGCAGGCCGCCCTCGGCACAGACGGAGTCGAGATAGGCCATCACGCGGTCCGACCCGGCGATCAACACCACACCGCTGGCGAAGATCAGATAGTTCGTCCGGTTCGGCTTGTGCGACGGGTACACCATGCCGATCACCGCGGTGATGACCACGACCACCATCTCGACCAGCGCGTACGTCGCGTCCACCGCCGCGTTGCCGGACCGCGGCAGCGACGCCAGCGACATCGCGCCGAACCCGCCGATGATCACCAGCAGGGCGAACGACGTCGCTGCCACCAGGCCGTCCAGCGTGGTGGTGATGACGACCAGCCGCAGTGGTTCGTCGTCGGACCCCCGCATCCCGCCGCTGGTGAGCGCGAGCAGCAACGCCGACGCACACGCGAGCAGCGGCATCAGGAAATACGGCACCACCCACCATGCAGGCGCCACGAAGTCGCCGAGGCGCCAGGCGACCGCACCGACGATGAAGCTGACCATCGCCGCGGCGGCGAAGACCCGCCACCACCGCGCAGCACCAACGTGGCGACGGGCCTGGGTCAGCCCGTAGGCCGCTGCCCCCGCGCAGGCACCGAGTTGCAGGGCCACGGCGATCCACCTCGCGACGCCGTCGCCCCAGAACGCACAGGCGTTCAGCATCACCACCACCGCGGTGATGAGGACCAGTGCGACGCGCAGCCGGTAGCCCGTTTCCAAACCCCCTTGTTCCGTGTGACCGGCGGTGCCGCCCTGTTACCGCGTAGGCAGCCCAGCAATCATCGCAACTTCAGCGGGTCTCCGACGGGAAACCCGTCAGGAGCTCATGCCCTTGGCCCGGCGGCCCAGTTCACGGGTGACCTCCCGGGCAGCGTCGCGCCGCGCGATGTCCTGGCGTTTGTCATGCGCCTGCTTGCCGCGGGCGAGCGCCAGCTCGACTTTCACCTTGCCGCCGGTGAAATACAGCGACAGCGGCACCAGCGTCAGGTTGCCGTCGCGGATCTTGCCCACCAGCGTGTCGATCTGCCGCCGGTGCAGTAGCAGTTTGCGGTTCCGTCGCGGCGCATGGTTGGTCCAGCTGCCGTGGTGATATTCGGGAATGTGCAGGTTGCGCAGCCAGATCTCGCCGTCGTCCACCGTGGCGAACGCGTCGGCCAGCGACGCCTGCCCCTCGCGGAGGCTCTTGACCTCGGTGCCCATCAACGCGACCCCGGCCTCGAAGGTCTCCAGGATCGAGAAGTTGTGTCGCGCTTTGCGATTGGTGGCGACCACCTGGTTGTTGCTGTCCTTGGGCGACTTGGCCTTCTTTGCCATCGGCTACCGCCGTACGTACAGGCGCAACGTGACATACGACGCCAGACCGGCCATGACCACGCCGACCGCGAGCAGTATCGGGGAGATGTAGAGGATGTCGGCGTAGTCGATGCGGGCGATCAGATTCGCTTGGTAGAACTGATCCAGCGCGCTCTCCAGGAACAGCGCGCGCACCGCGATCAGACCCCCGATCGCGATCAGGACACCCACGAGCGCGGCGAGCATCGCCTCCAGAAGGAACGGCAGCTGGGTGTACCAGCGAGTCGCGCCGACCAGCCGCATGATGCCGATCTCGGTGCGGCGGGTGTACGCGGCGACTTGGACCATGTTGGCGATCAACAGCACCGCGCCGATCGCCTGCACGAGCGCGACGGCGAACGCCGCGTTGGACAGGCCGTCGAGGACCGCGAACAACCGGTCGATCAGGTCCTTCTGGTTGAGGACGTTGAGCACGCCGGGCTGGCCCTTCATGGCGTCGTCGAAGTCCTTGTGCTGCTCGGGATCGTTGAGCTTGACCACGAACGACGCGGGGAACGCGTCCTTGCCGGCGACGTCCTTGTACTGCGGGAACTTCCGGATCGCGTCGTCGTAGGCCTGGTCCCGGTTGAGGAAGCGCACGGACTTCACGTCCTGACGGGCCTCGATCTGCGACCGCAGCACCTTGCACGGGTCGGCGTCGCAGGTCGGGTCGTTGGCCGACACGTCGTTGGTCAGGAAGACCTGGCTCTCCACCCTGTCGAGGTAGATCGCCCGGGACTGGTCGGCCAGGCGCACCACCAGGAGCCCGCCGCCGAACAGGCCGATCGAGATCGCGGTGGTCAGCACCATCGCGACCGTCATGGTGACGTTGCGGCGAAGCCCGGTCAGGACTTCGTTGACGAGAAAGCCGAAGCGCACTTAGCGATCCATTCCGTAGACGCCGCGCTGTTCGTCGCGAACCAGCCGGCCGAGTTCGAGTTCGACCACACGCTGGCGCATGGAGTCGACGATGTGGTGGTCGTGGGTGGCCATCAGCACCGTCGTACCGGTGCGGTTGATCCGCTCGAGCAGATCCATGATGTCTTTGCTTGTCTCCGGGTCCAGGTTGCCCGTCGGCTCGTCGGCCAGCAGCACCAGCGGCCGGTTGACGAATGCGCGGGCGATGGCCACTCGCTGCTGCTCGCCGCCCGACAGCTCCCCCGGCAACCGGTTGGCCTTGCCGGACAGGCCGACCATCTCCAGGACGTCGGGCACCACCCGGTTGATGGTGTCGCCGCGCTTGCCGATCACCTCGAGCGCGAACGCGACGTTCTCGAACACCGTCTTCTGCTGCAGCAGCCGGAAATCCTGGAAAACGCAGCCGATGACCTGGCGCAGGCTGGGCACATGGCGGCCCGAGAGCTTGTTGACATGGAACTTGGAGACCCGGATGTCCCCGGACGACGGGTGCTCCTCGGCCAACAGGAGGCGCATGAACGTCGATTTGCCGGACCCGGACGGACCGATCAGGAAGACGAACTCACCCTTGTCGATCTTGACCGAGATGTTGTCGAGCGCCGGACGGGCCGACGACTTGTACTGCTTTGACACATGGTCGAGGGTGATCATCACGGCACGCCAGTGTAGCGGGACGACATCGGCCGACCCCGGCCCTACTGGAGCGGCACCGACGTCGTCGGGACGGAACCCGGCGCGGTGACTGTGCTGGGCGGGACGGTCGGCGGCGCCTCCGTGAACGTCTGCGGGCTCATCGGGCCGGGCCCGTCGGGGTCGATCACCGTCGTGCTGGGCGCCAGCGGACCTGGTACGGCCGGCGTCGGAGATGTGAGGGTCGGTTCGGTCGTCTCCGTCGTCGTCAGCGGCGGCGGGGTCGTCGTGGTGGTCGTGGTCGTGGTGGTGGTCGTCGACTCGGGCGTGCGGGACTGCACGTTCGTCCGCGGCACCCAGGTGTAGTTCGGGTCGGGCACGAACCCGGGCGGCACCACCTGCTGTGTCGGCGCCGGCGGCGTCGCCGCGGGTGTGGGCTGATAAGTCTGATTCACCCAGTACAACGCGATGAACGCGACGAGCAGCACGACGGTCGACACGCGGACCTTGCCGCCGAAGAGGTACGCCCGGGAATGGCGGTCGGTTCGGCGCAAGCGCTGGAGGAACGGCGGCAGTTTCACGACTTCCGCTCCGTGCGCGCCGCGGGGGGGTTCTCGCCGGGTACGGGCTCCCCGCTGGCACTGATGTTGCTGACCGTGGGAGTGTGCTCCTGGGTGGCGATACCGGCCGTGGCCAGGGCCGCGATGATCAAGATCCGCAGCCGACGGCCGACCTCGAACTGCTTACCCGGAAGCGTCCGCGCCACCATCCGCAGGTTCACCGTGTCGACCTCGATGCTCTCCACCCCCATCAACTGCGGGGTGTCCAGCAACAACGCACTCAACCGGACGTCGGCCATCGCCCTCTCACCGACCGAGTGCAGCACGTCGTTGACCCTGTTCAGGTCGGCGGTGGCGGGTACCGGGATGTCGACGACCGCGCGGGCCCAATCCTTGGACATGTTCAGCGACCGGACGATGTTGCCGTTGGGGACCGTGAACACCTCCCCTTCGCTGGTGCGCAGTTTGGTCACTCGCAGCGTGACCTCCTCCACGGTCCCTTCGGAAGCCTCCGGTGCACCGATCATGTTCAACTGCACCAGATCACCGAAGCCGTACTGCCGCTCGGTGATGATGAAGAATCCGGCCAGCAGGTCTTGCACCAGCTTCTGCGCGCCGAAGCCCAGCGCGGCGCCGAGTACGGCTGCCGGGGCGACCAGGGAGCTGACCGGGATCGCGAGGATGTCGGTGATCTGGACCGCGACCATGACGAACAGCAGGGCGACCGACACCCACGAGATCACCGAGGCCACCGCTTGGCGGTGCTTGGCGCTCTCGGTGCGCACCAGCTGGTCGCTTTCCTGATACTGGGCGTCGATGCGGCGGGTGACCCGCTGGGCACCCCAGTTGATGAACCTGGCCGCCAGCAGCCCGCCGATCAGCAGCAGCGCGATCGGCACACCGCGGCCGAGGATCCAGACACCGGTGTCGCCGGTCCAAAACCCGTGCCAGCTGTCGGTCAGGCCCGATGCGAGCAGCGGGTCAGTCGTCGTCATCTTTTCTGTTGCGCCACCGGATGCCGGCTTCGAGGAAACCGTCGATGTCGCCGTCCAGCACCGCGGCCGGATTCCCGACCTCGTATTCGGTGCGCAGGTCCTTCACCATCTGATACGGATGCAGCACGTAGGAGCGCATCTGGTTGCCCCACGAGCTGCCGCCGTCACCCTTGAGGGCGTCCATCTCGGCACGCTCTTCTATTCGCTTGCGTTCCAGCAGTTTCGCCTGCAGCACGCGCATCGCCGACACCTTGTTCTGCAACTGCGACTTCTCGTTCTGGCAGGTGACGACGATGCCGGTCGGGATGTGGGTGAGTCGAACCGCCGAGTCGGTGGTGTTCACGGACTGACCGCCGGGACCGCTGGAGCGGTACACGTCGACGCGGACGTCGGACTCGGGAATGTCGATGTGGTCGGTGGTCTCGGTGACCGGCAGCACCTCCACCTCGGCGAAGGACGTCTGCCTGCGGCCCTGGTTGTCGAACGGGCTGATCCGCACCAGCCGGTGCGTGCCCTGCTCGACCGAGAGCGTCCCGTAGGCGAACGGGGCGTGCACCGCGAACGTGGCGCTCTTGATGCCCGCCTCCTCGGCGTAGGAGGTGTCGTAGACCTCGACCGGGTACTTGTGCTGTTCGGCCCAGCGGATGTACATCCGCATCAGCATCTCGGCCCAGTCGGCGGCGTCCACGCCGCCGGCTCCCGACCGGATGTTGACCAGCGCCTCGCGCTCGTCGTACTCGCCCGACAGCAGCGTGCGGACCTCCATCGCCTCGATGTCCTCGCGCAGCTGCTTGAGTTCGGCGTCGGCTTCGGCGGTCGCCGAGGCGCCCTCCGCACCGGCTTCCTCGCTGGCCAGCTCGTAGAGCACCGGCAGATCGTCGAGGCGCCGCCTCAGCTCCTCGACCCGCCGCAACTCACCCTGCGCGTGCGACAGGTCGCTGGTGACCTTCTGCGCCCGGGACTGGTCGTCCCACAGTTTCGGGTCGGAGGCCTCCTGCTCGAGCTTTTCGATGCGACCGCGAAGCTCGTCGACGTCGAGCACCCGCTCAACCGTGGTGAGCGTGGAGTCGAGGGCGGCGATGTCGGCTTGACGGTCGGGATCCACGGGAGTTCAGGGTACTCACCCCGCGGACCACCGGCGCCGTCGCAGCCTTCGGCGAAACGCGGCCGATTTCACCGTCAGGCCGGTCTGTGACGCGCATCGCGTTCTAGCATCGGGGTGCACACTCGCCCGGCGGCGTCGCGACAGCCCATCGCGCGGCGCCGGGCGGCAACGAAAAGGCAACCCACATATGCCCCCTATGCGCCCGTATCACGTGGCGGTCGTCGGCTCAGGACCTTCGGGTTACTTCGCGGCCGCATCCCTTCTCAAGGCCGCCGGTGACAGCGACGACCCGGCCGACCGCGATGTGCGCGTCGACATGCTGGAGATGCTGCCGACCCCGTGGGGTCTGGTGCGCTCCGGCGTCGCCCCGGACCATCCGAAGATCAAGTCGATCAGCGCCCAGTTCGAGAAGACCTCGAACGATCCGCGCTTTCGCTTCTTCGGCAACATCGTCGTCGGTGACGACGTGAAGCCCGAAGAGCTGGCGCAACGCTACGACGCGGTCATCTACGCGATCGGCGCGCAATCCGACCGGTCGCTGGGCATTCCGGGCGAGGAGCTGCCCGGCAGTGTGGCCGCGGTGGATTTCGTCGGCTGGTACAACGCGCACCCGCACTTCGAGGAGATGGCGCCGGACATCTCGCGGGGCCGCGCCGTGGTCGTCGGCAACGGCAATGTGGCACTCGATGTCGCCCGCATTCTCGTCACCGACCCCGACGCGCTGGCCGCGACCGACATCGCCGACCACGCGCTGGAGTCGCTGCACGCCCGCGGTGTGGAGGAAGTGCTGGTCATCGGCCGCCGGGGACCGCTGCAGGCGCCGTTCACGACGCTGGAGCTGCGCGAGCTGGGCGATCTCGAGGGGCTCGGCGACGTCGACGTCATCGTCGACCCCGCCGACGTCGCCGACATCACCGACGAGCAACTCGAGTCAGCGAGCAAGACGGTGCGCAACAACATCAAGGTTCTGCGCGGCTACGCCGAGCGCGGACCGCGCGGGGCCAAGCGGCGCATCGTCTTCCGCTTCCGCACCTCGCCGATCGAGATCAAAGGTCAGGACCGGGTCGAGTCGATCGTGCTCGGCCGCAACGAGCTGATCACCGACGCGGACGGCAAGGTGACGGCCAAGGACACGGGCGAGCGCGAGGAGGTGCCGGCGCAACTGGTCGTGCGCGCAGTCGGCTATCGCGGCCGGCCGACACCCGGGCTGCCGTTCGACGAGCGCGCCGGCACGATCCCGCATGTCGCCGGCCGCATCGAGGGCAGCCGCAACGAATACGTGGTGGGCTGGATCAAGCGCGGTCCCACCGGCGTGATCGGCAGCAACAAGAAGGACTCCGCCGACACCGTCGAGACGCTGCGCAAGGACCTGAGCACCGCCGAACTCGCCGACTTCGGCGCCGACCACGCCGACGCGCTGGAGCGCTGGCTACTGGAGCGCCAGCCCAAGCTGGTCACCAACGAGCACTGGAAACTGATCGACGACCACGAACGCTCGACCGGTCAGGGCTCGGGCCGGCCGCGGGTGAAGCTGACCAGTGTCGCCGAGCTGCTGCGCATCGGGCACGGCTGACGACGAAACGGGCGAGGGACGAGCCCGTGAGGAGTCAGCCCATCAGACACGGCTGACGACGAAGCGGGCGAGGGACGAGCCCGTGAGGAGTCAGCCCATCAGACACGGCTGACGACGAAGCGGGCGAGGGACGAGCCCGTGAGGAGTCAGCCCATCAGACACGGCTGACGGCGCAGCCGGCCGTCAGGGCGCCGGCGGCGGGGGCTGCGGCGGCATCGGCCCGGTCCGCTGCCCGAAGCCCCACTTGTCCGGGTTGCGCGGCGAGTACACGACGTCCATCAGCGCACCCATGCTGGGCCAGTCGTCGACGTCGACCGCCATCCGGGCGTAGACGACGTGCTCGGCGACCGTCGGTCCGTTGATCACCCCCGAGATCGTGACGAATTGCTGGCCGGTGACACCGTCTGGTCGCGGACTGACCCCGGTGACCAGCAACGTGCCCTGCACCCAGTCGTCGCCCGCGCCGCGGCGCCGCATGATCCACGGGGCGGCGACCACCGCGATCGCGCCGATGATCAGAAGCATGATCACGAATTCGCCCACACCGACATGGTAGGACGGCAGCTATGACCCCCCTCGAAGACGACGTAGCGCTGGCACTGGAACTGGCCGCGGAAGCCGACGCCCTGACGATGCGGCGATTCGGTGCGATGGACCTGCGGGTGGAGACCAAGCCGGATCTCACGCCGGCGACCGACGCGGACCTCGACGCCGAGAAGCTGCTGCGCGCGCGGCTGGCCGAGCGGCGCCCCGGCGACTCGGTCTTCGGGGAGGAGTTCGGCGGCACAAAGGAGTTCAGCGGTCGTCAGTGGGTGGTCGATCCGATCGACGGCACCAAGAACTTCGTCCGCGGTGTCCCGGTGTGGTCGACGTTGATCGCGCTGCTCAGCGACGGGGTTCCCGTCGTCGGCGTGGTCAGCGCTCCGGCACTGGGCCGCCGGTGGTGGGCCGGTCAGGGCCAGGGTGCGTTCTCGTCGTTCGCCGGCGAGACCCAGCGGATCTCGGTGTCCGGCGTCGCCGACCTCGGCGCCGCGAGCCTGTCGTACTCCGATCTGACGACAGGCTGGGAGGCGGCCCGGGAGCGGTTCCTCGAGCTCACCGACTCGGTGTGGCGCGCCCGCGGCTACGGCGACTTCTGGTCGTACTGCCTGGTGGCCGAGGGCGCTGTGGACATCGCGGTGGAACCCGAGGTGAAGCTGTGGGACCTGGCGCCGCTGGACATCCTCGTGCGCGAGGCCGGCGGCCGGTTCACGGCGCTCGACGGCACACCGGGGCCGCACGGCGGCAGCGCGGTGGCGACCAACGGGCTGCTGCACGAAGCGGTGCTTGCTGCGCTGCGCTGACGTTAGCTGGCCACGGACTCTCGACAAGTGTCGACTGCGCCTTCACCATGTGAAGTGCATTACAAAGCGCGCAATCTTACTCGCCAGTCAGTTCCAGTACCTTACTCTGGAGTCAGTTGCGCACGCAGCGCACCACCGACACCACACGAGGGCAGCTGACAATGACGAACACCCTGCCGTCCCAACGACGCGACCACGAGAGTGCCGTCGGCCTCCAGCGGCACAAGAGATCGGCGACCGATATCGGGTTGGCACTGCTCACCCCGATCGTCGGGCAGGAATTCCTGGACCGGTACAACCTGCGCGACCCGTTCAACCGCGGCTTGAAGTACGGCGTCAAGCAGGTCTTCTCCGCGGCGGGCGCCTCGACGCGGCAGTTCAAGCGCATCCAGGGCCTCGGCAAGCCGGCCACGCGGCTCAAGACCACCGGCTCGGGCAAGGGCGCCGACTATTTCGACCTCACCCCCGACGACGACCAGAAGATGATCGTGCAGACCGTCGAGGAGTTCGCTGAGGAGATTCTGCGGCCCGCCGCCCACGACGCCGACGACGCGGCCGGCTACCCGGCCGATCTCATCGCCAGGGCCGCCGAACTGGGCATCACGGCCATCAACATCCCCGAGGACTTCGACGGGATCGCCGAGCACCGCTCGACCGTCACCAACGCGCTCGTCGCCGAAGCGCTGGCCTACGGAGACATGGGCCTCGCGCTGCCCATCCTGGCTCCCGGCGGCGTGGCCTCAGCGCTCACCCACTGGGGCAGCGCGGACCAGCAGGCCACGTACCTCAATGAGTTCGCCGGCGACAACGTGCCGCAGGCCTGCCTGGCCATCGCCGAGCCGCACCCGCTGTTCGACCCGACCGCGTTGAAGACGACCGCGGTGCGCACACCCAGCGGTTATCGACTCGACGGGGTGAAGTCGCTGGTGCCGGCTGCCGCCGACGCGGAACTGTTCATCATCGCGGCCATGCTGAACGGCAAACCGGCGCTGTTCATCGTCGAGGCGGCGACCGCGGGGCTGACGGTCACAGCCGACCCGAGCATGGGGATCCGCGCGGCCGCGCTCGGCCAGATCGAGCTCGACAAGGTCACCGTGCCGCTGAGCGCACGGCTGGGCGAGGACGGCGCTACCGACGCGGACTATTCGGAGGCGATCGCGCTGTCCCGGCTGGGTTGGGCCGCGCTGGCCGTCGGCACGTCGCATGCGGTGCTCGACTACGTCATCCCCTACGTCAAGGAGCGCGAAGCCTTCGGGGAGCCGATCGCGCGCCGGCAGTCGGTCGCGTTCATGTGCGCCAACATCGCCATCGAGCTCGACGGGCTGCGCTTGATCACGTGGCGCGGCGCCTCGCGCGCGGAGCAGGGGCTGCCGTTCGCCCGCGAGGCCGCGCTGGCCAAGAGGCTCGGCACCGACAAGGGCATGCAGATCGGGCTCGACGGCGTGCAGCTGCTCGGCGGCCACGGCTACACCAAGGAACATCCGGTCGAGCGCTGGTACCGCGATCTGCGGGCCATCGGCGTCGCCGAAGGTGTTGTGGTCCTGTAACTCTCACCAGATCGAAGACGGAAAGACACTGACATGGCGATCAATCTGGAAATGCCGAAGAAGCTGCAGGCGGTCATCGAGAAGGGCCATCAAGGTGCCGCCGAGATGCTGCGGCCGATCTCGCGCAAGTACGACCTGAAAGAACACGCCTACCCGGTCGAGCTGGACACGCTCGCGACGCTGTTCGAGGGCATCTCGGAGGCCAACACGATCTCGTTCGCGGGTGCGGAGGCCTTCCGTGACGGCGAGACGGCCGATGGTGAGAAGAAGGCCACGGTCAACGGCGCCAACATGTCCGCGCTGCTGAACGCCCTCGAGGTCAGCTGGGGCGACGTGGCCCTGCTGCTGTCCGTGCCCCGCCAGGGCCTCGGCAACGCGGCCATCTCGTCGGTGGCCACGCCGGAACAGCTCGAGCGGCTCGGCAAGGACGTGTGGGCGGCGATGGCCATCACCGAACCGGGGTTCGGCTCCGACTCGGCCGCGGTGTCCACCACGGCGGTCCTCGACGGCGACGAGTACGTGATCAACGGCGAGAAGATCTACGTGACCGCGGGCTCTCGCGCCACCCACATCGTGGTGTGGGCGACCCTCGACAAGACCAAGGGCCGAGCGGCCATCAAGTCGTTCATCGTGCCGCGGGAGCACCCGGGGGTCACCGTCGAACGGCTCGAGAACAAGCTCGGCATCAAGGCGTCCGACACCGCGGCCATCCGGTTCGAGAACGTCCGCATCCCCAAGGAGAACCTGCTCGGCAACCCGGACGTCAACGTCGAGAAGGGTTTCGCCGGGGTCATGGAGACCTTCGACAACACCCGCCCGATCGTGGCCGCGATGGCTGTCGGCGTCGCGCGCGCCGCGCTGGAGGACCTCCGCAAGATCCTGATCGACGCCGGTGTCGAGATCTCCTACGACAAGCCCGCCCATGCGCAGAGCGCCGCGGCGGCCGAGTTCCTCCGGATGGAAGCCGAATGGGAGTCGGGCTACCTGCTGACCGTGCGGTCGGCGTGGCAGGCGGACAACAAGATCCCGAATTCGAAGGAAGCCTCGATGGGCAAGGCCAAAGCCGCCCGCGTCGCCAGCGACATCACCCTCAAGGCCGTCGAAATGGCCGGCACCACCGGCTATTCCGAGCAGACGCTGCTGGAGAAGTGGGCACGCGACTCGAAGATCCTCGACATCTTCGAGGGCACTCAGCAGATCCAGCAGCTGGTGGTCGCCCGCCGGCTGCTCGGGCTGTCGTCCGCCGAACTGAAGTAGCCGCGCCGCACCGCGTGGTCAGCGCGCGGACAGCAGCTGTTCGAACAGGTCCGCCCCCCGCGCGGCGCCACCGGTGGCGGCGAAACCGTCCGCGACCGCGGCTGCCCCGCGGGTCATCGTTCGCGCCTCCTGGATCTTGGCGCGCAGCCGCGCTGCCGACAGCCGCCGGGCCGGCAGCCGGGTACCGCAGCCGGCGACCTCGGCGCGGCGCGCCACCTCGAACTGATCGCGTCCGTACGGAACGACGCACACCGGAACACCACGGGCCAGCGCGCGCTGCGTGGCGCCCATTCCTCCGTGGGTGACCGCGCACACCGCCCGGCCGAGGACGAGGTCATGGTCGACGAACCGGTCGATCGTCACGTCCGGGCGCCCAGGGAGGTCGTCGGGGACTCCGGCGGGCAGGGTGGCGATCAGATGCACCGGCTCGCCGGCGAGCGCTTCGACGGCGGTCTCGACCAGACCCGCGTCGCGCTGGCGTTCCGAGGAGGTGGTGACGAGCACGACCGGCTTGTCGATCGCCGCCAGCCAGTCGGGCGTGTCGGCGGTCGCCGCCTCGGGCACGCAGGGTCCGATCATGTGGACGTTCCGTCCCCACTCGCCGGCGTACTGGAACGGAGCGCCGGTCGCGATGAACAGCAGCGGCGCGCGGCGCAGGAAGTCGTCCAGAGACCCGACCGGTGAGACACCGACGCGTGCCCGGAGCGCGTTGATCGCCGCAATCGCGGGCCTTTCCAGCGGGCCGCTGACGGCCGCCCGGATCGTCGCGTCCCGCAGCCGGCCGACGACCCCGGACATCGGCGGCAAGCCCAACCCGAAGGGCGGCACCCCGGCGACGTCCAGCGCGGGGGTGTAGGGCGAGAAGCAGGCCCATGGAAGGCCCGCCGCTTCGGTGGCCGACTGAGCGCCCCAGCAGTTGACGTCGACCAGCACGCCGTCGGGCTCGACGTCGCTCAGCGCGGCGCCGACGTCGTCGACCTCATAGGTCGCTCGGCGACTGAAGGCGGCGATCGAGAGTTTCAACGCACCAACGGGATTCGACGCTCTCCAATCGTCCATCTCGACCGCTTCGATGCGGGGATCGATCGTGTCGACCGAGAAGCCGAGCCCGTCGGTGAAGGCCCTTCCGCTCGACAGCGTGCGGAGGTGGATGGCGTGCCCCCGGCGGGAGAGTTCGGACAGCAGCACACTGAACGGCAGCAGGTGGCCGAGCGCCGGTGATGTGTAGGCAAGGATCGTCGCCATGGTCACCCCTTCCGCGCGAGAGGGCGGCCCGTCTCGCGCAGCCGATCGGGGACACCGAGTGCCCTGCAGGACGCCGCGTACTCCTCCGCGAGTCGCCGGTGGGTCGGGTGCTCTCGCGCCGCGGCCTGCAACGCACGCACTCTGAGCATCCACAGATCCATCGCAGCGGTGCCCGGGCCGTGACCCCGCCAATACTCGAGCACGTCGTCGACCTCCCGCAGGTCCGCGGCTGTGCCGCGATCGATCAGCAGCTCGCACAGCGCTTCGGCCGGACATCCGAAGTGGAGCAACGGCGCACCGCTGGTGTGCAGCGCCACCAGTTCGCGCAGCGAGTCGATGGCCTCGTCACGGCGACCTTCGCGAGCCGCCTCGAGCGCCAGCTGCGGCCCGGTGATGGCAAGCGCGAACGCTTGCAGGTGGTGCGCGGCGATGCCCGCTTCAGCCCGCTTCAGCAGCTCGATCGCCTCGTCGTGGCGCGGGCGTTCCGCCTTCAGCAACAACGTGCCGTAGGTCCACTGCGCGGCGATGATCCCGAACCGATCGCCGAAGGACTCCGCGCGTGCGAGCGCTTCCCCCATTTCGTCCACCCGGTCGTCGGCGACGTGCAGCCCCATTCCCGCCAGGATGCCCCAGTAGAGCAGGATGGCGGAGAAGCTGACAGGGGGCATGGCGCGAGCCAGTTCGGTCGCGACGCGCAGGTGGCCGATGCCCTGGTCGCGGTCGCCGAGGCATACTTCGCTCGCTCCGGTGATCGCGTACGCGACCGCTCTGTCGACCGACGGCTGTTCCAGTTCCAGCTCGAGGCTGCGCCCGATCGCGTTCAGTGTCGCCTCGAAGTCGCAGTTCGCGAACCGCGCGAAAGCCAGTGCCGTGAAGAGGATCTCCCTCTCGCCGGCGGGCGCCGGACCCAGTGCGTCGACGAGGTCGGCCAGCTCAGCCGCCAGCGGCATCGCCTCCGGGACGCGGTTGCTGTTCACGATGAAGGTCATGATGCGGCCGGCCAGAGCGAGGGCCAGCGACCTCGCATCGTTCGTCCGTGACGTGAGCTCACGCAGTTCGGCCAGCCGCTTCTCGTTGTCCGGATCCTCGCCGACGAAGAGTTCAGTCGACAGCAGCATCGTGCGCGGTGCGACGCGCAGCGCGGTGACCTCGTCGTCGTCGCCGGGCAGTCGGTCCGCCACGCGCATCGCGCTCACCCACTGGGCCCGCGCCGCCAACAAATCCCGCATTCGCAACCATTCGGCGGCCCGTAGATGCCAGCGACACGCCGCCTTGTGCTCGCCGGCCGCCTCCAGATGGGTGGCGATCAACGCCGCGTTCTCATCGTGCGTCGCCGGATCGCGGGATTCGATCGAGGCCGCGAGGAGCCGGTGCGCACGTGCACGGGTCGCGCTGACCTGTGATTGATAGGCGACGGTCCGGACCAGCGGATGCCGGAAGCAATAGCGTTGGCGCGGAGCGAATTCCGTCTGGTCGATCAGCTCGGTGGCGACGAGTTCGGCGAGGCGGGCCGACAGCGCGTCCGGTGTGAGAACCTGCAGCGCCTCGGTGTCGAAACGATTTCCGATCACCGCTGCAGCGTTGAGCACCGACTTCGTGGCCGGCTCCAGTCGATCGATGCGCGCAGCGAGCACCGCCTGCACGGTGACCGGTACTCCGATGTCCCGCACATCGCCGACCAGTCGGTAGTCGCCCCGACTACCCGCGAGCACTCCCCGACCGACCAGATCGCGGACGATCTCCTCGACGAAATACGGGTTGCCGGCGGCGCTGCGGGCGATACGCGTTGCGAGATCGGTCAGCGCGACTTCCCGCCCCAGCAGATTGTGCGCCAGATCGACGGTCACGGATTCGTCGAGGGGCGCGACGGTGATCGTGCGGTTCGACTTTCGTTGGAGCGCACCGTGGAACTCCGGACGGTGGGTGGTGACGAACACCGTCGAGGTGTCGCCGATCGCGGTGGCGAACTCGGCGAGAACCGCATCGCTGGCGGCGTCGATCCAGTGCACGTCTTCGAGAACGAGCACCGCCGGGGCGGGCCGCAACCGCACGAACTCGCGCATCGTCTCCACCAGCCGGTGGCGCCGACCGTCGGCACCGACATGCAGCGGCGGCGCGGTGCCGTCCGCGATGTTCATCGACTCGAAGAGAATCTGCGCGTCCGTTTCAGACATCGGCGCCTGGGTCAGCACGCGCTCGCGCGCTTCGGCGTGATCGAGACCGTCGACATCGAAGACCGCGCGCAGGAGTCGCGACAGCGCGCGGAACGCGATCGGTTTCGCATGGATGTCACAACCGGCCAGCACGACGTCGGCGCCCCCACTCAGGGCACGCCTGCGGAACTCCTCGATGAGGCGGCTCTTACCCACGCCGGGCGGACCGACGACCTCGACCAGGTGAAGGCCGCTGCGCGGATCGAGCGCTTCGCAGAGCCGGGCCAGCTCATCGTCGCGGCCGAGCATCAACCCCTCGTTACGGCCGACCACCTGGCGAGCGGCCTCGACGGCGAGGAGTCGGCGCGCCGGCACGGGCTCGTCGGCGCCCTTGACCCGCAGCGTCTCCACCGGGCCCAGCCGGGCGGCCCGCTCCACGAGGGCCGCCGTGGTCGTCGAGCAGAAGATCGCGCCCGGCGATGCCGCCGCCTCCATCCGCTGGGCCATCCCGACCGCATGGCCCACCGCGGTGTATCGCCCTGGGCCGCAACCGATTTCACCGGCGATGACGTCGCCGGAGTTCAGTCCCACCCGCAGCTGCAGGCAGATGCCGTCGCGGCGGTGTACCTCGGTGGCGAGTTCGGCCACCACCGCCTGGATCTCCAGCGCGGCGATGCAGGCGCGCAGCGCGTGGTCCTCCAGCGCCATCGGCGCGCCGAACAACGCCATCAGACCGTCGCCGGTGAACTTGTCCATCGTTCCCTGGTAGCGCTGCACGACCGTCGCCGAGCGATTGAAGAGATCGTTCATGATCTCGCGAAGCCGCTCCGGATCGAGGTCCGCGGCGAACTTCATGGAGCCGACGACGTCGGCGAAGAGCACCGTCACATGTTTGTGCTCGCCCGACGCCGACAGGGGGGCGACCGGTGAACCGCAGACGTCACAGAAGCGCGCCCGCGCCCGCAGGTCGTTGCCACACGACCCGCACGTTGCGACACTGCCGACGACCGGCCTGACCATCTCCCCCGTTTTCCGCTGCACCGATGCCTGTCATGATCGCGCATCGGGCCGCGGAATTGTCGCCAACGTCGAAACGGATCAGAACCCGTCGTGGACGATCACCCTGGTGCGGCCGGTGACTCCGCCACCGATGATGGTGCGCAGGACGTCGTCGACGTCGCGGACGGACACATCGCGGGTGATCAGCCCGAGGTGACGAGGCGCCAGATCCGACTCGATCCGATTCCAGATCTCGCGCCGCTTCTCGATGGGCAACATCACCGAGTCGATGCCGGCCAGCGTGACGCCGCGCAGGATGAAGGGGTGCACGGTGGCGGGTAGATCCGCCGAACCGGCGAGACCCGAGATCGCCGCGACACCACCGTATTTGAGGGTGCTCAGCGCATAGGCCAGGGTCTTG
Organism: Mycolicibacterium chubuense NBB4; assembly: GCF_000266905.1. Next base: position 1,598,327 of record NC_018027.1, on the reverse strand, counting down.
CCGCCGACACAGTCCACGACCGCGGCCCAGTGCGCCTTTCCCAGAGCGCGCATCTTGTCGTCGGGACCGGGAACCCGGTCGATCACCTGCGCCGCGCCCAGGTCGCGCAGCAGTTCGCGCGCGTCGGTCTTGCCGGTGGAGGCGACCACCTCGTAGCCCAGTCCGGCGAGCAGATCGACGCTGACGCTGCCGACCCCGCCGCTGGCTCCGGTGACCAGCACGGGCCCGTCGGAGGGGTCGACCCCGTGCGCACGCAGCGCGTCGACGCTCATCGCCGCGGTGAACCCGGCGGTGCCCACGGCCGCGGCGTCCGCGGCACTGAGCGAGGTCAGCTTGACCAGGTAGTCCGCCGGATAGCGGGCGGTCTGCGCGTAGCCGCCGTGGCGACCGGTCCCGATGTCCTGACCGTGGGCCACCACCGTGTCCCCGGCCGCGAAATCCGCAGACGTGCTCGCCGTGACGGTGCCGACGACGTCGATGCCCGGAATCAGCGGATAGGAGCGGGCCACTCCGGCCTTCGGCGTGACGGCCAACGCGTCTTTGTAGTTGACGCTCGAATACTCGACGCGGATCTCCACATCGCCCTCGGGCAGGAACGAGTCGTCGACCACCTCGTGGCGCAGCACGACCCCACCCTCGGCGTCCTCGTGCGCCACCATCGCGTTGATCTCCGTCATGGGCCTCACAGTAGCGGCCGCACGAAGAAGCCCCCGACCGCGTCGGTCGGGGGCTCTTCGTCGATCTGTGCGTCAGGTGACGATCAGAGGAGGTGCTGCAGAATATCCGGCTTCATGTTCTGCAGCTCCGCACCCCAGTACGCCCAGTTGTGCGTACCGGTGGGGGGGAAGTTGAACACGCCGTTGTTGCCGCCCGCGGCGATGTAATTGTCCTTGAACGTCTGGTTGGTGCGGATGGTCAGGCCCTCGAGGAAGGTGGCGGGCAGGTCGCCGCCGCCGAGCTCGCTGGGCTTACCGCTACCGCAGTACACCCAGATGCGGGTGCCGTTCTTGACGATCGTCGGGATCTGCACCATCGGGTCGTTGTACTTCCAGGCCGGGTCGGTCTCCGCCGGGCCCCACATGTCGTTGGCCTTGTAGCCGCCGGCGTCACCCATCGAGATGTTGATCAGGAAGGGCCACCAACCCTCGGACGGGTTGAGGAAGCCCGACATCGAACCGGCGTAGGTGAACTGCTGCGGGTGGTGCGCCGAGAGCACCAGCGCGGCGCTGCCGGCCATCGACAGACCGATCGCCGCACTGCCCGTCGGCTTGACCTGGCGCTGCGATGCCAGGAAGTTCGGCAGCTCCTGGGTCAGGAAGGTCTCCCAGTTGTAGGTGAGGCAGCCGCTCTTGCCGCACGCGGGCTTGTACCAGTTCGAGTAGAAGCTGGACTGACCACCGACGGGCATGACGACCGAGACGCCCGAATTGAGGTACCACTCGAAGGCCTGGGTGTTGATGTCCCAGCCGTTGAAGTCGTCCTGCGCACGCAGACCGTCGAGCAGGTACATCGCCGGCGAGTTCGGGCCACCGCTCTGGAACTGGACCTTGATGTCGCGCCCCATCGAGGGCGACGGCACCATCAGGTACTCCACCGGCAACCCGGGCCGGGAGAACGCTCCGGCGGTCGCCGACTGCCCGGTGAGGCCGATGACGCCCGGCAGCAAAATCGCGGCGAAGGCGGCCATGCCGAGGCGGCGCGCCCAAGGCCCGCGGATCTTGTCTAGAAGTCTCATACGGTCAATCCATCCATCTTCCGGTACCGCGTGGCGCGGTCTTGTCAACACATCTCGGGCGAGCACCGACACCACAGCAATGTCTGCACCGCGCTGTCGCGCCACTCCGAATCTGCCGAATCGGCAGCAGAGTAAGCCGAGAAAAGTTCAGTTGTCGCGACTGCAGTAAAACATGTGTGCACCACAGGAGAAAGCTCAGCCACGCCGTCGCGCCCCTGAACTGCGAAAAACGTGAATTGACGACGGCGACACGAAATGGTCGCGGCACCGCAGGAAAGCGACGACCGACATTAGTACTCTCCCCCGTGAGCACTTCGCTCCTTCGGTGAGCGGATGGCGGTTCTAGGAGGCTCCGCGGATGACGAGAGCGAGCAGGCTGTCGGCCGACGACTGGGTCCAGGCGGGTTACGCGATCCTCGCCGACGGCGGTCTCGAGGCACTCAAACTCGACCGGCTGTGCCGGCGCCTCGGGGTGACGAAGGGCAGCTTCTACTGGCACTTCACCGACATGGCCGGCTACCGGGCCGCTGTCGTCGAGGCCTGGGGGCAGCTGCGAGACCGCGACCGCAGCCGCTTCGGCGCCCTGGGTGATCTGCCGCCGCGCGACCGATTGGCGCAGATGATGGCGTCGCTGCTCGGCGAGCGGCACTGGAGCCTGGAGCGCGCGATGCGCGAGTGGGCCCGCACCGACCCCGCCGCCGCCGCGAGTGTGCGCGCCGCCGATCGCCAGGTGCTCGACGCGGTCCGCCGCGCATATGAAGACGCCGGGTTCACCGGGGAGGACGCCGACATGCGGGCCAACGCCACCTTCGCCGTAGGTGTCGGCTTCCTGCACCTGTCCGGCGAGACGCCCAACGCGCGGTTGGCTTCCCAGCGCGACCGGTTCCTCGACGTCATGCTGGCCCGCTGAGCATTCTCCATACCTAAAGGTATGGTAGCTTCGCGGCATGCCCCTGACCGTCGCGGACGGTTCGCCCGTCACTGCCGAATTCATCGAGCGGCTCGCCGAGCGGGCCGGGGAGGCGGAGCGGTTGCGCAGGCTGCCCGCCGCCACCCTCGCCGAGGCCGGGGAGTCCGGCCTCTTCGACTTGCTCGTCCCGGCGCGCTACGGCGGCGCCGAAGCAGCGTTCCCGGCGATCTTCGACCCTGTCCGCCGGATGGCGCACGGGTGCGCGTCGAGCGCCTGGACGCTGGGCTTCTACGTCCTGCACAACTGGATGCTCGCCCTGTTCAGTGAGCGGGCCCAGGATGAGGCGTTCGCGACGCGCCCCTTCCTCGCCCCTGCCCCGCTGGCGCCCACGGGCCGCGGTGTGCCGTGCGACGGCGGCATCCGGCTGACGGGCCGGTGGTCGTGGGCCACCGGGGTGATGGACGGCAACTGGGTCATCGTCGGAGCGTTGTGCGAGCGGGAGCCCGGCAGCATCCTTCCGGTGCTGGCGCTGCTGCCGATGGCGGATGTGCGCGTCGAAGACGTGTGGCACACCGACGGCATGCGCGCGACGGGATCCAACGATGTGGTGATCGACGACGTCTTCGTGCCCACGCACCGGTTGGTGGCGGTGCCCGACATCTACACCGGCACCGCGCCCGGTTCCGCGATTCACGACGCCGACACCTATCGGTGGCCGATGGTGCCCGCGCTGGCCCTGCTTGCGGCGATGCCGGCTCTCGGTTGCGCCGAACGCGCCGCGGACATCTACGCCGAACGGCTCTCGCAGCGGTTCCTCGCCTACGAGGGCGTCATGCAGAAGGACAAGCCCATGGCCTCGGCGCATCTCGCGGAGTCGCTCGTGCGGTTGCGGGCGCTGCGCGGACTGTTGGCCGACACCGTCGGCGAGATCGACACGATCCTCAGCGCCGGAGACGCAGTGCCGAAGCCGGTGCGCGGCCAGGCCAGGCTTGCCGCGGCACACATCGTGCGCGAATCCCGCGCGGTCATCGAGGAGCTCCTCGGCGCCTCGGGGGCCTCCGCGCATTTCGTGGATCATCCGCTGCAGCGGATCCGGCGCGACGTCGGCGTCATCGGCGGACACGTCGTGTTCGACTACGACACCAGCCGCGAGCTCGCGGGGGCCTTGACATTGGGCATGAAGATCCCGCGCACTGCAATGGTGTGACTCCCCCGTCTACAGGAAGGATCTCCCCATGGCCGACTCTTTGCGCGACCGCGTCACCAAGTTCTTCCAGAAGAACATCGCCAACCAGGTGATGCGCCGGATGCCGTTCCAGACCCTGCTGGAGACCACCGGCCGCACGTCCGGGCAACCGCGCGTCACTCCGTTGGGCGGCAAGCGGATCGGCGACGAATTCTGGTTCGTCTCCGAGTTCGGCGACCGGTCGCAGTACGTCCGCAACATCATGGCCGACCCGGCCGTGCGCGTGCGGATCAACGGCCGCTGGCATCGTGGCACGGCACATCTCCTCCCCGACGACGACGCCCACGCACGCATGCGGACACTGCCCCAGTTCAACAACCTGGGGGTCCGCGCGTTCGGGACCAATCTGCTGACGGTGAGGGTCGATCTCCTCGACTGATCCGCGCCGAGTTCGCCGGGGAGTGCCGACCCGCGCCGAGTGTGCCGATCCGCGCCGAGTGTGCAACGAGGGCGGGAATCCGGCCGATCCGCCGCCCTCGCCGCACACTGGCCGGATATCCGGCGACCGTTGACCCGCGCCGAACATAAAAGTAAAGTCAGTTTCACTTTCGACGATGGGAGCGCCGGTGGAATCGTTTATTCACCTCCGAAAAGGCAAGACACCCAAGCGGATTCATGCCGATCTCGACGGCCTGAAGGATGACGAGCTCGGCCGCGGCGGCTTCACGGGGCGCACCGCGAACCTCTACCGCCGGCACGATCCCACGGCATATCGGTCCGTCGGTGCCCTGCGCCCCATCGACGTGTTGTCGAGCGAGCTGAAGCCGGCCGACGCCACCGATGCCCACGGCGGTCCCCTGCTGATGTTCTCCAATGCCGACTGCCAGGTGCTGTTGTCGCGGCGCGCGGAACCGATGCCGTTCTTCGTGCGCCACGTCGACGGAGATCTGCTGTCGTTCGTGCACGAGGGCACCGGCCTGATCGAGACCGAGTTCGGGCCGCTGCGGTACCGCAAGGGCGACTGGATCTACGTGCCCAAGGCGTGCACGTGGCGCCACATTCCCGACGAGCCGTCGACCTGGCTGATGATCCAGGCCACCGACGAGTTCCGGGTCCCGCCGCCGGGACAGCTCGGCCGTCACTTCCCGTTCGACCCGTCGCAGGCCGTGATCCCGGACCCTGCGCCCTGCGGCGATGGCGACGGCCCGCAGACCGACGGCGAGTACGAGGTGAGGCTCGTTCATTCGGAGATCAACGGAGCCGGAACGACTTCCCTGTACTACCAACACCATCCGCTGGACGTCGAGGGCTGGCGGGGTGATAATTTCGCGTTCACCTTCAACATCGACGACTACAACGTCGTGACCTCGGACAGCGTGCACCTCCCGCCGACCGTGCATCTGTTCATGCAGGCCACCGGCGTCTACGTGATGAATTTCCTGCCCAAACCCGCCGAAGGCAGGCCGGGGACGGAACGCACGCCGTGGTACCACCGCAACGTCGACTTCGACGAAATCGCCTTCTTCCACGGCGGCTCGCTGTACGGGATTCCCATGCCGCCCGGGCTGATCTCGCACGCCCCGCAAGGTGTGCACCACGGCGCGCCGGAAAAGGCGCGAGAGCGGGCGCGGCGCAAGTTCGACGACTACTCCTCCGTCGACTGGCAGGTGATCGCGGTCGACACCCGCAGGCGGCTGGTGCCGTCGGCGGAGGTGCTGGCGAACGACCTCGGGCAGCACTGATGAGCGCTTGCGCGAAGAAGCGAGGGTACTGATGAGCACGACGACGAGCGGCGCACCAGTCAAGCACGAGTACGAGCGCATACCGTATCTGGTTGCCTACCAGAACAACTCGTCGGTTCGCGACGTGTACGGCGGCGTTGCCGAGCTGGTGGTGCTGGAGAGCTACCTGCTCAAGCCGAAGAACAAGCCGTCAGACACCGTGCTGGTGTTCATGCACCCGATCGGCGGCGGTGCCTACCTGCCGATGATCAATGCGCTGGCGCGCGCCGGGCACCACGTCATCTACTGCAACAGCCGGTTCCGCGGCACGGATTCGGCACTGCTGATGGAGAAGGTTGTCGAGGACCTCGGCGAGTGCATCAAGGATGCCAAGAACCGGCTCGGCTATTCCAAGGTCGTTCTCGCCGGCTGGAGCGGCGGTGGATCGTTGTCGGCGTTCTATCAGCAGCAGGCTCAGCACCCGACCGTCACCGCCAGCCCGTCCGGCGACGGGCCGGACCTCACCAAGCTCGGACTGATCCCCGCCGACGGCATCATGCTGCTGGCCGCACACATCAGCAGGCACGGCACCATGACCGAGTGGCTCGATGCCTCGATCCTCGACGAGCTGGACCCGACCAGACGCGCCCCGGAGCTGGATCTGTACAACCCGGACAACCCCAACCAGCCGCCCTACACTCCTGAGTTCCTCGACCGCTACCGAGACGCCCAGGTCGCCCGCAACCGGCGAATCACGAAGTGGGTCAAGGACAAGCTCGCCGAGTTGAGGGCCGCGGGCCGGCCGGACGACGAGTTCGCCTTCGTCGTGCACGGCACCATGGCCGACCCCCGCTGGCTCGATCCGGCGGTCGATCCCAACGAACGCACCCCGGGAACCTGCTATCTGGGTGATCCTCAGGTGGTGAACATGAGCCCCGTGGGACTCGCGCGGTTCTGCACGCTGCGCAGCTGGCTGTCGCAGTGGAGCTACGACGACGCCCACGGCGACGCCGTCAAGTGCGGGCCCGACATCGCCGTGCCCGCCCTGGTGATCGGTAATCTCGCCGACGACGCCTGCACCCCGAGCCACACGCGGAGGATCTACGAGGCGATCGGACATCCGGACAAGGAGATGCACGAGATCCCCGGCGCCAACCACTACTACTCCGGGCCCGACCAGCGCGACAGGCTGCGCGAAGCGGTGAACGTCGTCACCGACTGGCTGCAGCGCCACGACCTCGCGAGCGCGCCGTGACGCACCCGACCGGACCGCTCGACGGGGTCCGCGTCATCGAGGTCGGCACGCTGATCTCCGGGCCGTTCGCCGCGCGCCTGCTGGGTGACATGGGCGCCGAGGTCATCAAGATCGAACCCCCGGGCGCACCCGACCCGCTGCGCACCTGGGGCCAGGCCGAGCTCGACGGCCACCACTTCTTCTGGACCGTCCACGCGCGCAACAAGAAAGCCGTCACCCTCAATCTCCGGGTGCCGCAGGGCCGCGCTCTGTTTCTCGACCTGGTCGAGCACAGCGACGTCATCGTCGAGAACTTCCGGCCCGGCACGCTCGAGAAGTGGGGCCTCGGCTACGACGTCCTGCACGCACGCAATCCCGGCATAATCCTGGTGCGCGTCTCCGGCTACGGGCAGACCGGTCCCGAGGCGCACAAGGCCGGCTACGCATCGGTCGCCGAGGCGGCCAGCGGGTTGCGGCACATGAACGGGTTCCCCGGCGGTCCTCCCCCGCGGTTGGCGCTCTCCCTCGGCGACAGCCTGGCCGGGATGTTCGCCGCCCAGGGCGCGCTGGCCGCCCTCTACCGGCGGACGGTGACCGGCGAGGGCCAGGTCGTCGATGCCGCGCTCACCGAATCATGCCTGGCCGTACAGGAATCCACCATTCCCGACTACGACGTCGGCGGAGTGGTTCGTGGGCCGTCGGGCACCCGGCTGGAGGGCATCGCACCGTCGAACATCTATCCGACCGCCGACGGGTCCTGGGTGGTCATCGCGGCCAATCAGGACACCGTCTTCCGGCGGCTGTGCCAGGCGATGGGGCAACCCGAGCTCGCCACCGACGACCGGTTCGCCAATCACGTGGCGCGCGGGCGCAATCAGGACGAACTGGACAAGATCATCGGCGCGTGGGCCGCCGAACGCGAGCCGGCCGACATCATCTCCACGTTGTCGGAGGCGGGCGTGATCAGCGGACCGATCAACACCGTCGCCGAGGTGGTCGAGGATCCGCAACTGCTCGCCCGCGGGATGATCGCCGACCACTGGGACGAGCGGATCGGGCGCAACGTCAAGGGACCCGGCGTCGTCCCCGTGCTCTCCGAGACGCCCGGCACCATCCGCAACGCCGGTCCGTCGCGGCCCGGCCAGCACAACGACGAGATCTACCGCGGGCTCCTCGGAAGGACCGACGCGGAACTCGAAGCACTGCACGAGGCGGGGGTGCTGTGACCGGCCTGCCCGCCCACGTCGACATCCGCGACGTCTCGCTGCGCGACGGGCTGCAGATCGAGACGCCGATCCCGTTGTCCGCCAAGCTCGAACTGCTCGCTGCCGTCGCCGCGACCGGCGTGCGGGAGATGGAGGCCACGGCCTTCGTGTCGCCGTCCAAGGTCCCGGCGCTGGCGGACGCAGCGGAACTCGCCGCCGAACTGCACAACTTCGACGGCATCGAGTTCTCCGCTCTGGTCGCCAGCCCGAACGGGGCGAAACGGGCCATCGCTGCGGGTCTGCGGTCGATCGAGTACGTGGTCTCGGCCGCCGACGGGCACAGCCGCTCCAACGTGGGCCGCTCGTCGGCGGAGGCGACGGCACAGATCCCCGAGATCGTCACCATCGCCCACGACAGCGGTGCCGCGGTCGAGGTGATCGTGGCCACCGCATGGGACTGCCCGTTCGACGGCCCGACGCCCCCGCAGCGCGTGCTCGACATCGTCACCGCCGCCACCGACGCGGGCGTCGACCGGCTGGCGATCGCCGACACCATCGGCACCACCACGCCCCGGCGGGTCGCCGACCTGATCGCGCTCGTGCGGCCCAGAATCGACGGTGTTCCGCTGGGCGCCCACTTCCACAACACCCGCGGCGCCGGTCTGGCCAGTGCGTACGCCGCCGTCGGCGCCGGGGTCGCCCGATTGGACGCTTCGGTCGGAGGGCTCGGCGGTTGCCCGTTCGCGCCCGGCGCGAGTGGCAACATCGCCACCGAAGACCTGGTGTACCTGTTGCGCGACAGCGGAATACACGTCGACGTCGATATCCAGGCCGCAATCGCGGCCGCCCGGGTGGCGCAGCAGGCCGTCGGACACGACCTGCCGAGCTCTCTGCTGCGGGCCGGCGACCGGATCCTGGGATAGCCGCGTGCCGCCCGGACCGTCGGAGACGTTGAGCGCCAAGGGCAGACAGACCCGCCAGGCCATCGAGCTCGCGGCCCGGAAGTTGTTCGCGGAGCGCGGCTTCCACGGCACCACGCTGGGCGAGATCACCTCCGCGGCGGGCAAGTCGCCGGCCGCCTTCTACCGCTACTTCGCCGACAAGGAGGACCTGCTGGCCGCGCTGGCACAGTCGTTCCTCCGCGACGTCGTCACGCCGTCGGGGCTGAGCGTGCAACTGCCGGAGTCGGCCGACGACGACGCCTTCTTCACGACGGTCGTGACCGGCTACTGGACGATGTTCAAGCAGAACATCGGCATCATGATCGCCGTGGCTCAACTGGCGGCGACCCAGCCGCGTTTCGCGGCGGTGCAGAACGAGTTCCGCCGTTTCGGCATGGACATCGTGGGGGCGTCGGTGCGGCGCGCGCAGGAGCAGGGGTACGGCACCGAACTGAACGCCGAGCACACCGCGGCGGCGATCGCCCTGCTGTTCGAGAACTTCACCACCGTGATCGTCGGCACGTCGAGCCTGGCGGTCGACATCAGCGACGAGGACGCCATCGCCACGCTGTCACGGATCTGGAAGAAAACGCTGTACGGATACTGAGAAGCCGGTCAAAGGAGATCAGAGTGGATTTCAGCCTGCCCGACCATCTGCCCGGAGTGCTCGCCGAGATGGACGCATTCATCGAGGCCGAGATCAAACCGCTGGAGCGCGAACACATCCAGTATTTCGATCAGCGCCGCGAGAACGCGCGCACCGACTGGGACAACGGCGGCATCCCGCGGCGCGAATGGGAAGACCTCCTCGGTGAGATGCGCAGGCGCGCCGACGCGGCCGGATGGCTGCGCTACGGCCTGCCGTCGCAGTTCGGCGGCCGCGACGGCAGCAACATCGACATGGCCGTGATCCGGGAACACCTGGCGCACAAGGGGCTCGGCCTGCACAACGATCTGCAGGACGAGTCGTCGATCGTCGGCAACTTCCCGCAGGTGATCATGATGGATCGGTTCGGGACCGACGAGCAGAAGCAGGAGTGGACCGAGGCGCTGATCACCGGCGAACGATCGATGGCCTTCGGGCTCACCGAACCCAACCACGGCTCCGATGCCACCTGGCTGGAGACCACGGCCGTGCGGGACGGCGGCGACTGGGTCATCAACGGCGCCAAGCGCTGGAACACCGGCGTGCACCGGGCCACCCACGACCTGATCTTCGCCCGCACGTCGGGCGAGCCGGGGCAGGCGCGCGGGATCACCGCGTTCCTGGTGCCGACCGACGCGCCGGGCTTCTCGGTGCCGTACTACTGGTGGACGTTCAACATGCCCACCGACCACGGCGAGGTGCTGCTCGAGAACGTCCGGGTGCCGGCCGGCGCCGTGCTCGGCGACGTGGACCGCGGCCTCGAGGTCGGTCAGACGTTTCTGCACGAGAACAGAATCCGGCAAGCCGCGAGCAGCCTGGGCGCCGCGCAGTACTGCATCGACCGCGCGGTCGCCTACGCCGGCGAACGGACGGTGTTCGGTAAGCCGCTGGCGGTCAACCAGGCCGTGCAATGGCCGCTGGTGGAACTGCAGACCGAGGCGCAGATGGTGCGCCTGCTGGTGTATTACGCCGCCAGCCACCTCGACGCCAACCACCACATGGAGGTCTCCGACAAGGTGTCGATGGCCAACTACCGGGCCAACCGGCTGGTGTGCGAGGCCGCCGATCGTGCCATGCAGGTGTTCGGTGGCGTCGGATACAGCAGACACGAGCCGTTCGAACACATCTACCGCCACCACCGCCGGTACCGGATCACCGAGGGCGCCGAGGAGATCCAGATTCGCCGGGTCGCCCAGCGGCTCTTCGGATTCGGGCGCAGGTGACCGATCACCTGGCGCCGGCGCTGCAGGCAGTGCTGCGGCCGGTTCTCGGCGAGGTCGAGGTCGACAACCTGCAGCGACTCACGGGCGGTGCGAGCAGGACCACCTGGGCTTTCGATGCGCTCGAGACGCGAGGCCGGCGGGCGTTGATCCTGCGCACCGGCTCTCCCGACGAGGTCCACGCGAGTATGGAGCTGGAGGCGCGGGTGCAGCAGCGCGCGGCCGTCGCCGGCGCCCCCGTTCCCCACATCGTGGGTGCCGACAATTCGCCGGAGGCACTGGGGAATCCATACTTGATCTGTGATGCCATCGCCGGTGAGACCATCGTCCGGCGCATCTTCCGCGGACTCGACGACGCCGCCCGAGCCCGGCTGCTGGAGCAGTGTGCCGCCGCGTTGGCGGCGATCCATCGCGCCGACCCCGACGGCATCGGGTTGTCCACGCTCGACGAGCTCGCCGGCTGGCGCACCCGCCTCGACGAGATGGCCGATACGACAGCGACTTTCGAATGGGCCTTCCGCCGGCTCGGTGACCGGCGTCCCGATCCGTCCCCGCTGTGCCTGGTGCACGGAGACTTTCGGATGGGCAACCTGATCGTCGACCAGTCAGGCCTGGCGGCGGTGCTGGACTGGGAGCTGACCCACATCGGCGATCGCTACGAGGACCTGGCGTGGTTCTGCGTCAGGGCGTGGCGGTTCGGCGCACCGGAGTCGCTGGGCGCCGGCGGACTCGGCAGCGTCGAGGCGTTCCTGTGCGCCTACGAGCGGGCGTCGGGCACCACGCTGGACCGCGACGCGTTCCGCTGGTGGCTCACCGTGGCGACGCTGCGGTGGGGCGTCATCTGCCGCCATCAGGCCGAGCGCCATCTGTCGGGTGAGACGCGCTCGGTGGAACTGGCCGCGATCGGGCGGCGAGTCAGCGAAACGGAATGGGACGTGCTGGATCTGATGACCGGAGGGGGTCCGCAATGAAGGCTCTGACGGGGCGCCCGACGGCAGCCGAGCTGGTCGCCGCCGTCGCCGACTTCCTCGACAATGACGTCCGCGCCGCGTGCGGCGGGCAGGTCGGCTTCCACGCGCGCGTCGCCGCCAACGTGCTGCGCATCGTCGAGCGCGAACTGCTCGACGAGACCGCCGGCCCGGTACTCGAATCGCTCGCCGGTCTCGGTGTCGGCGACGAGGCGGCGCTGGCGCAGGCCATCCGTGCGGGCCGGCTGGACGATCGTGCCGACGAGGTCGTGGCGTGCCTGCGGCTGCTGGTCGGCCACCGGTTGGCCATCGATCATCCCGGGTACGGCGACGGAGGTTGACCGTCAGATCCTGCGGATGCGCGCAAGCCACGCCGGCTCGTCGACGCGGGTGCCGATCTGCAGGTCCAGCCCCTCGGCGTTCAGTTCGGTGACCATCCCGCGGTAGGTGACCGAGGTGAGGCTCTCGAGCTGCCAGCCCTCGGCGAACGCCGCTCGGATGGTGTTCTCGCTGACCTGGGGGCCGAACCCGCGACCGGCGTCGGACAGCGCGAGGATGTACACGATCGAGCCGGGATGGGTCGCGGCGCGCAGGCTCGAGACGTACGTCGCGCGGTCGGCATCGTCGAAGATGTGGAACAACGCGCTGTCGATGATCGTGTCATAGGTCGGCGAAGCCGCCAGACGCAACGCGTCAGCGACCTCGAACCGGGCATCGACCCCTTGGGCGGCGGCGTTGCGCCGCGCCTGTTCGACGGCGGTGGGCGCCCCGTCGACGCCGAGTACGTCGTGGCCTGCGCTGCTCAGCAGGATCGTGTGCTCGCCGGTACCGCAGCCGATGTCGAGCACTCGTCCGCTGATCCGGCCGCTGCGTTCCAGCTCGACGATGACGGGTTGCGGCTCGCCGATCACCCAGGGCGGGCTCTGGTTCTTGTAGAAGTCGTCGAAACGGGAGAGGGTTGGCGTCAGGTCCATGCCCACCAGTGTCCAACCTGAACAGAAGTTGAGGTCAAGCCGATGTCGGCACCTGATACCCACTCCGTCACCGACGTCGCCGACGAACTGTTCGGCGCGATCGAACGCAGTGACATCGGCGCGGTGGAGAGATTGTTCAGCCCCGACATCGCGGTGTGGAAGAGCGGTGATCGGGCGGACAACGACCGGCCGCGCTCGGTCAAGATCATCAACTGGTTCATCACCACGACCGCCGAGCGCCGCTACGAGATCCTCGATCGACGGCTGTTCGACGGCGGCTTCGTCCAGCAGCACATCTTGCACGCGACCGGACACGGCGGCGCGTCGATCGCGATGCGGGTGTGCATCGTGATCGCGGTGGGCGCCGACGGGCTGATCACCCGGGTCGACGAGTACTTCGACCCGGCGGAGATCGCGCCCCTGATGCGATGACGTCCGAAGTCGGCGGAGGGCAACGACGTTGCAGGCGTTGCACACGATCGGTTCGATCCGGCACCGCCCTGCGCTGTCGGGGCTACCATCGCGGCCATGGCTGAGCAGCCGTCGGCGTCGCCCCTGCGAATCCTCGTCTACAGCGACAACCCGCGCACCCGGGAGCAGGTCCGGCTCGCCCTGGGCAAGCGCGTCCATCCCGAGCTCCCCGAGCTGACCTACGTCGAGGTCGCCACGGGTCCGATGGTGATCCGGCAGATGGACGCCGGCGGCTTCGACCTGGCCATCCTCGACGGCGAGGCCAGCCCGGTCGGCGGGATGGGGATCGCCAAGCAACTCAAGGACGAGATCGACGACTGCCCACCCGTGCTGGTGCTAACGGGACGGCCCGACGACGCGTGGCTGGCCAACTGGTCACGAGCCGAGGCAGCGGTTCCCCACCCGATCGACCCGATCCGGTTGGGCGACGCGGTCGTGTCGCTCCTGCGCACCGCCGCATAGCCTTTCCGAACGCGAAACGCCCTGTCCCACTTGCCTGTTCGAGGCACAACGCCATCGCCGAATGGCGCTCATAGCGATACTAACCAAAATGTGTGGTTTGCATCCGCAACAGGGCTAGGCTGTGTGATAGCTCACATCGACAGCCCCCGAGGAGCCGCTGCGCAGTATGACTCTGTACACGCCGATCCTGGTGCTTGGTGCGATAGCTGCTGTGTTCGCCGTGGGGTCGGTGGGGATCGCCCTGCTGATCGGGCCCAGGCGGTACAACCGCGCCAAGCTCGAGGCCTACGAATGCGGCATCGAGCCCATGGACCCCTCCGATCCCGCCGCGGCGGCCACCGGCCAGAGATTCCCGATCAGGTACTACCTGACCGCGATGTTGTTCATCGTGTTCGACATCGAGATCGTCTTCCTCTACCCGTGGGCGGTGGCGTTCGACAATCTGGGGCTGTTCGCGCTGGTGGAGATGCTGTTGTTCATGGTCGTCGTCTTCGTCGCCTACGCCTACGTCTGGCGCCGCGGAGGTCTGCAATGGGATTAGAGGAACGCCTTCCCGGCGGCATTCTGCTGTCGACCGTGGAGAAGGTCGCCGGCTACGTCCGCAAAGGGTCGCTGTGGCCCGCCACGTTCGGCCTGGCCTGCTGCGCGATCGAGATGATGGCCACCGCCGGACCACGCTTCGACATCTCGCGGTTCGGCATGGAGCGATTCTCGGCGACACCACGGCAAGCGGACCTGATGATCGTCGCGGGGCGGGTGAGCCAGAAGATGGCGCCGGTGCTGCGCCAGATCTACGACCAGATGGCCGAGCCGAAGTGGGTTCTGGCGATGGGCGTGTGCGCCTCCTCGGGCGGCATGTTCAACAACTACGCCGTGGTGCAGGGCGTCGACCATGTCGTGCCGGTCGACATTTATCTGCCCGGCTGTCCGCCACGGCCCGAGATGCTCCTGCACGCAATCCTCAAACTGCACGACAAGATTCAGCAGATGCCGCTCGGAGTACACCGCGAGGAGGCGATCAGGGAGGCCGAGCAGGCCGCGTTGGCGGTACCGCCGACGATCGAACTGAAAGGGCTGCTGCGGTGATGAGCGCTTGCGCGAAGAAAGGGCTGCTGCGGTGATGAGCGCTTGCGCGAAGAACGGACTGCGGTGATGAGCGCTTGCGCGAAGAACGGACTGCGGTGACGGCCGCGGGCGACGGCGCGGAAGGCCCCGAGGTGATCGGTGTGCGGCGCGGAATGTTCGGCGCCAAGGGCAGCGGCGACACGTCGGGCTACGGGCGGCTGATCCGCCCGGTCGCCCTCCCCGGCAGCACACCACGGCCGTACGGCGGCTATTTCGACGAGGTCGTCGACGCACTGTCGGCCGCGCTGGGCGACGACACGTACGCCGAGGCCATCGAGCGCGTCGTCGTCTTTCGCGACGAGCTGACCCTCGAAGTGCACCGGGAACGGCTGGTCGCGGTCGCGCAAGCGCTGCGCGACGACCCTGCGCTGCGGTTCGAACTGTGCCTGGGTGTGAGCGGCGTGCACTATCCCGACGACGCCGGCCGCGAATTGCACGCCGTCTACCCGCTGATGTCGATCACGCACAACCGCCGCATCCGCGTGGAAGTGGCCGCTCCCGACGGTGACCCGCACATCCCGTCGCTGTTCCGGGTGTATCCGACCACCGATTGGCATGAACGCGAGACCTACGATTTCTTCGGCATCGTCTTCGACGGCCATCCGTCCCTGACCCGGATCGAGATGCCGGACGACTGGGTGGGCCACCCCCAGCGCAAGGACTATCCGCTGGGCGGGATTCCGGTGGAATACCACGGCGCCGAGATACCCCCGCCCGATGAGCGGAGGGCGTACAACTGATGACCACATCGAAGCGTCCACCCGAGCGGGTGGTCGTCGTCGGCGGCCAGGACTGGGACGAAGTCGTCACCGCCGCAAGGCAGAACGCCGCCGAGCACGCCGGGGAGCGCATCGTCGTCAACATGGGACCGCAACATCCCTCGACGCACGGGGTGCTGCGTTTGATCCTCGAGATCGAGGGCGAGACCATCGTCGAAGCCCGTTGCGGCATCGGATATCTGCACACCGGCATCGAGAAGAACCTCGAATTCCGCACGTGGACGCAAGGCGTGACCTTCGTGACGCGGATGGACTACCTCGCACCGTTTTTCAACGAGACGGTGTACTGCCTGGCGGTGGAGAAGCTTCTCGGCATCACCGACGCGATCCCCGAGCGGGCGACGGTGATCCGGGTGCTGCTGATGGAACTCAACCGCATCTCCAGTCATCTCGTCGCATTGGCCACCGGCGGCATGGAACTCGGCGCGATGACGGCGATGTTCCTCGGCTTCCGCGAACGCGAACTGATCCTGTCGGTGTTCGAGACGATCACCGGGTTACGGATGAACCACGCCTACGTCCGGCCCGGGGGTGTCGCCGTCGACCTCCCCGACGAGGGACTCCCGCAGATCCGCGACCTGCTGGAGCTGCTGCCGAAACGGCTGCGCGACATGGAGGATCTGCTCAACGAGAACTACATCTGGAAGGCCCGCACCCAGGGCGTCGGCTACCTCGATCTGACCGGATGCATGGCGCTCGGCGTGACCGGACCGGTGTTGCGGTCCACGGGCTTGCCGCACGACCTGCGCAAGTCCCAACCGTATTGCGGCTACGAGACATACGACTTCGACGTCGTCACCGACGACCGGTGTGATTCCTACGGACGCTATCTGATCCGGGTCAAGGAGATGCACCAGTCCCTGCGGATCGTCGAACAGTGCATGGAGCGGCTGGAGAAGCTCGCCGGCCAGCCGGTGATGATCGAGGACAAGAAGCTCGCGTGGCCCGCGGACCTGAAGGTGGGGCCGGACGGGCTGGGCAACTCCCCCGACCACATCGCCAAGATCATGGGCCGTTCGATGGAGGGCCTGATCCACCACTTCAAGATCGTCACCGAGGGCATCCGGGTGCCCGCGGGGCAGGTCTACGCGGCGGTGGAGTCGCCGCGCGGGGAACTCGGCGTGCACATGGTCTCCGACGGGGGCACCCGGCCGTACCGCGTGCACTACCGCGACCCGTCGTTCACGAATCTGCAAGCGGTGGCGGCGATGTGCGAGGGAGGGATGGTGGCCGACGCGATCGCCGCGGTGGCGTCGATCGATCCGGTGATGGGCGGGGTGGACCGATAGTGAGCATCTTCCTGGAACTCGGGCAGCGGCCCGACGAGCCCGGCCCGCCGATCCACGGTCCGGCGCGGTATCCCGCCGACGTCGAATCGCGGTTGGCCGCCGACGCGGCGACCATCGTCGCCCGGTATCCGCAGGCACGGTCGGCGCTGCTGCCGCTGCTGCATCTGGTCCAGGCCGAGGACGGCTACCTCACACCCGCCGGAATCGCCTTCTGCGCAGCGCACCTCGGGTTGACCCACGCCGAGGTGACCGCGGTCGCGACGTTCTACTCGATGTACCGGCGCACACCGACCGGCGACTATCTGGTCGGGGTCTGCACCAACACGCTGTGCGCCGTCATGGGCGGCGACGCCATCCTGGCAGCCCTGGAGGACCATCTCGGCGTCGAGGCCGGCCAGACCACGGCCGACGGCAGAGTCACGCTCGAACACGTCGAGTGCAACGCCGCCTGCGACTATGCCCCTGTCGTGATGGTCAACTGGGAGTTCTTCGACAACCAGACCCCGTCCTCGGCCCGCGATCTCGTCGACGCGCTGCGCACCGGCGAACCCCCGCGACCGTCGCGCAGCGCGTCGCTGTGCGGTTTCCGCGAGACCGCGAGAACCCTTGCCGGGCTGGGTGACCCGAACACCTCCGCACCGCAGGCGCCGGGAGCGCCGACGCTGGCGGGGTTGCGCTACGCTCACGAGCACGACATGACCGCTCCCGAGCCGGGTCCGCGCCCGACCGACTCGGCCGGCACGTCGTCGGCGGAGGACCGCGCCGAGGCGGCCGACGCCGTCGCCGATCAGCCGGCCCCTGCCCCGTCGGCGGACGTGCCCGCCCGGTCCTCGACGCCGGAGACCGACCCGAAGGCGGCGGATTCGCGATGACAGCACTGACGCCGGTGCTCAGCCGGTTCTGGGACGATCCGCAGCCGTGGTCGATGGACACCTACGTGCGCCACGACGGGTACCGGGCGCTGCAGCGCGCGCTGTCGATGAGCCCGGACGAGGTGATCGCGACCGTCAAGGATTCGGGCTTGCGCGGTCGCGGCGGCGCGGGCTTCCCGACGGGCACCAAGTGGTCGTTCATCCCCCAGGGTGACGAGGGCGCCGGCGCGAAGCCGCACTACCTGGTGATCAACGCCGACGAGTCCGAACCCGGGACGTGCAAAGACATCCCGTTGATGCTGACCACACCGCATTTCCTGGTGGAGGGAGCGATCATCGCGGCGTACGCGATCCGTGCCCACCACGCCTTCATCTACGTGCGCGGTGAGGTGATACCCGTACTGCGCCGCCTGCAGGCCGCGGTCGCCGAAGCCTACGCGGCGGGCCATCTCGGCACCGACATCCACGGCTCGGGATTCGACCTGGACCTGATCGTGCACGCCGGCGCCGGCGCCTACATCTGCGGCGAGGAGACCGCCCTGCTCGACTCGCTGGAGGGCCGGCGCGGTCAGCCCCGTCTGCGGCCGCCCTTCCCCGCGGTCGCGGGTCTCTACGCCTGTCCGACGGTGGTCAACAACGTCGAGTCGGTCGCCAGCGTCCCGCCTGTGCTGCTCCACGGCGTCGACTGGTTCCGGTCGATGGGCTCGGACAAGTCACCGGGGTTCACGCTGTATTCGCTGTCCGGGCACGTCACCACGCCGGGCCAGTACGAGGCGCCGCTGGGCATCACGCTGCGCGAGCTCCTCGACTGTGCGGGCGGGGTGCGCGCCGGACACGAACTGAAGTTCTGGACCCCCGGAGGGTCGTCGACACCCCTGCTGACCGCCGAACACCTCGACGTGCCTTTGGATTACGAGGGAATGGCCGGTGTCGGTTCGATGCTGGGCACCAAGGCGCTGCAGATCTTCGACGAAACCACCTGTGTGGTGCGCGCGGTGCGCCGGTGGACCCAGTTCTACGCCCACGAATCGTGCGGCAAGTGCACGCCCTGCCGCGAGGGCACCTACTGGCTGGCGCAGATCTACGAGCGCCTGGAGACCGGCAGGGGCACCGAGGCCGACCTCGACAAGCTCCTCGACATCGCCGACAACATCTTCGGCAAGGTCTTCTGTGCGTTGGGCGATGGTGCGGCGAGCCCGATCACGTCGTCCATCAAGCACTTTCGCGACGAGTACGAAGCGCATCTGGACCCGGCAGGGTGCCCGTTCGACCCGTACGCGTCGATGCTGGCCGCACCGGAGGGGGTGGGCGCATGACCCTGGCGGAGAACAGTCACGACGCGCCACCGGTCGAGATGGTGACGCTGACGATCGACGGCACCGAGGTCAGCGTGCCCAAGGGCACGTTGCTGATTCGCGCGGCGGAGCTGATCGGCGTCCAGATCCCGCGATTCTGTGACCACCCGCTGCTCGACCCCGTGGGAGCGTGCCGGCAGTGCCTGGTCGAGGTCGAGGGGCAGCGAAAGCCGTTGGCGTCGTGCACGACAACGGTGACTCCGGACATGGTGGTGCGCACGCAGTTCACCTCGGAGGCCGCGGACAAAGCCCAGCACGGCGTGATGGAATTCCTGCTCATCAACCATCCGCTGGACTGCCCGATCTGCGACAAGGGCGGCGAGTGCCCACTGCAGAACCAGGCGATGTCCAACGGCCGGGCCGAGACCCGCTTCGACGACGTCAAACGCACGTTCCCGAAGCCGATAGCGATCTCCTCTCAGGTGCTGCTGGACCGTGAACGCTGCGTGCTCTGTGCCCGCTGCACCCGCTTCTCCGACCAGATCGCCGGTGACCGTTTCATCGACCTGCTGGAACGCGGTGCCCTCCAACAGGTCGGGATCGCACCCGGCGAGCCGTTCCAGTCCTACTTCTCGGGCAACACCGTGCAGATCTGTCCCGTCGGCGCGCTGACGGGAACCGCATACCGGTTCCGGGCGCGCCCCTTCGACCTGGTGTCGAGCCCGAGCGTCTGCGAGCACTGCGCATCCGGATGCGCGCAGCGCACCGACCACCGGCGCGGCCGGGTGCTCCGCCGGCTGGCCGGCGACGACCCGGAGGTCAACGAGGAGTGGAACTGCGACAAGGGCCGGTGGGCCTTCACCTACGCGACCGTCGGCGACCGGATCACCACCCCGCTGCTGCGAGAGCACGACGGCTCGCTGCGCCCGGCGTCCTGGTCGGAGGCGCTGGGAGTGGCCGCGGCCGGACTGGCGGCCGCAGCCGGCAACGCCGGCGTGCTGGTCGGTGGCCGGGTCACCGCCGAGGACGCGTACGCCTACGCGAAGTTCGCTCGAATCGTGCTGAGCACCAACGACATAGATTTCCGCGCCCGCGCGCACAGCGCCGAGGAGGCGCAGTTCCTGGCCGCGCAGGTCGCCGGCCGCCCGATGTCGGTCACCTACTCGGATCTCGAGCAGGCGCCCGTCGTGCTGCTGGCGGGTTTCGAACCCGAGGAGGAGTCGCCCATCGTCTTCCTGCGCTTGCGCAAGGCGGTACGGCGCCGCGGCCTGCGGGTGATGGCGATCGCGCCACTGGCCGGTCGCGGGCTCGGCAAGCTGTCGGGAGAGTTGATCCGTGCGGTCCCCGGCGGCGAGGCGGCCGCACTGGATGGCCTGGCCGGCAACGAACTTCTGAGGATGCCGGGATCGCTGATCCTCGTCGGTGAGCGTCTCGCCACCTCGCCCGGGGCGCTGTCGGCCGCGGGCCGTCTCGCCGAGGCCACCGGAGCGCGGCTGGCCTGGGTGCCCCGCCGCGCCGGTGAGCGGGGCGCGGTCGAAGCGGGAGCCCTGCCGAATCTGTTGCCCGGCGGCCGGCCCGTCGAGGACGAGGCGGCCCGCGAGCAGACCGCCCGCGCATGGCATGTGGATACGTTGCCGCACACCGCCGGTCGCGACCTCGACGGCATCGTCGCCGCCGCACGGCAGGGGCTCCTGGGGGCGCTGCTGATCGGCGGGGTCGAACTCGCCGACCTGCCGGATCCGGCGGCCGCGCTGGCAGCCATCGACGCGACGCCGTTGGTGGTCAGCCTCGAACTCCGGCGCAGCGCAGTGACCGAGCGCGCCGACGTCGTCTTCCCGGTCGCACCGGTGGTGGAGAAGTCGGGCTCGTTCGTCAACTGGGAGGGCCGTCTCCGGCCGTTCGAGCCGTCGCTGCGCACCAACGCCGTCCCGGACCTGAGGGTGCTGAACTTCCTGGCCGACGAGATCGGAGTCGACCTCGGCCTGCCCACACCCGCCGCGGCGGCCGACGAACGGGCTCGCCTCGGGCTGTGGGCGGGTCGGCGACCCCCGGCTCCCGAGGTGGCGCCCGCACCGCAGCAGCCCGCGGAGGCCGGCCACGCCGTGCTGGCGGGCTGGCGCATGCTGCTCGACCGCGGCCGGCTGCAGGACGGGGAACCGCACCTGGCGGGCACCGCGCGTACGCCGGTGGTCCGTCTGTCGGCAGGCACCGCCGCCGGGATCGGGGTGGGAGACGGTGAGATGGTGTCGGTGCGCACCGACCGCGGCGTGATCACCCTTCCGCTGGACGTGACCGAGATGGACGACGGCGTGGTGTGGCTGCCACTGAATTCGCCTGGCAGCGCCGTGTACTCGACACTGGGCGTCACGACGGGCGCCGTGGTGTCGATCGGGCGCACCGAAACCCGCGGTAACGGGCAGGTGGCGCCGTGACCCATCCCGACCCGACGCTGTTCGGACACGACCCGTGGTGGCTGATGCTCGCCAAGGCCCTCGGCATCTTCGCGTTCCTGGTCCTGACGGTGCTGACGGCGATCCTGCTCGAGCGGAAGATCCTCGGCCGCATGCAGCTGCGCTTCGGGCCGAACCGGGTCGGCCCGCGCGGCCTGCTGCAGTCCCTGGCCGACGGCGTCAAGCTCGCCCTCAAGGAGGGTCTGATCCCGGCGGGCGTCGACAAGTGGATCTACCTTGCCGCACCGGTCATCTCGGTGATCCCGGCGTTCATGGCGTTCGCCGTCATCCCGATGGGCGGGCAGGTGTCGGTGTTCGGTCACCGCACCGCGTTGCAGCTGACCGACCTGCCGGTCGCGGTCCTCTACATCCTGGCGGTCACCTCCATCGGGGTGTACGGCATCGTGCTGGCCGGGTGGGCGTCGGGATCGGTCTATCCCCTGCTGGGCGGACTGCGCTCGTCGGCACAGGTGATCTCCTACGAGATCGCGATGGCGCTGTCGTTCGCCGCGGTGTTCGTCTACGCGGGCACGATGTCGACGTCGGGGATCGTGGCCGCGCAGACGGACACCTGGTACGTCTTCCTGCTTCTGCCCTCGTTCCTGGTGTACCTGACGGCCATGGTGGGTGAGACCAACCGCGCTCCGTTCGACCTGCCCGAGGCCGAGGGTGAACTGGTGGGCGGGTTCCACACCGAGTATTCGTCGCTGAAGTTCGCGATGTTCATGCTCGCCGAGTACGTCAACATGACGACGGTGTCGGCGCTGGCGACCACGCTGTTCCTCGGGGGCTGGCACGCGCCGTGGCCCATCAGTGTCTGGGACGGCGCCAACACCGGCTGGTGGCCGCTGCTGTGGTTCACGGCCAAGGTGTGGATGTTCCTCTTCGTGTTCATGTGGCTGCGCGCAACGCTGCCGCGGCTGCGCTACGACCAGTTCATGGGACTCGGGTGGAAGATCCTGATCCCGGTGTCGCTCGCGTGGATCGTCGTCGTCGCGGTCACCCGCACGATGCGCAACGAGGGCTACCAGGTGTGGGCCACCGCGCTGATCGGCGCGGCCATGGTCGTCGCCGTCCTGCTCGCCCTGATCGGAGGGCGAGCGCTGCGCGGCAGGGCGATCCGCCGCGCCCCCGCACCACCCGTTCACCCGGAGGGCGCCTTCCCGGTGCCACCGCTGCCGGCGAAGGAGCGTGCAGATGCCTAAGATCTTCGAGGCGATCGCCGGATTCGGCGTCACCTTCGGCTCGATGTTCAAGAAGCCGGTCACCGAGGAGTATCCGGAGAAGCCCGGTCCGGTCGCGCCCCGCTACCACGGCCGCCACCAGCTCAACCGGTATCCCGACGGCCTCGAGAAGTGCATCGGCTGCGAGCTGTGCGCCTGGGCCTGCCCCGCCGACGCGATCTACGTCGAGGGCGCCGACAACACCGACGACGAGCGGTACTCCCCCGGTGAGCGATACGGGCGCGTCTACCAGATCAACTACCTGCGCTGCATCGGATGCGGCCTGTGTATCGAGGCCTGTCCCACCCGCGCGCTGACGATGACCAACGACTACGAGATGGCCGACGACAACCGGTCCGATCTCATCTACGGCAAGGACAAGCTGCTCGCGCCGCTGGCGCCCGGCATGGAGGCGCCACCGCACGCCATGGCCCCGGGCGCCACCGACGACGACTACTACCTCGGCAGGATCGCGCCGGTGTCCGAGGACTCCGCCCGATGACGGAGACCATCGTGTTCTGGGTGCTCGCGGTGCTAGCGGTGATCGGTGCGCTGGGCGTGGTCACCGCTCCGAAGGCGGTCTACTCGGCAATGTCGTTGGCGCTGACGATGATCGCGCTGGCCGTGCTCTACATCGTCCAGGACGCGCCGTTCCTCGGCGTCGTGCAGGTCGTGGTCTACACCGGCGCAGTGATGATGCTCTTCCTGTTCGTGCTGATGCTGATCGGCGTCGACTCCTCGGAGTCCCTCGTCGAGACGCTGCGCGGTCAGCGCGTCGCCGCGATCGTGATCGGCGTCGGGTTCGGCGTGCTGCTGATCGCCGGCATCGGCACCGTCTCGGCCGGCGCCTCCGCCGGGCTGACGCAGGCCAACAGCAACGGCAACGTCGAAGGGTTGGCGGCGCTGATCTTCACCAAGTACCTGTGGGCGTTCGAGCTCACCGGCGCCCTGCTCATCACCGCGGCACTGGGCGCGATGGTGCTGGCGCACCGCGAGCGGTTCGACCGTCGCAAAACTCAGCGCGAACTGGCCGTCGAGCGGTTCGCGCCCGGCGGGCACCCCACCACCCTGCCGAACCCGGGCGTCTACGCCCGCCACAACGCGGTCGACGTCCCTGCGCGGTTGCCGGACGGATCCGGCTCCGAACTGTCGGTCAGCGCCATCCTGCAGCTGCGTCCCGTCCCCGACGGGGCGACCTCGCACGAGAGCCAGAACGGGGAGCAACGGTGAATCCGGACAACTACCTGTACCTGTCCGCGCTGCTGTTCACCATCGGCGCCGCCGGAGTTCTGCTGCGGCGCAACGCAATCGTCATGTTCATGTGCGTCGAGTTGATGCTCAACGCGGCCAACCTGGCGTTCGTCGCGTTCTCCCGGATGCACGGCCATCTCGACGGCCAGGTCGTCGCGTTCTTCACGATGGTCGTGGCCGCGTGCGAGGTCGTCGTGGGTCTGGCGATCATCATGACCATCTTCCGGACCCGGCGCTCCGCCAGCGTCGACGCGGCCAACCTGCTGAAGCACTAGGGCCGCGCATGACACTTCCCGTGTGGCTCCTGGTCGCGCTCCCCCTGGCGGGGGCGGCGATCCTGCTGGTGACCGGCCGCCGCGCCGATCGGTGGGGACACCTGCTGGGCACGCTGGCAGCGGTGGCCTCGTTCGCCTGTGCCGCAGCGCTGTTCGTCGACATGCTCGGCCGCGACGCCGAGCACCGGTCCACCCACGAGTCACTGTTCAGCTGGGTTCCCGTCGGGCAGCTGAGGGTCGATTTCGGCCTGCAACTCGATCAGCTGTCGATGTGCTTCGCGCTGCTGATCACCGGCGTCGGATCGTTGATCCACATCTACTCGATCGGCTACATGAAGGAGGACGAAGGTCGCAGAAGATTCTTCGCGTACCTGAACCTGTTCCTGGCCGCGATGTTGCTGCTCGTGCTCGCCGACAACTACCTCGGCCTGTACATGGGCTGGGAAGGCGTCGGTCTGGCGTCGTATCTGCTGATCGGATTCTGGTCGTACAAGCCCTCGGCGGCGACGGCGGCCAAGAAGGCCTTCGTCGTCAACCGCGTCGGCGACGTCGGGCTGGCCGTGGCACTGATGATCATGTTCTCCACGGTCGGCGCCGTCTCGTTCGCCGGGGTGTTCGGCGCGGCACCGCGCCTCGGCGACGGCGTGCTGACCGCGATCGGCCTGACGCTGCTGCTCGCCGCGTGCGGCAAGTCGGCGCAGGTTCCGCTGCAGTCGTGGCTCGGCGACGCGATGGAGGGCCCGACGCCGGTGTCGGCGCTGATCCACGCGGCCACCATGGTCACCGCCGGGGTGTACCTGATCGTGCGCTCGGCGCCGGTGTTCGATCTGGCGCCCTATGCCCAGACCGCGGTCGTCATCGTCGGGGCGGTCACGCTGCTGTTCGGCGCCGTGATCGGATGCGCGAAGGACGACATCAAGAAGGCACTGGCGGCCTCGACGATGAGCCAGATCGGTTACATGGTGCTGGCGGCCGGCCTGGGGCCGGCCGGGTACGCGTTCGCGATCATGCATCTGCTGACCCACGGTTTCTTCAAGGCGGGCCTGTTCCTCGGCGCCGGCTCGGTGATGCACGCGATGAACGACGAGGTCGACATGCGCCGCTACGGCGGGCTGCGCAAGGCGCTGCCGATCACGTTCGTGACGTTCGGGCTCGGGTACCTCGCGATCATCGGCGTTCCGCCGCTGGCCGGGTTCTTCTCCAAGGACGGCATCATCGAGGCCGCCCTCGGCTCGGGCGGGGTGAAGGGCGTCGTGCTCGGTGGCGCAACGATTCTCGGCGCGGGGATCACCGCGTTCTACATGACCCGGGTGATGCTGATGACGTTCTTCGGGGAGAAGCGCTGGGCTGACCGGGCGAGCAGAGCGACGGGGGAATTGCACCAGTCGCATCCGCACGAGGCGCCCGCGGTGATGACGTGGCCGATGATCCTGCTGGCCGTCGGCTCGGTGACCGCCGGCGGTGCACTCGCGATCGGCGGGACGCTGCAGCACTGGCTGGAACCGGTGGTGGGTGCACACGAAGCCCACCACGTCATGCCGGCGTGGGTGGTGACGGTCATCGTGTTGTCGGTCGTCGCGGTGGGTATCGCGATCGCCTACCGGATGTACGGTGCCCGCGCGGTACCTGCCGAGGTGCCGGCCGGTTCGGCGCTCACCGTCGCCGCGCGCAGCGACCTGTACGGTGACGCGTTCAACGAGAGGGTGCTGATGCGGCCCGGTTGGGACGTCACCCGCGGACTGGTCGAGATCGACGACGAGGCGGTCGACGGCGCAGCCGGCGCCCTGGCCACCGCGGTGGGCCGCATGTCGAGCGGATTGCGGCAGATTCAAACGGGATTCGCGCGGTCCTACGCGTTGTCGATGCTGGCCGGCGCGACGCTCGTCGTCGCGATGATCCTGGCGGTGAACCTGTGGTGACATCGTTTCCGTGGCTGACGGTCCTGTGGGCCGTCCCGATGGTCGGTGCGGTGGTCGTGATGCTGCTGCCGGCCGCACAGCGCACCCTCGCCAAAGCGGTGACCCTGGCGGTGTCGGTGGCGGTGCTCGCTGTCGCCGCGGTCGTCGCGGTGGGGTTCGACCCCGCCGGTGAGCAATATCAGTTCGTCGAGTCCTACCGCTGGATCCCGTCTTTCGGCACCGGCTACATCCTCGGCGTGGACGGCATCGCCCTGGCGCTGGTCGCGCTGACAGCGGTGCTGGTGCCGCTGCTGATCCTCGCCGGATGGAACGACGCCCGCGATCAGACGAGCTGGGGCGGCCGCTCCACCCACATCTACTTCGCGCTGACGCTGGCCGTCGAGGGTATGGTGCTGATCTCGCTGGTGTCGCTCGACATCCTGCTGTTCTACGTGTTCTTCGAAGCCATGCTGATCCCGATGTACTTCCTGATCGGCGGGTTCGGCGGCGCCGAGCGCAGCAAGGCCGCGGTGAAGTTTCTCCTGTACAACCTCTTCGGCGGCCTGATCATGCTGGCCGCGGTCATCGGCCTGTACGTGGCCACCGCCCGCAGCGACGCGTTCGCCGAGGGCACGTTCGACTTCCGCGCGATCGTCGCGGCCGTGACCGGTGGCCAGTTCACGCTCAACCCGGTGGTGATGCACCTGCTGTTCGGCGGCTTCATGTTCGCGTTCGCGGTCAAGGCGCCGCTGTGGCCGCTGCACCGCTGGCTGCCCGACGCTGCGGTCGAAGCCACCCCCGCCAGCGCCGTGCTGACGATGGCGATCATGGACAAGGTCGGCACCTTCGGCATGATCCGTTACTGCCTGCCCCTGTTCGGCGACTCGGCCGCGTTCTTCCGGCCGCTCATCATCACCCTGGCCGTGATCGGGATCGTCTACGGCGCCATCGTCGCCATCGGGCAGACCGACGTCATGCGCCTGATCGCCTACACCTCGATCTCGCATTTCGGGTTCATCATCCTGGGCATCTTCGTGATGACGAGCCAGGGCCAGGCCGGCTCGACGCTGTACATGGTCAACCACGGCATCTCGACCGCGGCTCTGTTCCTGATCGCCGGATTCCTGGTGTCCCGCCGCGGTTCACGCCTCATCAGCGCCTACGGCGGCGTGCAGAAGGTCGCGCCGGTACTCGCCGGGACCTTCCTGGTCGCCGGTCTGGCCACCCTGTCGCTGCCGGGCCTCGCGCCGTTCATCAGTGAATTCCTGGTCCTGATCGGTACGTTCACGCGTTTCCCGGTGCTCGGTGTCGTCGCGGCCAGCGCGCTCGTGCTCTCGGCCATCTACATCCTGTGGATGTACCAACGGATGATGACCGGACCTGCTCCGCTGGAACTCGCCGACGGTGAGCGCCGACTGCGCGATCTGGTGCCCCGTGAGATCGCCGTGGTGGCACCGCTGCTCGTGCTGCTGCTGGTTCTCGGGATCTATCCCAAGCCCGCGCTCGACGTCATCGACCCCGCGGTGAGCCACACGTTGACGACGATCAACCAGACCGACCCGGCACCCCGGGTCGCGGAAGGCCCGGTGCGATGAACCTGCCGACACCGACGGTCGAATACGGCCTGATCTCGCCCATGCTCATCGTGCTCGGCGCAGCGGTGCTCGGCGTGGTGGTGGAGGCTTTCCTGCCCGCGCGGCGGCGCTACGCCGCGCAGGTGACCGTGAGCCTTGCCGCGCTCGTCGCCGCGTTCGTCGCCGTGGTGCTGGTGACGCGGGACCTGCACGGCGGCACCGGCGTCAACGCCGTCATGGGCGCCGTCGCGATCGACAGGCCCGCGCTGTTCCTGCAGGGCACCATCCTGCTGGTGGGCGTGCTCGGTGTGCTGCTGATCGGCGAGCGCAGCATCGCCTCCGGCGGCGGGGACCGCCCCGAGCGCGGCCTCGACGCGTTCACCCCGCAGGCGTCCGCGGTCGCCGGCAGTGTCGCCGAGCAGGTCGCGACCAAGGCGGGGGTCATCCAGACCGAGGTGTTCCCGCTGACGATGTTCGCCGTCGGCGGCATGCTGCTGTTCCCCACCGCCAACGACCTGCTGACGATGTTCATCGCGTTGGAGGTGCTGTCGCTGCCGCTGTACCTGTTGTGCGGGCTGAGCCGGCGCCGGCGGCTCGAGTCTCAAGAGTCGGCGCTGAAATACTTTCTGCTGGGCGCCTTCTCGTCGGCGTTCTTCCTCTACGGCGCCGCCATGCTGTACGGCTACGCCGGCACGCTGAGCCTGTCGGGCATCGCCGCCGCGGTGTCCGCGGGCACCGGTACGACGTCGCTGGCGCTGATCGGCATCGCGCTGCTGTCGGTGGGGGTGCTGTTCAAAGTCGGTGCGGTGCCCTTCCATTCGTGGATCCCCGACGTCTACCAGGGCGCACCCACACCGATCACGGCGTTCATGGCGGCGGGCACCAAGATCGCGGCGTTCGGCGCGATGCTGCGCCTGTTCTACGTGGCGCTTCCGGAGCTGCGCGCCGACTGGCGGCCGGTGCTGTGGGCGATCGCGATCCTGACGATGGCGGTCGGCACCGTCACCGCGGTCAGCCAGAACGACGTCAAGCGGATGCTCGCCTATTCCGCGGTCGCGCACAGCGGATTCATCCTGACCGGCGTCATCGCCAGCAACGAGGCCGGGCTGTCGTCGACACTGTTCTACCTGTTCGCCTACGGGTTCTCCACCGTCGGAGCCTTCGCCGTAGTGAGCCTCGTGCGCGACGCCACCGGTGAGGAGGACACCGCGATGGCGCGGTGGGCGGGTCTGGGAAAGCGGTATCCGCTTGTCGGCGTGGTGTTCTCGCTGTTTCTGCTCGCGTTCGCGGGCATCCCGTTGACGAGCGGCTTCGTCAGCAAGTTCGCGGTCTTCAAGGCCGCCGGTGAGGGCGGCGCCATCCCGCTGGTCGTCGTCGGCGTGATCGCGAGCGCGATCGCGGCCTACTTCTACGTGCGCGTCATCGTGCTGATGTTCTTCACCGACCGGCCGGACGGCGCCCCCGTCGTCGTCGTCCCGAGTGCACTGACCACCGCGGTCGTCACCGTCACGGCGGCCGTCACGTTCGCTCTCGGCGCGCTGCCGCAGCCGCTGCTCGACCTCGCGAACTCGGCGAGCCGTTTCCTCTGATACGAAGGTGGACATGACCACCGAGCCGCTCGTACTGACCGACGATCGCGACGGCGTGCGCGTGATCACGCTGAACAGGCCCGCGGCACGCAACGCGCTCAACCGCGAGCTGATCCGGGCCTCGTATGCGGCCTTGACCGCCGCCGACGCCGACGAGTCCGTGCGCGCCGTAGTGCTCACCGGTGCCGATCCCGCGTTCTGCGCCGGTGTCGATCTCAAAGAGGCAGCCCGCGACGGCCTTTCGTATTTCGACGAGTTCCGTTCGCAGAGCTGCATCGCGGCGGTGGCGGCGATGCGCACGCCCGTCGTGGGTGCCATCAACGGCGCGACCTTCACCGGCGGCCTGGAGATGGCGCTGGGCTGCGACTTCCTCATCGCGTCGGACCGGGCCGTGTTCGCCGACACCCACGCGCGGGTCGGCATCCTGCCCGGCGGAGGGATGACCGCGCGGTTGCCGCAACTGGTGGGCGCGGCGATGGCCCGGCGGCTGTCGATGACCGGTGAGGTCGTCGACGCCGCCCGCGCCGAACGAATCGGGCTGGTGACCGAGATGGTGGCGCACGAGCGCCTGATCAGCCGGGCCGTCGACCTCGCACACCAGATCGCCGACGTCCCGAGGGCGACGATGCGTAGCCTCAAGGAGATCTACACGACCGGGTCGTCGGCGGTCACCGGGCCCGCCCTGGCGGCTGAGGAGCAGATCGCCTTCGCCCAGCACCGCGACTTCGGCGCACTCGGCGACCGGTTCACCGCGGTGGCGCAGCGGAACAAGGAGCAGATCGGGCCGCGGTGACCCACCGCCTCACGCGACCGGGCCGGCCTCGATGCCGCGCAGCAGGATGTCGGCGGTCTTCTCCGCCCAGGCGGGACTCTCGAGATCGGTCGGCGCCTGCAGGACCGTCAGCAGCGTCGCACCGCCGATGAGGTGCACGAGGCGGTCCGGGTCCACGCCCGCCCGAACCTCGCCGCGGTCGACCGCATCCTGAAGTCGCGTGCGCACCGCCGCGAACAGATCGGTGAAGCGGTCGCTGACCCGGCCCAGCAGTTCCGCGTCGGCCGACAGGTCGGCGATCAGCCCCGGCAGCGCGGCCCGCACCACCGGGCTGGTGAACACGTCGCGCGCCGCGTCGATCATGGCCCGCAGGTCCGCCGCGATGTCGCCGGGCGGTGTCTCGATCGCCGAGGGCGTGACCGGGAATGCCGCCTCGTGCACGAGTTCCGCCTTGCTCGACCAGCGCCGGTACAGCGCGGTCTTGGTGGTTCCGGCCCGCTCGGCGACTGCGGCCATCGTGACGTTCGCATAGCCGATTTCGACAAGTAGATCCGCCGTGGCCCGCAATATGGCAGCGTCGATACGCGGGTCCCGCGGACGTCCGGCGCCCGAGGTCTTGTCAGCCGAGGACGGGTCTGCTTTCATAACGCTACTCACCGTATCGTATTCAGGGTGGCCGCGGCACCGTTGCCGCGGCGGGAAGGACCGTTCTCTTGCCCAGTGAACCAGCCGTCGAAGGTGTGGAGCGGCTTCAGCGGTCGAGTCGCGACATGACCGACGTGCCCGCGGCGCTGTCGCAGTGGTTGTCGGCGGTGCTTCCGGACACCACGCCCGAGATCACGGTGGACGACGGTGTCGACGCCAACGGCATGTCCTCGGAGACCATCATGGTGTCCGGCCGGTGGACTCAGGCCGGACGAAGCGTCGCACAGCACTGGGTGGCCCGGGTCGCCCCGGCGGAGGCCGACATCCCGGTCTTCGAGCACTACCGCCTCGATCACCAGCACGAGGTGATGCGACTGGTGGCCGAACTGACCGGCGTCCCGGTTCCGCGGGTGCGCTGGCTCGAGAGCAGCGGCGACGTCCTGGGCCGGCCGTTCTTCCTGATGGACCGCGTCGACGGCGTCGTCCCACCCGACGTGATGCCCTACACGTTCGGCGGTAACTGGCTCTACGACGCCGACCCCGAACAGCAACGCCGCCTGCAGGACCACACGGTGGCGGTGCTCGCCGAACTGCACTCGATCCCCAACGCGCAACAGACCTTCGGCTTCCTGCAGGACGTCGACCCGCCCGGCGAGACAGCGCTGCGCCGCCACTTCGGCTGGCTGAAGAACTGGTATGAGTTCAGCGTGCCCGACATCGGGCGCTCGCCGCTGGTGGAACGGGCGCTGACCTGGCTCGAGGAGCGCTTCCCCACCGACGTCGCCGCCACCGAACCCGTTCTGGTCTGGGGTGATTCGCGCATCGGCAACGTGATGTACCGGGACTTCTCCCCGGTGGCCGTGCTCGACTGGGAGATGGCCACCGTCGGTCCGCGCGAGTTCGATGTCGCCTGGATCAGCTTCGCGCACATGGTATTTCAGGAGCTGACCAAACTGGCGGGGTTGCCGGGCATGCCGGACTTCCTGCGCGAGGACGACGTGCGCGCCACCTACCGGGAGATGACCGGCGTCGAGGTCGGCGACCTCGCCTGGTTCCACGTGTACTCCGCGGTGGTGTGGTGCTGTGTGTTCATGCGCACCGGGGCGCGCCGCGTGCACTTCGGCGAGATCGAGACACCCGAGGACGTCGAGACACTCTTCTACCACGCATCCCTGCTGAGACGACTGATCGGAGAGGCCGACTGATGCTCGGACCGATGGACGAATACCCGGTGCACCAGCTGCCTGCGCCGATCGCGTGGCCGGGGTCCTCGGACCGCAACTTCTACGACCGGTCCTATTTCAACGCCCACGACCGCACCGGCGACATCTTCGTCATCACCGGCATCGGTTACTACCCCAATCTGGGCGTCAAGGACGCGTTCCTGCTCGTCCGGCGCGGAGACACGCAGACCGCGGTGCACCTGTCGGACGCCATCGACGCCGACAGACTCAACCAGCACGTCGGGGGCTACCGGGTCGAGGTCGTCGAGCCGCTGCGCAAGCTGCGGATCGTGCTCGACGACACCGAGGGCGTCGCCGCCGACCTGACGTGGGAGGGGCTGTTCGACGTCGTGCAGGAGCAGCCGCACATCATGCGGCGAGGCAACCGCATCACGCTGGACGCTCAGCGATTCGCCCAGGTCGGCACCTGGAGCGGTCAGCTCTCGATCGACGGGCAGGACGTCGCGGTCGACCCTGCGCGGTGGATCGGATCACGCGATCGGTCGTGGGGCATCCGGCCCATCGGCGAGCCGGAACCGGCGGGCCGGCCCGACGATCCGCCGTTCGAGGGCATGTGGTGGCTCTACATCCCGATGGCGTTCGACGACTTCGGCATCGTGATCATCATGCAGGAGGACCCGCACGGGTTCCGGTCGCTCAACGACTGCACGCGCATCTGGAAGGACGGGCGAGTCGAGCAGCTGGGGTGGCCGCGGGTCAAGATCCATTACCGGTCGGGCACCCGCATCCCGACCGGCGCGACGGTCGAGGCGACGGCGTTCGACGGTGCGCCGCTCCGATTCGAGGTCGAGTCCAAGCTGCCGGTGCCCATCCACGTCGGCGGCGGTTACGGCGGCGACTCGGACTGGCTGCACGGCGTATGGAAAGGCCCGGACTTCACCGAGCGGCTGACCTACGACATGACCGACCCGGCGATCATCGGCCGCGCCGGGTTCGGGGTCATCGACCACGTCGGCCGCGCGGTGTGCCGCGACGCCGACGGCACCGAGCGCGAAGGCTGGGGTTTGTTCGAGCACGGCGCGCTGGGCCGGCACGACCCGTCCGGCTTCGCCGACTGGCTCTCGGTCGCCCCCTAACCCGCCGAACTAGCATTCCACGCGCCGAACACCCAGGAAGACCCCGCGTGGAATGCAAGTTCGGCGGGGAGGGTCTCGAGCGGGGAGGGTCTCGAGCGGGGAGGGTCTCAGGCGGGGTGGGGTTCGCGGACCGCGGCGCGGCCGAACACCATCGACTCCTCGATCCGGTCGAAGCGGTGGTCGATCACGTCGAGCACATAGTTGTGCCGCACGTTCCACGGCCTGCGGGTTCCCGACTTCGGCAGGGCGTGGGGCGACCGCTTGATGTAGTTGGCCTGCAGATCGAAGGCCGGCTTCTCGGCGAGCGGAACGTTGCCCAGATGCGGGTACGCATGCGTGTACCCGTGGGCGTCCATGTAGGCCAGCAGCTTCGCGACGGCCTTGGCCGTCATGTCGGCCCGCAGGGTCCACGACGCGTTGGTGTATCCGATGCACCACGCCATGTTCGGGATGTCCTCGATGAGGTATTCCTTGTAGACGAAGCGATCGGTCGGGTCGACCTCCTCGCCGTCGACGGCCAGCCGGATGCCGCCGAGCGCCTGCAGTTGCAGCCCCGTCGCGGTGACGATCACGTCGGCGTCGATGCGGGCGCCCGAC
This sequence comes from Mycolicibacterium chubuense NBB4, assembly GCF_000266905.1. The sequence continues at coordinate 1,564,700 of NC_018027.1, read as the reverse complement.
GTCAGCACGATGCCCGTCTCGTCGATGTGGTCGACGGTGTCGGTGACGACCTCGGCGCGCCCCTGCTTGATCTGCTCGAACAGGTCGTGGTCGAGGATGAGGCACATCCTCTGGTCCCACGGGTTGTACTTCGGCTTGAAATGCAGATCGACGTTGTACCCCTCGGGCAGCGCCGCCTTGGTGCGGTTGCGGATGAGCTTGCGGCCGAACCGCGGCGCCTTGCGGAACATGAAGTACGTCAGCACGTGGAACATCGCGTTGCGGAAGCGCACCACCGCATGAGACAGCGTCGGCGGCAACACTTTCCGGATGAAGTCCACCATCGGGTCGATCCGCGGCATCGACATCATGTACGTCGGCGAACGCTGCAGCATGGTGACGTGGGCGGCCTTGTCGGCCAGCGCCGGGATCAGGCTGATCGCCGTCGCCCCGCTGCCGATCACCACCACCCGCTTGCCCGAGTAGTCGAAGTCCTCCGGCCAGAACTGCGGATGCACCACCTTCCCGCCGAACCGCTCGATGCCGGGGAATTGCGGCCGGTACGGGTCGTCATAGCTGTAGTAGCCGGTGCCGAAGAACACGAAGCGCGCCCGGTGGACCCGTTCCTGGCCGTCCTGCTCGGCGCGCACCGTCCACGTGTCGGTGCCCGAGTCCCATTCGGCCGACTTCACATACGTGTCGAAGCGGATGCGGCGGTCGATGCCGTATTTGTGCGCGGTGTCGGTCAGGTACTCGCGGATGTACTCGCCGTCGGCGACGTTCTCCGGCCGGGTCCACGGTTCCCAGGGGAACGACAGCGTGAAGATGTCGCTGTCCGACCGGATGCCCGGGTAGCGGAACAGATCCCAGGTGCCTCCGATGCGGGATCGCCGCTCGAGAATCGTGTACGTCAGCTGCGGGTTCCGCTCGCGGATCCGGTAGGCGGCGCCGATCCCCGAAATGCCCGCGCCGATGATCACGACGTCGGAATAGACCTCATCCGAATAGTGCTCGTGCACCCGCAACCTCCTCTGGTCCGGTCACGTACCACCCTATGGCTCACCGGCCCAGCGCGTCGACGATCTCGCTCAACGAATCCACCGCGATCGGTCCCGGCTGGTACAGACAGACCCGGTCGGACACCCCGTCCACCCGGTCGCGGATGTGCGCGGCGATCTCGGCGGGCGTCCCGCACGCCGCGATGGTGTGCAGCATGTCGTCGTCGATCAGCCGCCCCATGTCCTCCCAGCGGCCCTGCTTGGACAGCGCGTTGAGCTCCGGCTGCAGCTCACTCCACCCGTGCACGTCGAGCACCGGGCGGTAGGCCGGCGTGGAGCCGTAGAACGCCAGCAGCCGCCGCGCCGCCGCGTGGCCGGGGTCGGTGTCGGCGACCGACACGATGATCTCCGGCACCACCGCGAGGTCGGCGCGGCTGCGGCCCGCGGCGGCCAGGCCCGCGGCGACGTTGGGCATCGTCACCTCCTGCAGGAACCGCTTCGACCCGAACGGCATCACCAGCAGCCCGTCGGCCACCTCGGCGGTCATCCGCGTGAGGCGCGGCCCGAGCGCACCGACGTAGACCGGGATCGGCGCGAACTCCGCGCGGGGCCGAAACGTCGGGGTCATCAGCGTGTGCCGGAAGTACTCGCCCTGGAAGTTCAGCCGCTCCCCCGTGCGCCACGCGTCGAAGATGGCCCGCAGCGCGCCGATCAGCTCGCGCATCCGGTCGACCGGGTGGGCGAAGTCGGCGCCGAACCGCTTCTCGATCTGCGTGCGGACCTGCGTGCCCAGGCCGAGCGTGAACCGGCCCCCGGAGAGCAACTGGTGGTCGACGGCCTGGTGGGCGAGGTGGATCGGATTCCGCGGGAACGCGATCGCGACGTTGGTCATCAGGTCCAGCCCGCCGACGGTGGACGCCAGCGTCAGCGGGGTGAACACATCGTGCGGGCCCTCGAAGGTGAACACGCCCGCGGCCCCGGCCTCGCGCAGTGCCCGCGCCCGGTCGATCGCATCTGTGGGACCGAACAACGCCGTCATCACCTGCACAAGCCGCGACCTTAGCGCGAATCCGGCGCGCGAAACGACGCACAACAACGTTCATCGGCGCGCCCGATCCGCGACTATGGGAGGCATGGTGGACGTGGTCGTGGTGGGAGCCGGTTTCGCCGGACTGACAGCAGCACGCGAGCTGACCCGGCTGGGACACGACGTCGTCGTGGTCGAAGGCCGCGACCGCGTCGGCGGACGGTCCTACACCGGGGCGGTCGCGGGCGTGCCGGTGGACCTCGGGGCGACGTTCGTGGGGCCGACTCAGGACGCCGTGCTGGCGTTGGCCGCCGAGCTCGACTGCGCGACGGTGCCGACGTACGGCCGCGGCAAGAACCTGATCCGCTGGCGCGGGCGGGTGCGGACCTACCGCAGCACCATCCCGCGGCTGTCCGTCCTGGAACTGGTCGACGTGTCCCGCATCCAGTGGCGCTTCGAGCGCGTCTGCCGCAAGGTGCCGGTGGCCCGGCCGTGGACCTCGCCGATCGCCGACCGGCTCGACTCCACCTCGCTGGACGACTGGCTGCGCTCGGTGCACGCCGGCGCCTCGACCCGCGACCTGATGGCGATCGTGGCGCGGGTGACGTGGGGCGCCGAACCCGACGCCGTCTCGATGCTGCACGCCGTGCGCTACGTGCAGGCCGCCGGCGGGCTGGGCCGGATGCTCGACGTCAAGGGCGGCGCCCAGCAGGACCGTTTCCTGTCGGGCACGCAGGAGATCGCCACGCGGATGACCGAACAGCTCGGCGACCGCGTGGTGCTCAACGCTCCCGTGCGCGCCATCCGCCGGCACACCGACGGCACCCTGACCGTCGTCTCCGACGGCGGCCTGTTCGGCGCCCGCGCCGTCGTCGTCGCCGTCCCGCCCGAGCACCGGGCCGCCATCGAGTTCGATCCGCCGCTGCCCGACGAGTACCTCGAACTGGCCCGGCACTGGCCCCAGGGCCATCTGAGCAAGGCCTACGCGGCGTACGACACACCGTTCTGGCGCGACGGCGGATGTTCCGGTGAGGCGCTGTCCGACGAGGGGCCGGTGTTCATCACGTTCGACGTCAGCCCGAGCGACGCGGGCCTCGGCATCCTGCTCGGGTTCACCGACGCCCGCACGTTCGACCCGCTGCCCCCCGAGCAGCGGCGCGAGGTCGCGCTCGCCGGGTTCACCACGTTGTTCGGCGATGCGGCGTCACGCCCCATCGACTACCTCGACCACTGTTGGGGCGCAGAGCGATTCGCCCCCGGCGGCCCGACAGCGGCGGTGCCTCCCGGGTCGTGGACGTCCTACGGGCCGTGGCTGCACGCGCCGGTCGACGCGATCTTCTGGGCAGGCACCGAGACGGCCGACACGTGGACCGGCTTCCTCGACGGGGCCGTGCGATCAGGTCTGCGGGCGGCCGGCGAGGCCGATCACGAGCTGGCGCGGCGTTCCTGAACCACCGAGTCGATCAGCCACCGCAGCTGCTCGTTCACATCGTGGGGCCGTTCCAGGATCGCGCAGTGCCCGCCGGGCAGTTCGACGAACCTGGCCAGGTTCGGTGCGGTCGCCGCGATGCGCCGCGACGACACGATCGGCAGCAGCCTGTCCTTCTGGCTGCCGATCACCAGCGTCGGCACCGTGAGGTTCTTCAGACCGATGTGCTGCGGGCCCAGCCGGTCGACCAGCACCCGCGCCCAGCCGCCGCGTCCCGCGGGCGGGGTCGAGTTGAACAGCTCGAACACGAAGTCCGCGACGGCGGGATCGGCGTCGCGGCCGACGGCGATCGTCGACACGAAACGCCGGCTCGGCCGGTCGGCGGCGCGGATCAGCGGTGCCCCGCCGAAGGTCCGCAGGAAGGTGCCCGCCGCCCGTACCCGCGCGTCGGCCAGCGCCGGTGGGACGGGCAGCAGGTTGACGTGGCGCAGCAGGTCACCGGTGGTCGTGTTGATCAGGGCGACCGCGTCGGCGCGCCGTGGCACGCGCTCCGGGTGGCGCTCCGACCACGATGAGATCGCGATGCCGCCCATGGAGTGTCCCGCGATGACGGCGCGCTCGCCGGGAGCCAGCGTCGCCTCGAGGACCGCGTCGAGGTCGGCGGCCAGATGGTCCAGGCTGTACCCGCCACGGCGCGGCGGCACGCTGCTGCGACCGTGCCCGCGGTGGTCGAAGGCGATCACCCGGTAGTGCCGGGACAACTCGGCGATCTGGTAGGCCCACACCCTGATCGCACACGTGATGCCGTGGGCCAACACGACCGGATAGCCGTCCTCCGGGCCGAAGACCTCCGTGTGCAACCGCACGCCGTCCCTGGACCTGACGTCGACCACCCGGCCCCGGGGCAGGCTCTGCGCGGGCGCGAACGCGCCGCCCGGGACTCGGGTCCTCCCCCGTGGTGCCATTCGTGCTCCTTGTTCCGGCGACGTTGCCGCAGAGTCCGTCAGGAAGCCGACTGTACCTCCGGGTGGGTCCCGCAGACGGCCGACCGGCGTGCAGTTAAATGGTTTCGATACCTACCGGGAGGCCGTATGCGCGCGATTCAGATTGCCGAACTCGAGGGACCGCACGCCGCACGGCTCGTGGACGTCGACGAGCCCGCCGCCGGCGATGACCTGGTCGTGGTCGATGTGCACGCCGCGGGGGTGGCGTTTCCCGACGCGCTGCAGTCCCGGGGTCTCTACCAGCACAAGCCGCCTCTGCCATACACCCCCGGCGCCGAGGTCGCCGGTGTGGTGCGCAGTGCGCCCGAGGACGCGCACGTGCGGCCCGGAGATCGCGTCGCGGGCCTGACCATGCTGTGCGGAGCGATGGCCGAAGTCGTTGCGCTGCAACCGAACCGGGTCTTCAAGTTGCCCGACTCGGTGTCGTTCGAAGCGGGGGCCGGGCTGCTGTTCAACGATCTGACCGTGCACTTCGCGCTGCGCACCCGCGGCCGCTTGAGCGACGGTGAGACGGTGCTCGTGCACGGAGCCGCGGGAGGCATCGGGACCTCCGCGCTGCGGCTGGCGCCCGCCTTCGGCGCGTCCCGCACGATCGCGGTGGTCGGCAGCGAGGACAAGGCCGACGTCGCGAGGGCGGCGGGCGCGTCGGACGTGGTGTTGGCCGACGGATTCAAGGATGCCGTGAAGGACCTCACCGACGACCGTGGGGTCGACATCGTCGTCGATCCGGTCGGCGGCGACCGTTTCACCGATTCGCTGCGGTCACTGGCGCCCGGCGGGCGATTGCTGGTCATCGGTTTCACCGGTGGGGAGATCCCGACGGTGAAGGTGAACCGATTGCTGCTCAACAACATCGACGCCGTCGGTGTCGGCTGGGGCGCGTGGACGTTCACCCACCCCGATTACCTGCAGGAGCAGTGGGCCGAGCTCGAACCGCTGCTGGCCTCGGGCGCGGTGCCCGCCCCCGAGCCGGTCGTGTTCCCTCTCGAGCGCGCCGGCGACGCGATCGCCTCGCTGGAGGACCGGACCGCCAGGGGCAAGGTCGTCGTCACGGTGCGCTGAGGCGACCACCGCACGCCGGTCGGGCGACCTCGTCGGCCGAGGTCCCTGGCTCGTCTCCGGAGTGAAAAGTGCGGCGCGGGTGCTGCTCTCGCCGCAGCCCGCCGGCGGCTCCGTACACAGGTGTAGCTTTTGCCGACTCGGGTATAGCCGGGCAGTGTCTGCTACGAATGTTGCGCCCGCCCGCACCGCGCCGAGACCGTCGCGGTGATCGTCGACCCGAAGCCCGCACCCGAGGATCTGCGCCGGCTGGCCGCGGCGCACGGAGTGGCGACCACCTACCGCAACGAGCGCCGTGAACCGGTGGACGTCGACGCCGACGTGGTGATCCGGGTGCTCGGCCTGCTCGACGTCGATGCCCGCACCGAGGCCGACCGGCGGCGTGAACTGGCCCGTCTCGACGAGCGGCGCCGTGCGGGCGTCCTTCCTCCCACGACGGCCATGCGCGTCGGCGGCCGGCCGCTGACGCTGCCGGGGGTGGTGTCGGCGGTGGCCGAGGACGGTACCCAGACCGATGTGGCGGACGAGCTGCCCGCCGATCTCGCGCCGGGCTGGTACCGGCTGCAGACGCGCGACGGCGGCGAGAGCACGCTGGTGGCGGCCCCGCCCCAGGTTCCGATGGCCCCGCCCACGTGGGGCTGGATGCTGCAGTTGTACGCGCTACGCTCGGGACAGTCCTGGGGCATCGGCGATCTCGGTGATCTCGGCGAGTTCATCAGATGGACGGCCGACGCGCACGGCGCGGGTGCGGTCCTGCTCAACCCACTGCACGCGCCCGGCCCGACGCATCCTGTCCAGCCGTCGCCCTACACACCGTCGAGCCGGCGCTTCGCCAATCCGCTGGCCCTGCGCATCCCCGACGTCCCGGCATACCGGCGGGCCGACGCGAACACCCGCTCGGAAGTCGATGCGCTGCGCGTGTCGGCGCACACCAGCCGCATCGACCATGACCTGGTGTGGGCAGCCAAACGCGATGCGCTGGAACTGCTTTGGCGTGCCGAGGGCCGGCCCGACCCCCTGAGCGGGACGGGCACCGACGGGCTGCGGGACTGGGCGACCTACTGCGCGTTGGCCGAGCGGCACGGCGGACGGTGGCGACGGTGGCCCGTCGCACTGCGGGACGTGTCGGGTCCGGCAGTGGCCGCGGCTCGCCGTGAGCTCGGACCGCGGGTCGCGTTCCACGCGTGGGTGCAACAGCAGTGCAGCGAGCAGTTGACGGCCGTGCGCGACACCGCCCGCACCGCGGGCATGGCGCTGGGTGTGTTGCACGACCTCGCCGTCGGGGTCGACGCGGACGGCGCCGACGCGTGGGCGCTGGCCGATGTGCTCGCCGGCGAGGTGAGCATCGGCGCGCCGCCGGACAACTTCACGCCGCGCGGCCAGGACTGGGGACTGCCGCCCTGGCGCCCGGACCGGCTGGCCCACACCGGATATGCCCCGGTGCGCGACATGCTGCGCGCAGTGCTCTCCCACGCCGACGGGCTGCGTATCGATCACGTCGCCGGTCTGTGGCGCCTCTGGTGGATTCCACCCGGTGACGGCCCGGATCGCGGCACCTACGTCCACTACGACGCCGAGACCATGCTCGCGGTGCTGGCGCTGGAGGCCCACCGCGCAGGGGCCACGGTGGTCGGTGAGGACCTGGGGACCGTCGAGCCGGAGGTCACGCAGGCGCTCGCCGACAACGGCATGCTGGGATGTGCGGTCTCGTGGTTCACCCGCGACGACACCGCACCCGGAGAACCGTTGCTGGCGTCGTCGCGCTGGCCGTCACGGGCGGCGGCCAGTCTGTCCACCCACGACCTGCCCACGGCGGCGGGATTCCTTCGGGGCGAGCACGTGCGGGCCCGCGCCGAGCTGGGTCTGCTCGACGACGTCCCCGCCGAGCAGGCCAGGGCCGACGAGGAACGGGCCGAATGGCTGGCGCTGCTGCGGTCGGAGGGGCTCCTGCCCGCCCCCGGCGACGGGGCCGAACCCGAGGAGGCGGACGTCATCGCCGCGATGCACCGGTTCTTGGCGTCGACACCGAGCCGGCTCAAACTCGTCTCGCCCTACGACGCGCTCGGCGAGCCGAGGCAGCCCAATCTGCCCGGGACCGTCGACGAGTATCCGAACTGGCGGCTGCCGTTGCCCGAGACCCTGGAGCAATTGCGCACCGACCCCCGGATCGCCGCTGTCACCGGCGCATTCCGGTGATAGCTAGGTGATCCATTCGGGCTGCTGCCCGACGTCGACGGCCGCGAAGTCCTTGTGGGCCAAGCCCGCCAGGGTGCCCCCGTCGACGACGAACTCCGCGCCGGTCGAATAGCTCGAGTCGTCACTGGCCAGATAGACCACGAGGTTGCTGACCTCCCGCGGTTGGGCGATGCGGCCGAGTGCGCTGGAGAAGATGTCCTCGGGAACCCAGTCGGCCATCGGCGTTTTCACCAGACCGGGATGCACCGAGTTGACGCGGATACCGAAGGGGCCGAGCTCCAGCGCAGTGGACTTGGTCAGGCCCCTTACGGCGAATTTCGTTGCGGTATAGCCGTGGCAGGCGATCGTGCCCGCCATGCCCTCGATCGACGAGATGTTGATGATCGAGCCACGGCCGGCGGCCTTCATCGTCGGCGCCGCCGCACGAATGCCGAGGAAGACGCCCGTCAGGTTGACGTCCAGGATGCGGTGCCATTCGGACAGTTCGTAATCCTCGACGGTGCCGATGTTCAAGATCCCGGCGTTGTTGACCAGGACGTCGAGGCCGCCGAACTCGGCGACCGCCGTCGCGACCGCCGCCTCCCAGTCTTGCGGGCGGGTGACGTCGAGGTGGACGTAGCGGGCGGCGCCTCCGAGATCGGCGGCGACCCGTGCACCCTCGGCGTCGAGGATATCGCCACACACCACGTGGGCGCCCTGAGCGACCATCTCCCGCGCATGGGAGGCGCCCATCCCCCGCGCCCCGCCACTGATCAGCGCCACTTTGCCCGCCAACCGACCTGTCATGAATTCTCCTGTCGCCGAGATGTTTTCACGTTGCTGTGGGGATGGTGACGGTGTCGCGGTGCGGTGCCTGGTCAAGAAGTCGACGATCGCACCGGCGAACACGTCGTTGCGGTCGCCGGCGACCATGTGCCCGGCACCCTCGACGTCGACGAACTCCACTTGCGGGAAGCGCTGCAGGAACGCCGACGCGCGGTCGCGGCTGACGAGGTCACTGACCTGACCGCGCACCAGCAGCATCGGCACGCCGTCGGCCAGGATCGCACCGACGGCCGTGTGGAGCCGGTCGATGTCGGTCACCTCGAGCGGCGGCTGCGCCGCCGAGCCGTCGATGAATTGCGGATCCCAGTGCCAGTACCAGCGATGCCCCCGACGCCGCAGGTTGTTCCGCAGCCCGTCGAGGTCCGCGGGCCGGGGCCGGTGCGGGTTGAACTCGGCGATCATGTCGGCGACCTCGTCGAGGGACTCGAATCCCTCGACGAGCTTGTCGGCCATGAACGCGTGGATCCGCTCGGCTCCCGAGGGATCCATGTCCGGCACGATGTCGACGAGCACCACGGCCGCGGCGATGCCGCGCGCGAGCTCACCGGCGAGCAGCATCGAGGTGATCCCGCCCAGCGACGCCCCGACGAGCACCGGCTGCGGCGGCAGTTGCTCGAGAATCTCACGGATGTCGGCGGCGAAGCTGGTCACGCGGTAGTCGCCGTCGCTCGACCAGTCGGACTCACCGTGCCCGCGCATGTCGACGGTGACGGCCTGCCATCCCCGCTGGGCCACCGCGGCGGCGGCCTTCCCCCATGAGCGACGCGTCTGCCCTCCGCCGTGCAGGAAGACCACTGCGGGGGCGCCGGGGTCACCGTGCCGGTCGGCGGCGATGCGGACCCCGCCATGCCCGTCGGTGAGGAAGTGCTCGGGCTTCGACGGCACAGACGTCATCTGAAGGATCGTACGCACGCAGACGGCGGCCGATGGGCGATACTGTGCCGGTGAACGGGCTTGCCGGCAAAGGGGTTCTGGTGACGGGCGCAGCCTCGGGCATCGGGGAGGCGACGGCCCGGCGGCTCGTCGGCGCGGGCGCTTCGGTGGTCGGGGTCGACCTCGCCGCCCACCCGCCGCCGGACCTCGGCGGTGCGATCACCTATCTGAGCGGCGATGTGCTCGACGGCACGACGGTGCAACGCGCCATCGACGCGGTCGTCGAGCGGGCCGGCCGACTCGACGGCGTCGTGCACTCGGCGGGGGTCGGGGGCGGCGGCCCCATCCACCTGTTGCCCGACGAGGAGTGGGACCGCGTACTCGACGTCAACCTCAAGGGCACGTTCGCGGTGCTGCGCGCCGCGCTGGGTCAGATGGTGGGCCAGGACCGCGTCGGCGGTGAACGCGGCGCGATCGTGACACTCTCGAGCATCGAGGGCCTGGAAGGCACCGCGGGAGGCAGCGCCTACAACGCCTCCAAGGGCGGCGTCGTGCTGCTCACCAAGAACGCCGCAATCGACTACGGACCCAGCGGTATTCGCGTCAACGCGATCTGCCCGGGGTTCATCGAGACACCGCTGTTCGAGTCGGTGATGGGCATCGCCGGCATGGAAGGCCCTCGCGAGGAGCTGCGTCACGAGCACAAACTGCGGCGGTTCGGGCGGCCCGACGAGGTCGCCGCGGTCGCGGCGTTCCTGATCTCACCGGACGCCAGTTTCGTCAGCGGCCAGGCCATCGCCGTCGACGGCGGGTACACCGCCGGCCGGGATCACCACGTCACAGAGTTGATGGGTCTCGGCGAAGAGTGACGGGCCGCATCATTGATGCGGCGTGCCCGGCGGAACCTGATAGCAGTTCGTGCCGCCGATGCCCAACACATAGACCGTGTCGCAGCGGGTGAAGCTGCCGTCCGGGGCGGGCGCGGAGTCGCATCGGCCACCGCCGTTCCCCCAAATCACGGCGCTCCCGCAGGGTTGCGCCGACGCGGGTCCGGCGGTCGCGAACCCCGTGAGCCCCCACCCGATCAATCCGACCGTCGCGCCGATCCCGAGCACGGACCTCGTCGTCATGGCAGGCCTCCTCCCTCTCCGTCCGCAATCACAGCGGTCCAGACCGGAGGCCCCCTACACGCACCCCGAACCCCCGGTACATGTGTGCACCAATTCTGCTCCCGGCGCTCGCGTTGCGCACCGAGTTTTCGTCACCGCGTTCGGTGTCACGGCGATGAGTCCAGCCGTCGGCGGAGGTAGCGGTCTGGCGCGAAGCCCGCAGGCTGCGATCGTTGCGTCGCCGCCCGGGGCACCGATACGCTACGAGCCGTAGCGTTATGGATGAGAGGGGTCTTGGATGACGCGGACCTTCCACGCCGGCCGGAGCTTCACCACGCCGACGCCCGAGATCGCCGCCGCCCTCGAAGAGGTCAGCATCCCGACGCTGCTGCTGTCCCTGGTGCACCTCACCGGCGACCCCCGCTTCGTCCGCGATTTCGCACAGGCCGGGCTGTTCCTCAACGAGGTCCAGGGCTTCATGAGCGAGGAGGACAAGGCGCGGGCGCGCGCGGCCGCCCTGCCCGTGATCGTCGATTACCGCGACCGCGGCTGCCCGCCGCCGGCGCCGCTGGCACCCGGACTGGTCAGGGAGATGCTGGACTGGGCGGCCGCCGAGCCGGTCGACGACGCAAACCTCGCACTGGTGCTCGAGGAACTCGATCTCGACGGCACCGACCCACGCCGCCCCGCCCCACTCGACCCGTCACGGGCCGCCGATTTCCGCGTGGTCGTGATCGGCTGCGGCGAGTCGGGCATCCTGGCCGGACTGCGTCTCAAGCAAGCCGGCGTGGCATTCGAGATCATCGAGAAGAACGGCGGGCCGGGCGGAACCTGGTGGGAGAACACCTATCCCGGCGCCCGGGTGGACGTGGCCAACCACCTGTACTGCTACAGCTTCGAACCGAGCAACCACTGGGAGCATTTCTTCGCCGAGCAACCGGAACTGGCGGCCTACTTCGACCAGGTGATGAACCGCCACGGGCTGTACCCGCATGTCCGGTGGAACACCGAGGTTCTCGGGGCCGTCTGGGATGACCGCACCGCGACATGGACGCTCACCGTCCGCACCGCTGCGGGCACCGAGACGCTGACCGCCAACGCGGTGATCACCGCCGTCGGCCAGCTGAACCGGCCCCACGTACCCGACCTGCCCGGCCGGGAGTCTTTCGCGGGGCCGGCATTTCACTCCGCAGCCTGGGACCACGACGTCGACGTCCGTGGGAAGCGGGTCGCGCTGATCGGTGCCGGCGCGAGCGGTTTCCAGATCGCGCCGGCGATCGCCGGCCAGGTCGCCCACCTCGACGTCTTCCAGCGCACGGCGCAGTGGATGTTCCCCAACCCGATGTACCACGAGCGGGTGCCCGACGGTGTCCGCTGGGCCATGGACCACCTGCCGTACTACGCGCGCTGGTACCGCTTCCTGCTCCTGTGGCCCAGTGCCGACAAAGGGCTCGACGCCGCCCGTGTCGATCCCGGCTACGCAGACCAGGCCTACGCGGTCAGCGAGATCAACGCCCTCGCCCGGCTGATGTTCACCGACTGGATCACCACCCAGGTCGGTGACGACGAGAAGCTCTTGGCGGCAGTGCTTCCCGACTACCCGGCGACGGGGAAGAGGACCTTGCAGGACAACGGCAGCTGGCTGGCGACGCTCAAGCGGCCCGACGTCGAGCTGGTACGCACACCGATCGAGCGCGTGACCCCCACCGGGGTGCTGACGACCGACGGAACCTGTCACGAGGCGGACGTCATCGTCTACGCCACGGGCTTTCATGCGACGGACGTGTTGCTGCCGATGACCATCACCGGACGCGACGGAACCGATCTGCGCCGCGAGTGGGGCGAGCGTCCGTACGCCTACCTGGGGATCACGGTGCCCAAGTTCCCGAACTTCTTCATGCTGTACGGGCCCGGCACCCACCTGGCGCACGGCGGGAGTCTGATCATGCACTCCGAACTGCAGATGCGTTACGTCAACGCCTGTATCGAGCAGTTGGTGAACGGCGGTGTGCGCGCACTGGAGCCGCTGCCCGAACCGGCCCGCGACTGGCACCGACGCACCCAGGAGCGGATCGCCGAAACCGTGTGGGCCCACCCCTCGATCCGCCACTCCTATTTCAAGAACAGCGAAGGCGAGATACACACCGTCAGCCCGTGGCGGCTCTGCGAATACCGTGCGGCCGTGGAGAAGCCCGACTGGTCGCAGTTCCGCGTGGAAGCCGGCGAGACGGTGTGACGTGCCGGCCGTCGCGTCCCTGACGCGCTGATCACTGCAGCGGTGCGGACCATTGCAGCCGGGTGCCACCCTCGGGGACACGCTCGGCGCTGAACGTGCCACCGACGTCGTCGGCGCGCCGGCGAAGATTGCCCAGGCCGCTGCTGGTGACGTTCTCGGCGATGCCGCGGCCGTTGTCGGTGACCTCGATGCGCAACTCGTCGGCGACGGTCACGCTGATCGCCAGCGCGGTCGCCTCGGCATGGCGGACGGCGTTGCTCACCGCCTCGCGCACGACCGCTTCGGCGTGGTCGGCGAGGACCGCGCCGACCGCGAACAACGGGCCGGAGAACTGCACCGTCGTGCGCAGGTGTGCACTCGAGAATGCGGCGACGGCGTCGTCGAGCCGCTGCCGGAGGCGATTGGCGCCGGGCGGGGCGCCGTGCAGGTCGAAGATCGCGGTTCGGATCTCACCGATGACGTTCTGCAGGTCGTCGACACACCCCGAGAGCCGCTGACGGATCTCGGGCGTCCGGGCACGGGCGATCGTGCCCTGCAGAGAAAGCCCGACCGCGAACAGCCGCTGGATGACGTGGTCATGCAGGTCGCGGGCGATGCGGTCCCGGTCGGTCAGCACCTCGAGCTCATGGAGCCTGCGCTGGGTGGTGGCCAGCTGCCACGCCAGAGCCGCCTGGTCGGCGAAGGCGGTCATCATGTCGAGTTCCTCGGGGCCGAACGGTGCTGCGCCCACCGGCCGCAGCGCCACCAGGATGCCGGCGACGGTGCCGGTCACCCGAAGCGGCAGCACCAGGGCGGGGCCCTCGGCGACGACACCGGCGCCGAGGCGCAGACCGTCGAACCGTGCCGACTTCTGGGTGCGAAAGACCTCACCGGCGGACGTGCCGGCGATCGGGATCTCCGGTGGGATGACCGCGGCGTCGTCGCCGGCGGC